>JAFUSD010000218.1 GCA_017480685.1 Bacteroidaceae bacterium
GTAAGAGATGTCGGTGCCGGCAGGCGTCATGGCATATACTTCGGTTGCCAGGTTATGGGTTTAGCGTGCCCAGTCGTCGATGGTTCCGCTTGCTATGCGCCGTTGTTCCTTTTTGCTGACACGGTCGATTTGTGTCGTCCATTCCGTATAGCTCCATTTATGAGCCGCTTCCACGAGGTCGGTATCCCACACGGTGTGAAGGTCGGTTTCTCTTCCAAAGAACTTTATCTTTACCTGGTTGCCCCCGAGGTCGTTCTTGTGTCCCAAGTGCATCGGCTGATGAAGGTCGCCCACGAAGTGTATCACCATCTTCAGAGCCAGTGCTTCCTCTTCATGGCTCAGGTTTCCAGTCTTCAGTTTCTCGATTTGCGCCGTAAGTGCGGTCACGATGTCACCGTCGGCGGCAGGCTCCACCGTGTCGTAGGTCTCGTTGGCATCGATATCCTTGTAGTGCCATGTGAGCGAATAGGCGTACTCAGGTTGGTGACTTGCATTGTCGAGCCAGTTAGCCCAATACACTATGCTCTGCCCATCGAGCACGCGGTCGATGTGTCGGCGGACATTGCGGCTGAGGTGGCGTTCTGCTATGGCACATGTGGTGTCGTGTCCTTTCTGTCCCCATGCCATACATTCGGTGGCTATGATGAGGCATGCTATGAATGTGGAAAATGTCTTCTTACCCATATCTTTTGTTTTTAAGTATGTTTGTCGTCTTTGTGAGGATATCCTCGCACCCTGTTGAGGATATCCTCGCACCCTGTTGAGGATATCCTCGCACCTTGTTGAGGATATCCTCACACCCTGTTAAGGATATCCTCGCATTTGCTTCCGCCTGCAAAGTTACAAACATTTGACGTGTTCAGCAACTTTTCTGCCATGAAAATGTCACTCTACTCAGTGTTTGACCACTCATCAACGTGCTTTTATGCTAAAAAGTATTAATTAATCTTAATCTGTTTGTGTATGTCGGATTTTCTCCTTAAATTTGTAGTCATAATCCATAAAATAGTAAAAAATATGACTATTACCAGATATATATTGACAGGTTGTCTGGCCGTGTCGGCACTGACACTGTCAGCACAGAAGATAACTGTTGGTCGATATTCATTCCCCAAGGACGGAGGACTGTATGTCGGAGAATTGTCGAGCGGAAAACCACACGGCAAAGGTAAAACCACATTCCTCACGGGCGATACCTATGAAGGTGAATACGTGAAAGGAAAACGGCAAGGCGAGGGAGTATACTCGTTTACCGACGGCGAGAAGTATGAAGGCTCGTGGATGAACGACCACCAGCATGGATACGGTGTCTACACTTTTGCAAATGGCAACAAGTATGACGGCCTTTGGTATACCGACTACCAGGAGGGTCAAGGCACCATGTACTATCATAACGGCGACCGGTATGTGGGCGAATGGCATCAAGACATGCGCGAGGGCGAAGGAACCTACACATGGGCTAACGGCGCGTTCTATCGCGGAGCGTGGAAAGGCGACCGCAAGGAGGGCAAAGGACTCTTCGACTGGGCTGACGGCACTACCTACTATGGCGACATGCGTGGCGACATGCGCGAAGGATATGGTACATACAATTATGCCAACGGTGATGTATACAAAGGCATGTGGAAGCGCGACATGATGGACGGCAAGGGTATCTACACGTTCCGCAACGGCGACAAGTATGAAGGCGACTATGTGCAAGGCAAGCGCCAGGGTCAAGGCATCTTCACCTATGCCGACGGTGCAAAATATGTGGGCGGGTTTAAGAATGGAGTGTAAGACGGATTCGGCACCTACACATGGGCCGACGGCTCTGTATACGAAGGCTATTGGACCGACGACCGCCAGCACGGACGCGGTAAATATACCAACGGAGAAGGCGATGTATACGATGGCGACTGGGTCAACGGCGAAATGCATGGAGAAGGAGTACTGCGCATGGCCAACGGCACGAAGTTCAAAGGAATTTTCGCAAACGGCAAACGCAACGGCAAAGGTGTGGAGGAAGACGCCGAGGGCAATCGATTCGAAGGCTCGTTTGCAGACGACCTGCGCGACGGAGCATTCGTGGAGAAAGACAAAAACGGCAATGTGATACGCAAAGGCTACTACAAGCGAGGGGCAATCGAAACCCTGCAATAGTACACCAAGCACCCGCTATTCATTATTAATTATTCATTAAATCAAGCACCCGCTATTCATTATTCATTATTAATTATTCATTAACTATGATACTCGACTCATTATCCAACTTCATCAACTACGTGGCACTCAACCCACGCTTTGCAAAGGTGGCGGGTTTTATCGCCACACACGACCTCAACACCCTTGAGGAAGGTAAGTACACTATCGACGGCGAAGACCTCTTCGTCAATGTGACCACAGCTAAGGGCAAGACACCTGCTGAAGCACGACTCGAAACCCACGACCGCATGCTCGACATACAAATACCACTCAGCACAACCGAGACGATGGGATATACTCCACGAACACTGCTCACACCTCAACCCTATAATGCCGACAATGATATCACATTCTACGACGGCACCACACCACAGCAGTACATCGATGTGCATCCGGGCATGTTTGCGGTATTCTTCACCACCGACGGCCATGCACCATGCATAAGCAACGAAGTCAATATAAAGAAAATCATATTCAAAGTGAAAGAATAAACAAACACACACAGCGATATGAAAAAACAAAATCCAAAGAACGAAACAATAGGTCTCGTGAGAAACGACTCGTGGCTGCAGCCATTCGAACCGGCAATCACCGGACGCCACCAACATGCACTCGACAAGCTTGCAGAACTGACCCGAGGCGGGCGTGATTCACTGTCCGACTTTGCTGACGGATATCTCTACTTCGGACTTCATCGCACCGAACAAGGCGGATGGGTGCTGCGCGAGTGGGCACCAAATGCTACTGCCATTTACCTCGTCGGCGACTTCAACTCATGGTCAGAGATGCCCCAATATGCCATGAAAGCCAAGAAGAACGGAGTGTGGGAAATAAAACTGCCCGAACGTGCCATGCACCACGGCGACCTCTTCAAACTGCGTGTCCATTGGAATGGCGGAGAGGGTGAACGCATACCTGCATGGGCCAACCGAGTGGTGCAAGACGACAACACCAAGATATTCTCGGCACAGGTGTGGGCACCCGAGCCCTACAAGTGGAAGGTGCGTAAGTTCCGCCCCAACACATCGCCGCTACTCATATACGAGTGCCATATAGGCATGGCACAAGATGCCGAGAAAGTCGGCACATACACCGAATTCCGCGAGAAAGTGCTGCCACGCATCGTGGCCGACGGATATAACTGCATACAGATAATGGCAATTGCCGAACATCCATACTACGGAAGCTTCGGCTATCATGTGAGCAACTTCTTCGCCCCTTCGAGCCGGTTTGGTACTCCCGAAGAACTGAAAGAACTGGTCGATGCAGCACATGCTGCAGGTGTGGCTGTCATTATGGACATCGTACACTCACATGCAGTGAAGAACGAACTCGAAGGACTTGGCAACTTTGCCGGCGATCCTTGTCAGTACTTCATGCAGGGCGACCGCCGCGAACATCCTGCTTGGGACAGCCTCTGCTTCGATTATGGAAAGAACGAAGTGATACACTACCTGCTGAGCAACTGCAAGTATTGGCTCGAGGAGTTCCACTTCGATGGCTACCGTTTCGATGGCGTGACCAGCATGCTCTACTACAGTCACGGACTTGGCGAGGCATTCGGAGGATACGGCGACTACTACAACGGCCATGAAGACGACAATGCAATATGCTACCTCACACTGGCCAACCTGCTCATCCACGAAGTGAACCCCAAGGCCATCACTATAGCCGAGGAGGTGAGCGGCATGCCAGGACTTGCAGCTCCGTTCAAGGATGGAGGTTACGGGTTCGACTACCGCATGGCGATGAACATCCCCGACTATTGGATAAAGACCATAAAGGAACAGAAGGACGAGGATTGGAAACCATCGTCGATGTTCTGGGAGACAACCAACCGACGTGCCGACGAAAAGACGATAAGCTATGCTGAAAGTCACGACCAGGCACTTGTGGGCGACAAGACAATCATATTCCGACTCATCGATGCCGACATGTATTGGCACTTCCGCAAAGGTGATGAGAACTTCACCGTGAGCCGAGGCATTGCGCTACACAAGATGATACGACTGCTCACTGCATCGACCATCAACGGTGGCTACCTCAACTTCATGGGCAACGAGTTTGGACATCCCGAATGGATTGACTTCCCTCGCGAAGGCAACGGATGGAGCTATAAGTATGCACGCCGTCAGTGGAACCTCGTCGATAACCACGAGCTCTGCTACCACTATCTGGGCGACTTCGATTCTGCAATGATACACCTCATCGGCTCTACGCGCGGTTTCCAGCGCACCAAAGTGCAGGAAGTGTGGCACAACGATGGCGACCAAGTGCTGGCTTTCACACGTGGCGACCTCTTGTTCGTATTCAACTTCAGCCCCAACCGCTCGTTCACCGATTATGGATTCCTTGTGAAGGAAGGCTCATATCGAGTGGTGCTCAACACCGACTCGAGTGCATTCGGTGGTAACGACCTTACCGACGATAGCGTGGAGCACTTCACCATGAGCGACAAACTCTATGCACGTCAGCACAAAGGGTGGCTGCAACTCTACATACCGGCACGTACGGCCATGGTGCTCACCCTGAAGACCGACTGACCTATCCTTATCCAGAAACAAGACGGGTGGCGCAAAGTCACACATACACATAATGAACTACAACAACCCCATACCAGCAACACTGGCAAACATCATAAAAGCACTGTGTGCACTGCTGTTTGCAGCCTTTGCATTCCTTTATATCTATCAGATACAAGGCTATGTACTGGCCGAGGCACAATATGTGTTCTCAGACGGGGTCACTACCTATTCGCTGCCAGGGGGAGCCATTATCATCACCATCCTGCTCCTATGCCTGCAACAAGCCGTGGCACGTTTCTCGCACATATCAGGGCGGTGGTATGCACTGACCTATGCACCCTCGTTCGTCGTGCTGGCAATGCTCACAAGCCTTCATCGCCAAACTATATTAGAGTTCGGATTCGGCCAGTGGATGTGGGTCGTGCCCCTGTTCATTGTGCTGTATGTGATGTTTGTGCGCACCGCACGACGGTGGCTGACCGACAGCATAAGCTCGGGCGACTATTCCCTGGGGCGATATTTGTGGACAAACTTCCTCACACTCCTGCTCATGATGCTTGCCTGTGGAGCCAATGCTCCAGCCAAAGATGTCTATCTCTACGAACTGAAAGCAGAGCAATGCCTGCTAAACAAAGACTATGAAGGGGCAAGCAGGGTGGGGCAGCGCTCGTTGCAGACCTCTCCACGGCTCAACCAACTGCGACTATTCGCCCTTGCAAAGCAGGGATTGCTGGCCGATAACCTGTTCGACTATCCTCAACCCTATGCCGATACGTCGCTTATCTTACTCAACGACACGGTGAGCCATGAATCGCGTTTCACCGCCCTCAATATTCAGGATGCACTCGGCGCAAGAGCCAACCACTCAGTCAGCTCCGTAGGTCAGTATCTCGAACTGCTGCGAAAGAACCCGCACACCAGTACCAACCCCCTGCTGCCCGACTATCTGCTATGCCATAAGTTGCTAAGCGCCGACCTCCGTGGATTCAACCACACTATAAGACATTATTACGATGTGAGCAATGCAGAGGACGTGATGAAGCTGCCACGTGCCTACCGCGAGGCTCTCCTCCTGCAAGCACGTGCCATAAGCCGTGACTCGCTCAATAGCTTTGCCGATACACTGATGCTTGCCCACTACAGACAATACCAAGAGATACAAGCCGACGAGACCGACTCCCTGCATCGAGCCAACCGCCTCCACCGGCTGTTTGGCAACACTCTGTGGTGGTATTTGGACTACGGAGTCAACACAATGTAAAAACACAATAAAGTTAGAAAGACTGAAGAAATGGAAAATAAAGTAATAAAGGCGGCCCCCCTCTTATCCTCTCAAGTGGAGAAGATGCACTCCGGAAGGCTATTATATATTATCGATTATTTATTATATATTAAAAATAAATGTTATCTATTCCTCAGCATTACATTGCTCATACTTTTGACTTCGTGTGCCGAGAAATACGTAATCGAAGGCAACACGTCACAATTTATCCAGGACGGGACAGTAGCCTACATCAAGCAGTTTGAGCCCAGCGCCAACGATGTGAACTTCCGTTCCATCGATTCATGCGAGATACTACATGGCAAGTTCGACATGTCGGGCACCGTCGACTCGTCGATGATGGTGCTACTCTATATGGGTTCCGACAATTTCCCGATGATACTCGAACCCGGCCGAGTAAGTGTGAGCATAGCCAACAACGTGGTGAAGATTGAGGGCACACCGCTCAACGACCGCCTTTATGCCTTCTTATGTCAGCGCGACTCACTTCAACTTATATATGACGACCTACCAAATCGCGAGAGCCTCATGTACCTCGACGGATATTCGCAAGAAGAGATAATGCAAGAACTTAGTGCCGAAGAATTGCGCCTACATGCCGAGCTCGACAACATAGAGACACGCTTCGTCATCGACAACTTCGACAATCCGCTCGGCATCACCTGGTTTCTCAGGCTTTGTTATGAAGCGCAAGCATGGTATGGTTTCCCAACCACTACACCGCAAATCGATGAGATATACTCGCAAGCCCCGCGCCAGTTTAAGGAAAACAAACTCGTTTCGGCATACATGAAGCAAGTGGAGATGAGTCCACTCGACAATCATGATAATGACGATGAAAACAAGATTGAAAATTGAAGAAACGTGCCTACCTCTGATATCATTTTACTTTCCGTTTCAGCCCTGCTGCAAGTCATCGGGATTGCCGGTTCTGTGCTCCCCGTGCTGCCAGGCGCACCCCTCAGTTTTGTAGGCATGGTGCTTTGTACCATCGTCTTTCCACATCCACTCATGATAACGCTCACCGTCGTTCTGGGCATAATGGTGCTGATAAGCATGGTGATAGATTATATAGCACCCACCATACTCACCGACAAGGCAGGAGGAAGCAAGTATGCTATGTGGGGCACAAACATAGGACTCATTGCCGGGCTTATCTTTGTTGGCCCCATCGGGGTAATCCTCGGCCCCTTTGTCGGTGCGTTTGTGGGTGAAGTGATATATACAAAAAAAGCAGGCCACTCGGTTAAAATAGCGGCCTACTCCTTTCTTTCGTTCATAATCGGCACCATGTTCAAGTTGATGCTCTGCCTGATTATGTTCTGTATATGCGCGGGATGCGTAATTATCAGTTATATTAAATGATAAGGGACAGACCCTCTTCACCCCTCATTGTAGAATTGCTTGAATGCTTTACACACGTATTGCTGATCGGTCACGCAGATGGTTTCGCGCACGCTGTGCATGGCCCACATGGGGTTACCCATATCTACGCCTCGCATCGGCATCTGTGCTGTGAGTATATTGCCCAGTGTGCTGCCGCCTGCCGAGTCGCTGTGGTTCACGAAGTATTGAACGGGCACTTCGGCCTTGCGGCATATCTCTGCAAAGACAGATGCGCTGTCGGCATCGGTCACGTACTTCTGGTTGGCATTTATCTTGATCACCGGACCGCCTCCCATCACGGGGTGGTTCGTCGGGTCGTGCTTCTCGGCGTAGTTGGGATGCAGAGCATGAGCCATGTCGGCACTTATCATGAACGAACGCTCGACGGCTTGCATCATTCCCTCCTCGCTGCCGCTTTGCTTCATGCAGATGCGTGTCAGTATGTTTTTCAGCACAGGCGATGCTGCGCCCTGCTTCGTGCCGCTGCCCGTCTCCTCGTTGTCGAAGATGGCCAGCACTTGTGTCATGTCGTCCAAAGTGGAGTTGAGCATGGCGTAGAGCCCTGCGTGCACCATTGCAAGGTCGTCGAGGCGACCGCTGTTCACAAACTCCTGATTCAATCCTGTGAGAGTAGCCCGAGTAGTGTCGTAGAGCGAGAGGTCGAAGTCGATGATATCCTCCACCCTGCATCCAGCCTCCTGAGCTATGACATCGAGCAGTATGCCGTCAGCCTCCAGTTCCTTGTTTATGATTCCTAATACCGGCAGCATGTCTTTCTGCTTGCTCAGCGCGTTGCCCTCGTTCACACTGCGGTTGAAGTGAATGGCCAGATGTGGAATGACGAGAAGTGGCCGGCCGGTGCGTATGCGTTGCATGACGGGGTGGAGCGGGTCATCGGTCCTGAGCATCACCCGGCCGGCAAGGCCGAGCGGACGGTCGAACCACGTGTAGAGAATCGGACCCCCATACACCTCGGTGTTCAGTTTCACCATGTTGCCTTCGCATCGCATGGCAGCATGTGGCTTCACGCGAAATCCGGGCGAGTCGCTGTGAGCGCAGATGAGTTTGAATCCCGATTCGGCAGCAGGACGGCGACCGACACGCAGCGCAAACACGGCGCTTCCGTTCTTCGTAACGTAGTATTGGTCGCCAGCCCTCATGTCGGGGAATGGCTCCTCGGCCTTCAGTTCGACGAATCCGGCAGCGTGCAGCTGCTCCTCCACGTATTGTGCTGCAAGGAAACTGACGGGCGATGCGTCCATCAGCTCCATCAGGCTTTGTATTATGTTCATAATCTCATTTACGATTTGACGATTTACTATTTACTATTTCACTCCATTTTTTCATTTACAATTTTTCCATTTCCTTCCGGATGGACTCTCCCACCTGAAAGGGGGAGTACCCGCAGGGGGAGGGGGTCTTCTCCCCGGATGGTATTCCCCTCCTTGGGAGGGGTTAGGGGAGGTTTTTCCTTGGGAGGGCTAGGGAGAGGGTCCGGCCTTCCGGATGGACACCCTCCCCATAAAGGGGGAGGGCAGGGGAGAGGGTCCGGCCTTCCTACTTCACCGGTATTTCATCTATTCGTGCTTGATGGCGCCCGCCGGCAAAATCGGTGCCGAAGAAC
>JAFUSD010000219.1 GCA_017480685.1 Bacteroidaceae bacterium
CCGTCGAGTATTCGGCCCACGCGCGTCTTCTTGCCGGTCATGCGTGCCAGTTGTCCGTCGGCGCTGTCGTAGAAGTTTGCCCACATGAGCAAGAGTACGCCGATGAGGTTGAGCAGAAATCCGCGCGTGGTGTCGGCATCGAAGGCAAAGAACACTGCGGCTGCCACACCGAGTATCATGGAGAGGACGGTGACGACGTTGGGGTGGATATCGAAATGATTGAATAGTCGTGCCCACAGATATCCGATGGGGCGTGTGAACACGGTGTCGAGCCACTCTTCGGTGTCGGCCGATTTTATGCTCGACTTGATGTCGTGCTTATATTGTTCTATCAGTTTTGACATTATGTTGAGGTGATATGTTTATTGGTTTACGACTAACTTGGCTATTGCGTCGGCTGCATCGTCGCGGAATGGTGAAAAACTGGGCCAGTCGTTGAAGTCGATGATTCTGAATGTGCCGTCGCTACTGATGACACAATCGCCGCCGTAGATGTCGAGGTCGAGCACTGCTGCTGCTTGCTCACATGTTTGCATCATGCTTCTGAGGTCGAATGCATAGCCTTGCTGCTTGCCGTTGATGCTTTCGAGGCCGAACTTGCTATGGCCGTCGGCTGCATAATACCAACGGAAGAAGTGGGTGCCACGCACTCCATAGAACTTCACGAGGTCGCCCACCGCATGTTCGTTGACTACAACCGACTTCACTCCTCGCTCCATCATCTGCTGTATGGCTCGGGTGGCCGTGTCGGGGGTGGCGGCGTATGTCACATCGTCGGGACGTTCGGAGTAGCCTTCACCCTTCTTTATCCACAATGGATAGTTGAGGCCGATGGTCGGGATGGCTGTGCACACAATGCTTGGGGGCATGGGTATGTGGTGTCGGATGAAAAGTTGTGTGAAACGGGTGCGGTTGCAGTTGTCGATGGCTTGTGTGGAGTTTATCACACGCACTCCCCTACCCTCGGCTTGCCGCAGGTGGCTGAGCTTTTCGACCGAACGTGCCATGGAGAAGACCATCTGAGCGTGGTCTACATCGTGGGTGACGACATGCCCTTGAGCCGCGAGGCGCTGCGCCACGGCATCGAGTATGGCTGCATCGGCATCTGCCATGTTGGGCGAGAAGCGCGATTCGCGATATATGCACGCTATAATCATAATCTTTTAATGAATAATGAATAATGAATAATGAATAGCGGATGCTTGGGGGTTAATGAATAATGAATAATGAATAGCGGATGCTTGGGGGTTAATGAATAATGAATAATGAATAGCGGATGCTTGGGGGTTAATGAATAATGAATAGCGGGCGTTGTTTCAGCTTTTCAGAAACTCTTCGGCCTTTACGATGTCTGAGGCATGGTCTACATCGAGTATCTTGGTGAATGGATAGGCACGCAGTCTGAGGCCGTCGGCCACGAGCTGTCGCTGGAAGTTGCGCATGCGCGACATGCCCGACTCGATGCAACGGTCGAGTGTGGGGTATGACGTGTGGCTCAGGCAGTAGATGCCGCCCGATATGTATTTGATGCCGGAACTAAGGGTGTCGTGGAAGCCGGTGATGAGTAGGTCGTCGGTGGTGGAGATGTAGAGGGGTTTCTCGTCGTCGATGTAGTCGGTCACAGCCATGAGGCCATCGTCACTGCCGTTGAGGAATGACTGGATGTAGTCGGCAAACTCTGCTTCGCGGAATATGGTGTCGACCGTGGTGAGGCAGAAGGGGCCTTCGCCCATCAGCCGTCGGAGTTCGTAGAAGCTGTGCATGGAGCTGGGTGTGGTCTTAACCACGAGGTGCAGGGGCAGTCCCTGGCTTTGCAAGTGCTCGATATGTGCGGCTGTGAGTGGTGTCAGGTTGTTGGTGATGATGTATATGGCGTCGGCTTCATTCGACATGAAAATGCGTATGAGGCGGTCTATCATTGCCTCGCCGCCTACCGTCACGAGTGGTTTGGGCTTCGCGATGCCCTCTTGTGCCAAGCGTGAGCCTTCGCCTGCTGCCAGTATTGCGTATTTCATTGTTCGTATATGATGGTTGTTTTAGATAGCTGCGCGTGGGTGATTAGACGTCTGAACGTGGGTAATTAGACGTCTGAACGTGGGTGATTAGACGTCTGAACAAGGTGTGGTTAGACGTCTAAGTCTTGGTTGATGCGGGTGGTTGCCGTCGGTCGTTTGTGCCCAGTTTCATGAGCAGAAGCCCGATGGCGGTCCACACGAGTTCGCGCACACGGCAGATGATGGATATGAAGACGGCTGTGGTCATGGCTTCTTTCAGTGTGAGCAGTGTGCCGTTCACTCCTGCCATCTTCATCTCGGCTGTCGACATGGCAAATCCGCCCTCGCGTCCGCCCAGCTGCAGTGGCATGAAGAACAGGAGGTTGGCCAGGAACGATGTGAATGAAAGTATGATGAGTGAATACATAAAGAGCTGTGGCATGGAGCCTTGTATGCCCACAAGCCGCAGCATGAAAAAGATTTCGAACGACTGTAGCACTCGCCCTATGTATTCGATTGCGAACGAACCGTAGAAGCTGTGCTTGTTCTGATTGTGTAGTTGTGCTATCTGGCTGTCGATGTTGCGCAGTTCGTCTTGGTGTGTCTGCATGAAACGCTGTCCCCATTTTCGGCATCCTGGTATGTGCGACACGAATCTGACTACCTTCATCACCATGCCGTTCTTGTATCCTCGCAGGAAGAGGTAGATGCCTGCCAGGGAGAAGAGCGCCATGCATGGCAGGAGTATGGACATGTGGAAGTCGAGGGGTATAAAGATGAAATAGAGTATGACGGCTGTTATCCAATACCAGAAGTGGGCAAAGATGTGCATCATGGCGAATAGCAGCACCGACGATGTGGCCCGCTCGCGACCGATGTATGCCGAGAGTTCCATAATCTTGTAGGGCTCGCCACCCATCAGTCCGCCCGGAGTTGCATAGTTGAGTGCAAAGCCGCTGATGGTCACCTTGTAGAGTTTCCACAGCGGAATGGTACAATCGCCGCTCCCACGTATGATGATGCGCCATGCCAGGGTGTTCATGAAGTAGAGTGGAATCCACATGCCGAGTATTGCGAATATCCAATATCCGGCATGTTGTATGTGATGCCACATCTCGACAAAGCTGACCTTGAACGTGAGTATCATCACGATGATGGCCACGAGTCCGAAGATGAAGAATATGTTGCGGGCTTTCTTCGACATCGCGTTATCAGAGTGTATCTTCTTCGGTCACTTGGTCGAGCTTCAGCTTGTCGCTGTCGTCGCGCTTTTCGTAGTACTGCTTTTGCAGCGGATGCTTGTGTGCTTCGTCATACTTCATGCGGTTGCGCACGATGTCGATGGCCGTGTAGATAGCCTGACGGAACGATGTCTCGTTGGCTTCGCCCTTGCCTGCTATGTCGTAAGCCACACCATGGTCGGGCGAAGTGCGCACTACGGGCAGGCCTGCCGTGTAGTTCACGCCGCTGTCCATGGCAAGTGTCTTGAAGGGAGCCAGTCCCTGGTCGTGATACATGGCGAGGATGGCATCGTAGTGGGTGTAGTTGCCCGAGCCGAAGAAGCCGTCGGCAGCGTACGGGCCCATGCATCGTATGCCTTGCTTGAAGAGTTCGTTGATGGTTGGCGTGATGATTTCCTCCTCCTCAGTGCCTATCACTCCGTGGTCGCCGCAGTGGGGATTGAGCGAAAGGACGGCGATGCGTGGGTTGTCGATCATGAAATCGCGACGCAGTGTGAGGTCGAGCGTAGTGATTTTCTCGGTGAGGTTCTCTTTCGTAACCGCTTCTGCCACCTTCGACAGTGGTACGTGAGTGGTGAGAAGTGCCACTCGGAGGGGACCGTTAACCAGCATCATGAGTGCTTTCTGTCCGTTGCCTGCCTTCTCTTCGATATATTCGGTGTGGCCAGGGAAGTGGAACGTGTCGTTCTGTATGTTGTGCTTATTGATTGGAGCCGTGACAAGCACGTCGATAAGTCCGTCTTTCAAGTCGGCCACAGCACGCTCGAGGGCCACGAGTGCAGCTTTGCCACCCTCGGCAGTAGCCTTTCCAAACTCTATCTTCACTTCCTCCTCGCCAAAGCAGTTGATGATGGTCAGTGCTCCGTCTTCGGCTTTGGAGGCCGAGTCTTTCACATAGAAGTTGGTCGGACTGTCGAAAGACTTGCGATGATATGTTGCAATCTTTGGCGAACCATACACCAAAGGGGTGCAGAGTTCGAACATCTCAGGATTCTCGAAGGTTTTCAGAATCACTTCATATCCCACTCCGTTTATATCGCCGTGGGTAATTCCTACTTTTATTTTCTTCATAGTTGTATGTATGTTGTTAGTATGGGGCTCTGATTTATCTGAGTTATCAGAATAATCAGAGAGCACCATATATATATCTCTCTTATTTTTACTCCGCTGGTTTGCCAGGCAGTCGCAGAGTGTAGAGTGCGGCTTCGAGGCGACGTATCATGGTGCGCTTCATCTTTTCGGGTGCATACACAAAGCCTTCGACCACGATGACACGCCCATTGATGGTGTCGACCGACGAATGTGACACGAACGGGCCGCCCATCATGTCGTCGGTCATCTCCCAAAGTCCACGTGCTTCCATCACGTAACGACCCTGTACGGTGATGGGACGGCACTGCACATAGTCGTGATTTGTCGACATATATGATGTTGGTTTTTCGCCCGGAATGTTGCGGCGCATGAATGTATCGCGCAATGCAACAAAGGCTTTCTCGGTGAACACACGTTGCGACACGTAGGGATAGCTGTAGACACAGATGTTTTGGATAGTAGAAAGTCCGTCGTTGGATGCCCAGAGGAAGTCGGTGCCCTCTTTCATCTTCAGCAAGTCTTGCGGAATGAAGAGCTCTATGCCAAACATCTCTTTTGCTTTCTTGTAGAAGTTGATGTTGTAGTCGCTCTCGAGCAACATGGCATTGCGGTTCAGCTCCTCGGCCGAGAAGTAGCGAATGATGCTTTGCGTGTGTTCGGTGATGTAGGTCGAAAGCTCCGGAGCCGATGGCCCTTGTATGGTCATGATGAGCTGCGGGTCGCTATGCACGTTGCGTTCCACCGATATGGCAGGTTGAGTGGTGAGCGGATTGACCTTCAGCATCACTATGTTGCGGAATATGTTGGTGATACGGTCGTAGTGACTGGGTGTGATGTGGCTCACGTGGAAAGTGCTTTCGGGCTGCGGCAACATGGGCAGGTCTTTGTTGAGCACACGATTGAGTGCACGACCTGGATAGCCGTTCCACACCGAATCGTCGGCCACCACCATCACTTCGTAGGGATTGCCGCTCGACACGGGTGTGAGCAGCGCACGATGTATCTTGCGTCGTGGCAGTTCGTTCTTCTGTCTGCACCCTGTGGCAGTGGCCATCACGACGACAGCCAGCACTATCTGCAGGGCTTGTATGAAATGTCTCATATCGTTATTGTTTTGGAAAGTTCAGCAATCCGCAGTCGACTTTGACTTGGAATTCAGCAATCCGCAGTCGACTTTGACTTGGAATTCAGCAATCCGCAAGCGACTTTGACTTGGAATTCAGCAATCCGCAAGCGGCATCGATGTCTTGTCCGCGCGAGGTGCGTATGGTGGTGAATATGCCATGACGTGTGAGGTAGTCGCGGAATGCAGTCATGCGCTCCAGTGGAGTGTCGGCAAGTGGCACACCCGGCACGCTGTGATAGCGTATGAGGTTGACACGGCAGTCGAGCCCGCGCAGCAGTTTCACCACTTCTTTTGCCATGAGTGTAGAGTCGTTGATACCGTCGAACATGGTGTATTCCATCGAAAGCCGACGCTGATGGCTCCAGTCGTAGCGGCGTAAAGTGTCGATGACATCGGCTATGGGCATCTGACGCTCGGCTGGCATGTATTGTTCCCTCAGCTCGTGGATGGGGAAGTGCAGGCTCACAGCCAGATGACACTCGCTGTCGCGCAGGAAACGGTCGAGGTTGCGACGCAGTCCTACCGTCGATACCGTGATGCGCCGAGGGCTCCACGCCCATCCTTCTTCGCCTGTGATGATACCAATGGCAGCCATCAGGGCATCGTAGTTGTCGAGTGGTTCGCCCTGACCCATGAACACGATGTTGGTCAGGCGGTCGGCATGTTCTACGGAATATATCTGGTTGAGGATGTCGGCCACACTGAGGTTGCCTTGAAATCCTTGCTTACCTGTGTGGCAGAACATGCAGTTCATCTTGCACCCCACTTGCGACGACACACAAAGTGTTGCTCTGTCGCCTTCGGGAATGTAGACCGTTTCCACTGCCTTGCCGTCGATTGTAGGGAAAAGATACTTCACAGTTCCGTCGGCCGACTCTTGTCGGTCTATGTATGTGCTGCGTCCGCATGTATAATTATCGGTGAGCAGCTGTCGGTGGCGCTTCGATATGTTGGTCATCTCGTCGAACGACGTAGCACCCTTCTGATGCAACCACTGGGAGATTTGCCGTGCAGTGAAGCGCGGCATTCCCAGTTCGGTCACTATGGTTTGCAGTTGGGCTACCGTCTTGCCCAACAAGCATTCAGCATTTGTCATTGTATTGGCCCAACAAGCATTCAGCATTTTTTACCATGCAAACATCGGATAGTCTTTCATCGTGGCGTTCACCTTCTGACGCACGGTGGTGATTACGTGTTCGTCCTCGGGTGCATTGAGCACTGTCTCGATCATGTCGGCTATTTCGAGCATGAGGTCTTCCTTGGCACCGCGTGTTGTGATGGCAGGCGTACCGAGGCGTATGCCCGATGTCTGGAATGCCGATCGGTTGTCGTAGGGCACCATGTTTTTGTTGGCAGTGATGTCGGCAGCAACGAGTGCGCGTTCGGCCACCTTACCCGTGAGGTCGGGGTACTTGGTTCGCAGGTCTACGAGCATGCTGTGGTTGTCGGTACCGCCCGAGCAGATGCTGAATCCACGCTCGATGAGTGCGTTGGCCAGTACGGCGGCGTTCTTCTTCACCTGCTGCTGATAGGTCTTGAACTCAGGTGTCAGTGCTTCACCAAATGCAACGGCCTTGGCTGCGATGACGTGTTCGAGTGGTCCGCCTTGCTGTCCGGGGAACACAGCGGAGTTGAGTATTGCTGACATCATCTTCACTTCGCCCTTCGGAGTTGTGAGTCCCCATGGGTTTTCGAAGTCTTTGCCCAGGAGGATGATGCCTCCACGCGGGCCGCGCAGTGTCTTGTGTGTGGTTGATGTCACTATGTGTGCATACTTCAACGGGTTGTCGAGCAGGCCAGCGGCAATGAGTCCGGCAGGGTGTGCCATGTCGATCATGAGCAATGCGCCTACCTCGTCGGCTATCTGTCGCATGCGCTTGTAGTCCCATTCACGGCTGTATGCCGAGCCACCGCCGATGATGAGTTTGGGATGATGCTCGAGTGCGAGGCGCTCCATGGCGTCGTAGTCCACACGTTGTGTTTCGCGGTTGAGTTCGTAGCCTATGGGTTTGTAGAGTATTCCGCTTGTGTTGACCAGGCTTCCGTGGCTGAGGTGGCCTCCGTGGTCGAGGTTCAGGCCCATGAATGTGTCGCCTGGCTTGAGCACGGCAAGCAGTACTGCGGCGTTGGCTTGTGCGCCCGAGTGTGGCTGCACGTTGGCATATTCGGCTCCGAAGAGTTTCTTGATGCGCTCTATGGCCAGTGTCTCCACGATGTCTACCACTTCGCATCCGCCATAGTAGCGGCGTCCTGGGTAGCCTTCGGCATATTTGTTGGTAAGGCACGACCCCATGGCCTGCATCACTTGTTCACTCACGAAGTTCTCACTTGCTATCAGCTCGATGCCTCGTTGCTGACGTTCGTGCTCGCGCTCAATCAGAGCAAAAATCTCATTGTCTCGTTCCATTTGTGTTGTTTTTAAGTTTTGAGAGTGCAAAGATACGAAAAAAGAATGATACCCGCCGCGTCGAACGCAAATAATTTTCCTATATATTAATAAATAAGGTGTGAGAAAGCTGATTTTGTATGATGTGTGAATAAGAAAAAGTGTGGTGGTAAAGGTGTTTTGTATGATATATGAATAACAAAAAGATACACCCCTGCCCCCCACGGATGGTAAGCCGGAGTGTATCTTTCTATATTAGTCGATGAAGGTCTTTACTTCATAAATTTACTTTACGAGCATTTACTTCACGAGCACTTTCTTGCCGCCCACGATGTTGATGCCTTTTTGTGGTGCATCGAGTTGCTGACCTGCGATGTTGTATATCTTGACACCTTGTGCCGTTGTGTTTGCAATGGTGTTGATTGCCACAGGTACGCTTTGGCTTACGATGATGTTCACCTTGTAGAGTCGGCTTCCGTAGCGTGCATAGAATGTGACGAGACATGGAGTGTTGATGTTTTCTTCGTCGGCTGTGTAGGATACGAAGTGTCCGTCGATGAAGTCAACGTAGCAGTATGCAGCAGTGATGTCTTCGGTTTCGAGCCGTCCGTCGGCATTGATTGGGAATCCGAGGATTTCGTCGTAGAGGTCGCGCTCGATAGCGTCTTGACGTGTGACATATACGCTGTCGGGGTCGAGCACTCCCCATGAGCCGTTGGCGGCAAATTCGTCGGCTGTGCATCCCAGTGCCTTATACATGTCGGTGAAGTCGTAGGTGGTCTCAGCCATGTCTTCGATGTCTTCTTCGTCGCGTGCAGGGAGCAGTATTTCGCTTTCGCCCACGGTTTCGATGATTTGGTCAACAAAGTTGAGTGTGACGTTGAGTTTCAGTGCCTTGCCGTCCCAGAGGTTGAAGATGTAGAATGTGCCTGTAGAGTATTCGCCTGGGTTGCGACGTCCCGGACATACGAACCAGTGTATCTGGCTTTGGTAGTACCACAGGGCGTATGCTCCGAATGCATCGTCGGTGTTTTGATATGATGCAGCGTAGGCGTAGTGTTCTTCGTTTTCAGGACTCATCCAGAATCCGCCGCCAGTTGCACCGTTGTTTGCTTCGCTCACTGAATATGAGTTGGTGAGTGCGCCCGATGCATCGAGGCCGTAGAATATGCCGTTGGCAGTTCCGAGCACTTCCTCGTAGGGCTTCATGTCGGTCTGTCCCACTTCCCATGCACCTCCGCTCTTTGACGGAATGAGGCGTACGGCGAGGTCCATCTCGGTCACTTCGCATGTCTCGGTGGTGTATTCGGGCTGCTGAATGGTGAAATTGAATTCGTATTCGAAGTATTTGCCATCCTTGATGAAGTAGAGGACAGCCTTACACTCTTCGCCGCCTGTGAATGCATTTGGCATGTTACCCACGGTGAATGCGTGGAGCGAGTCGACATAGTCGATGTAGAAGCTCTTTCGTCCTGCCGAGTGTGTTGTCACTTCGCCCGTTGGCAGGAACCAGAAGCCTGTGGTGTCGGCAGTGTATTCGTCGGTGAGGTTGCCATATTGGTCGTTGGTAGCAACGCGAATGTCGAGTATGCTTTCAGCTCCGAGGAGTTTGAAGAGTTCGTCGGTGTTGAAGATTATGGTGTCGGGTTCGTAGCCCTTGCGTGGGTCGCGCTCGGCAGTGATTCCCATCTTGCCCAGGAATGTGAGTGCGTCGATGGTGTCGTCGTGAGGCACGTCGACAGTGAGTATGTATTCTACGACGTATGCTTTGTTGCCCCAGAGGTAGTAGATTTCGGCATTGTGGGTTTCGCCCATCTGCCATGCGTTGGGGTATTGTCCCATGCAGAATGAGAGTGAGTCGTCGTCGAAGTATCGTATGTCGGCCACCCAGAACTTGTCGCTCGAGCCGTAGGGAGCGTGTTGCAGTTCGTCGCTCTCTTCTTCTTCACCCTCGAGCAGCACTCCGGTTCCGAACCAGAATCCTGGTGTAGGTGTTGCGGTGAGTGTGTTGACGAGTTGGTCGGCAAATGCTTCGCGCTCTTTGTCGTAGGATTTGGCGTAGATGATGTCGCGCATGTTGGCCACGAGGTATTCGGGGTCTATGCCCAAAGCAGTTGCCATGCCTTCGACGCTCATGGTGTAGTAGTGTCGGTACCATGCGTTGTTGGGTTCTTGTGTAACTACGAATTTGGTTCGACCTACGACTTCAATCTGTGAGAGGAATGGCACTGGCTCGACTGTCGGTGCTTCGCGCTCGGTGATTTCGAGGGTGAGATAGAAGAGCGACTGCTTGTCGCCGAGGTTGATGGCTACGTAGGCTTGGTATTTGCTGCCTACTTCGAGTTTCACGCTTGCGTTCTGGCCAATCATGATGTAGAGTTCGCCGGCTTCGTCGTCCCAGTCGAGTTGTACGTACCATGGTGCGCCATTGCCCCAGTAGGCCAGTGTTCCGTTGGCATCCATGTAGTATCCGCCGTCGTCGGCCGAGTGGGTGGTCGAGATGGTGTTGCCTTCAGCATCGGCCAGTGCAAAGAAGTTGGGCGTTCCGCTGTATGCGCCGTCGGCATACCATGTCTCGAATGCGGCGACGAGTTCGTCGGCCGTTACTCCCAGTTCTTCAGCTATCTCGGAAAGCGAGAAGGTGGTGTTGGTTGTTGCGTAGTCGCCCTTTTCGGGTTCAGCAATCTCGACGGTGTGTTGTGCAAATGCTTGGCTTGAGCCTAAAAGCATCAGCAGCATAACACCAAATAGATAGAAGTAATTTTCTTCATTAGGTTAGTGTTTTTTGTGTTAATAATAATGTTAGTTTATTTAAATTTTCTTCTCTATATTCGGATTCAATAGATTCACGCTGCAAAGATAGTATTTATTTTATTATAATACAAGCTTTTTTTCAATTATTTTATGGTAAAAGATAAAAAAAGGCAATACTTCTTATATAATGCAACCGATTATAATAACGTACGCACGCACGCAGATGACACACCATGCCGGCCCACCCCTATTTGCGAGGATATCGTCAACAAGCTGTGAGGATATCGTCAACAAGCTGCGAGGATATCGTCAACAAGCTGCGAGGATATCGTCAACACCCTGCGAGGATATCGTCACAAAAAGTTATACGACTGACACGTGACGGACATAGAAGTCAAATCATGACTGCACACCGCTTTTTTCATAGCCGTTGTGCATCAAATTCGATATTTACGTATGCTTGGTTTAAAATAAATTCGTATCTTTGCACGTTAATACAAAAAAAACGAAAGCGTATGAAACCTAAGATACTGTTTGCGGCCCTTGTGGGCATGCTTGCCGTTTACACGGCTTGGGGCCAGACGGCCGAACCTACAGTCACATTCCATGACAAGGCCAACGATGCTGATGTGGAGATGAGTCCTGGTGAAAGTCAGACGATGAATGCACCGCTCGAAATCAAGCTGACTGCCAACGTGAAAGCCGACAGCTATTGGAGCTATAAGTGTGAATGGAAAATATACAACATGAAGGATGGTGAATCGAAGCCGCTGGTTGACCGTTTCGACGAAACCACATCGTTCACACTGACGTCGAGCGGGGCGTATGGCGTGAAGCTCTACATCACATTCACCGATGGCGATGGCGAGGAGGTGGAGTATGAATCGGAGGCGTTTACCATCAGCATCACCGAGTCGAAGCTCTCGTGCCCCGACGGCTTCTCGCCCAACGACGACAAAATCAACGATGTGTTCGAAGTGGAATATCAGTCGATAGTGAAGATGAAGGGTGTGATATTCAACCGTTGGGGTCAGAAGGTGTATGAGTTCGACCTGAGCAATGTGGACCAGGGTTGGGACGGACGTCAGAACGGCCGTTATGTGAAAGACGGTGTCTACTTCCTCAACCTGCAAGCAGTGGGTAGCGACGGCATAAAATACGACATAAAGAAGGCTATCAACATAATGAAGGGTTTGCGCGACTATGATGAATGAGTGGATTGAAGTAGAGGGCGCCCGTGTCAACAACCTGAAGAATATCGACGTACGCATACCTCGCCACAGCCTCACGGTCATCACGGGTCTGAGCGGCAGCGGCAAGTCGAGCCTGGCTTTCGACACGATATTTGCCGAGGGTCAGCGCCGATATATCGAGACTTTCTCGGCCTATGTGCGTAACTTCCTTGGCGGACTGAGCCGTCCCGAGGTTGACAAGATAACGGGTCTGAGCCCTGTGATAAGCATCGAGCAGAAGACTACGAACAAGAACCCGAGGAGCACCGTGGGTACAGTGACCGAAATCTACGACTCCCTGCGTCTGCTCTTTGCACGTGCCGCCGATGCCTATAGCTACGAGACTGGCGAACGCATGGTGAAATACCCCGAGGAGCAGATACTCGGCCTCATCATGCAACGCTACGACAGCCAGCGCATCATGCTCTTGGCGCCTGTGGTGCGCAGCCGTAAGGGTCACTATCGCGAACTGTTTGAAAGCCTCATGAAGAAGGGATACCTGCATGCCAGGATTGACGGCGAAGTGCGCGAGATGGTGCCCGACATGCGAGTTGACCGCTACAAGAACCACAACATCGAGGTGGTGGTAGACCGCCTGACGGTGAGGGAGAAAGACTCGGAACGCCTGCAGAAGAGCATAGCAACGGCCATGCAGGTGGGTGAGGGCTTGATGATGGTGGCCGACGAGGGTGGCGAACTGAAATACTATTCGCGCTCGCTCATGTGTCCGACTACGGGCATAAGCTATCACGACCCCGCGCCCAACAACTTCTCGTTCAACTCGCCCATGGGTGCATGTCCGTGCTGTAAGGGCTTGGGCTACATCAACCTGGTCGACCCCGCCAAGATAATACCCGACCCGAGCCTCTCGGTTCACGACGGAGCACTGGCCCCACTGGGAAAATATCGCAACTCGATGATATTCTGGCAGGTGCAGGGGGTGCTCGAACATTATGGTCAAGACATAAAGACTCCAGTGCGCGACCTGCCACAGGAGGCTGTACACGACATCATCTTCGGTTCGAGCGAGCGAATACGCATACCTGCTACGCTCATACATCAGACCAACGACTTCTACACCCAGTATGAGGGTCTGCCGCGCTACATCGCCCAACTGCGCGAGAGCGAGACCTCGGCGGCAGCTCAGAAGTGGGCCGACTCGTTCGACTCGGTGGCCACATGTCCAGAGTGTGGAGGCTCGCGCCTCAACCGCGAGGCCATGCACTATCGCTTTGCCGACAAAAACATCTATGAACTGGCATCGATGGACCTCAAAGAGTTGCAGCAATGGATAGATGACGTAGAGAACCACATAACCGAGCGCCAACGTGAGATATCGGCACAGATACTGAAGGAGATACGCAGCCGCCTGCAGTTCTTGCTCGATGTGGGGCTCGACTACCTCTCGCTCTCGCGCAGCAGCATGAGCCTCTCGGGCGGTGAGAGTCAGCGCATACGCCTTGCCACACAGATTGGCGCACGCCTGGTGAATGTGCTCTACATACTCGACGAACCGAGCATCGGACTGCATCAGCGCGACAACCAGCGCCTCATCGCCTCGCTCAAGACTTTGAGGGATGAGGGCAACACGGTCATCGTCGTGGAGCACGACAAAGACATGATGCTGGCTGCCGACTACATCCTCGACATGGGCCCCATGGCTGGGCGCAAGGGTGGCGAAGTGATGTTCCAGGGTACACCGCAGGACTTGATGAAGACGGATACACTGACGGCACGCTATCTGAAGGCCCCCCAGGCCCCCTCCTATCCTCCCCCAAAGGGGAGGGACTCCATCCGGATGGCATCATCCCCTCAGGCCCCCTCCTATCCTCCCCCAAAGGGGAGGGACTCCATCCGGATGGCATCATCCCCCCTTGGGGGGATAAGAGGGGGGCTCGAGGTCCTCACCCTCCACGACTGCACTGGCAACAACCTGCGTCATGTGACGGCCACATTCCCATTGCGACGGCTCATTTGCATCACGGGTGTGAGCGGCAGTGGCAAGTCTACACTCATCAACGACACGTTGCAGCCCATTCTGTCGCAACATCTGTATCGGTCACTGCGCGACCCTCTGCCTTATGGTTCGGTCGAGGGGATTGAGAAGATAAATAAGGTGGTGAGCGTCGACCAGTCGCCCATAGGACGTAGTCCGCGCAGCAATCCGGCCACATATACAGGTGTGTTCAGCGACATCCGCGACTTGTTTGTGAAGCATCCCGAGTCGATGATACGTGGGTACAAGCCAGGGCGCTTCTCGTTCAACGTGGCAGGCGGACGGTGCGAGGCCTGCGGCGGCAATGGCTACAAGACCATAACCATGAACTTCCTGCCCGACGTGCTCTCGCCATGCGAGGTATGCCATGGCAAACGTTACAACCGCGAGACGCTGGAGGTGAAGTATCGTGGCAAGTCGATAGCCGATGTGCTCGACATGACCATAAACCATGCCGTGGAGTTCTTCGAAAACCAACCCACGATACTGAACAAGATAAAGGTGATACAGGATGTAGGACTGGGCTACATCAAGCTCGGACAACCATCGACCACCCTCTCGGGCGGAGAGAGCCAGCGAGTGAAGCTGGCCACCGAGCTCAGCCGCCGCGACACTGGCAACACGCTCTACATACTCGACGAGCCTACCACCGGCCTGCACTACGAAGACATACGCGCACTCATGGCCGTGCTCCACCGCCTGGTGGCAAAGGGCAACACGGTCATCGTGATAGAACACAACACCGACGTCATACGCCAGGCCGACTACATCATCGACATGGGCCCAGAGGGCGGACGCGGAGGCGGACAGATAGTGGCACAAGGCACCATAGCCGACATCATCAACGCAAAGAAAGGATACACATGGAAATACTTAGTTTAATCCTGGGGTTCGCTCTCGGCATCATCATAGCCGTCGTGGTCTATATCATGCAAGACCATGCACGGTATATGCAGCAGCAGGCACACGAGCAGCAGTTGCAAGAGAGCCGTGAGCGATATGAGCGACAGTGGCAAGAAAGCAGTGAGTGGTATAGCCGGCAGTGGCAGGAGAGCCGTGAGCGGTATGAGCGAAAGTTGCAAGAAAATAGTGAGTGGTATGAAAAGCAGATATCCTACCTCAAGGCCGAGCACGCACGACAGCTTGTGGCCGAGCAGCAGCGCCGTGAGAAAGAGCTGGCTGCCGAGATGACCCTCGTGAAGGAACAGATGCAAAATGCCACGGCCGACATTCTGAAACACCGCTCGGAAGAGCTGAGCAGTGCCAACCGCGAGCAGATAGGCCAGATAGTCAATCCGCTGAACGAGCAACTGCGTCTGATGAAAGAGGCTGTGGATAAGAACAAACTCACACAAGCCGAGACCACGTCGGCACTGCGTGCGCAGATAGAGGAGATGATGCGTCAGACCACGCAGATAGGCACCAAGGCCGACAACCTGGCACGCGCCCTCACGAGCGAGAACAAGACTCAGGGCAACTTCGGCGAGGTGCGCCTTGTGGAGCTGCTCGAAAACATGGGGCTGGAGAAGGGCATACACTTCGACGTGCAGGAAACCCTGCGCGACGACGAGGGTCGTGCCGTGCTCTCCGACGAGGGCAGCCGCATGATACCCGACGTGATACTCCACTTCACCGACGGCCGCGATGCCATCATCGACTCGAAGATGTCGATACGTGCCTTCGAGCGATATGTGAATGCCGAGACCGAGGAGGAACGGTCTGTGGCATTGAAGGAACACATCAAGAGTGTGCGTGCCCATGTGGATGAACTCTCACACAAGCGCTACGACAAATACATAAAGAAGGGGCGCCAGGGGCTGGACTATGTGCTGATGTATATGTTCTCGGAGTCGGCACTGCAACTGGCCCTGACCGCCGACACCACGTTGTGGAAGTATGCTTTCGACCGCGGCGTGTTCATCACCGGCAGTCAGAACCTCTATGCCATCCTGCGCCTCACGAAAGAGAGCTGGGTGCAGGTGGAGCAGAGCCGCAATCAGGAGGAAATCATGAAGTGTGCCGACAACATAGTGCGTCGTGTGCAGCTCTTTGCCCAGCGTTTCAAACGCCTTGGCGAACTCATCGACGACGTGCAAGAAAAATACCACGACGTGCAGACCACCACTGCCGAGAGCGGACAGAGCATCATCGTGGCAGCACGCCGCCTCACCATGCTCGGTGCCAAGGAAGACAAGAGCCGCACGGCCAAAGCCCTGCCTGAGAGCGAGCTGTTTATGGAAGAGGAAAAACTCGAGCCCCCCTCTTATCCCCCCAAGGGGGGATGATGCCATCCGGATGGAGTTCCTCCCCTTTGGGGCAATTGCGGAATCGGAGCAATTGGGGAGCAGAGCGACGGTGGGAGCGGGGGAGAGGTTTACTACTTCAACTCCTATAATTAATCACTGAACATAATCACCTCAAATCACCGAACGGAATCGCCTCAAATCACCGAACGGAATCGCCTCAAATCACCGAATAAAACCGTCTCAAATCACCGAATAAAACCGTCTCAAATCACCGAAAAAGTTTGTAAAGATTTGGTCGATTGATGAATTGAAGAAACCCATCGGTTGCCTCAGGGATTAATAAAAACACACGGGGATGTGGTGTCTCCGTGTGTCGTCGTTTTGAGGTGAGGATTATGTAATGTTCACATTGTAATAATTGTGATTAGTTATTGGGGGTATGCATGTTACTGTTTTTCAGCTATCATTTCTATAGAGTTATCACCCATCGTCATAATTAGGTTTGCTGTTGTAGATGACAACGTAACAACTATTACTTGTTTTTATATTGTTTTTAATTCTTTGTAATGATTGTTTTTCATACTCTGTATTTGGTCAATCATTGTCGTTCGTTGCTATTTCGAGCATATTTTAGTAAGAAATATGCTTGATATTTTATTTTTATTTTATTTGTTAGCGCACACAAAATTGATTTATATGGACTTAATAAAATCCAGCAAAGTTTTTATTTATTTTGTTCTTACCTTTGCGCCAACTTCTCAGGCACGCTACCATGTGCTTATTACGAAGTGGTGGCAAATCGTTGATATAATGGTAGATTGAAACGAGACCACTTCATTTAAAAA
>JAFUSD010000220.1 GCA_017480685.1 Bacteroidaceae bacterium
CCACGCAGCTACCCTGGTTGTGGCCGGCGTGTTCCAGATTGCGCGTATGTTCCCCCTTTGGAGTGCGGATGCCCCGCAGGCTCTGTCCATCGGGGTGTGGGTGGGCGTCTTCACCGCAGTCTATGCAGCTGATGTGGCTTGCGCCCATAGCGACATCAAGCGCGTGCTGGCCTTCTCCACCATCTCGCATATTGCCTACATGATGGTAGCTCTCGGCGTCTGTCTGCCCGGCCATGAGGCTATGCTCGACAATCACGCCCAGCTTGGCTACATGGCTTCGATGTTCCACCTCTTTACGCATGCCATGTTCAAGGCCTGCCTGTTCCTCGGTGCCGGCTGCATCATCCACGCAGTTCATTCCAACGAGATGGCTCTCATGGGCGGCTTGCGCAAGTATATGCCCATCACGCATATTACGTTCCTTATATCATGTCTTGCCATTGCAGGTATTCCCTTCTTCTCAGGCTTCAGCTCGAAAGATGAGATTATCACCGCCTGCATGCAGTACAGCCCTGTGGTAGGTTGGATCATGACTGGCATTGCCGCCATGACCGCATTCTACATGTTCCGCTTGTACTACGGCATCTTCTGGGGCACGGAGAATGTGGAGGCTCACAAGCACCACACACCCCATGAGGCTCCACTGACGATGACCATACCCCTCATCGTGCTTTGCTGCATCACCGTGGGGGTGGGTGTCTACACCACGCTGGGCGGTTTCCTCGGCTGGGGTGGCTCGTTCGGTTCGTTTGTCTCGGCCAGTGGCCAGGATTACACCATCCACTTCAACACGCAGATTGCTGCCACGTCGACGATTATCGCTATTCTGAGCATCTGCCTCGCCACTTATATATATACAGGTGAGAGCCAGCCCATCGCCGACCGTCTTTACAAGACGGTCCCGAAGCTGCATCGCGCAGCCTACAAGCGTTTCTATCAGGATGAGATCTGGCAGTTTGTCACTCACAAGATTATCTTCCGCTGCGTCTCTACGCCCATTGCATGGTTCGACCGCCACGTCGTTGACGGGACGTTCAACTTCCTGGCATGGGGAGCCAATGAGGCCGGCGAGAGCATTCGCCCATGGCAGAGTGGCGATGTGCGGCAGTATGCCGTGTGGTTCCTCACCGGCTCTGTGGCATTGACGCTCGTGTTGCTCGCATTGTGATGTCATAATAACGTAATGTCGTAATAACGTAATAACGAAAATGAATATATTAAGTCTATTCGTAGTTATTCCCGCCCTGATGCTTTTGGGATTGTGGGCTGCCCGCAACCTCAATCAGGTGCGTGGTGTGATGGTGACGGGTGCTTCGTGCCTGCTGGCCTTGTCGATTTGGCTCACCATCTATTTCATTCAGGAGCGTGCTGGTGGCAACACAGACCAGATGCTGCTCGTGGCCTCCATGCCTTGGTTTAAGCCGCTCAACATTGCTTATTCGGTGGGCGTCGACGGCATCTCTGTCGTCATGCTCCTGCTCAGCAGCATTATAGTGTTCACCGGTACGTTTGCCTCGTGGCAGCTGAAGCCTCTTACCAAGGAGTACTTCCTCTGGTTCACCCTGCTCTCCACGGGTGTGTTTGGCTTCTTCATCTGCACCGACATGTTCACCATGTTCATGTTCTACGAGGTGGCTCTGATTCCTATGTATCTGCTGATTGGTGTGTGGGGTTCCGGCCGCAAGGAGTATTCAGCCATGAAGCTGACGCTGATGCTGATGGGAGGCTCTGCCCTGCTCATCCTCGGCATCCTTGGCATCTACTACTTCAGTGGAGCCACCACGATGAACGTCAACGAGATTGCCCAGATGCACAACATTCCCGTCGACATCCAGAAGGTGTTCTTCCCCTTCATCTTCATCGGCTTCGGCGTGCTTGGTGCCCTGTTCCCGTTCCATACATGGAGTCCCGACGGTCATGCCTCGGCTCCCACGGCTGTGTCGATGCTTCATGCCGGTGTGCTGATGAAGCTTGGTGGCTATGGCTGCTTCCGCGTGGCCATGTATCTGCTGCCTGAGGCAGCTCAGGAGCTGTCGTGGATATTCCTCATCCTGACCACCATCTCTGTGGTCTATGGTGCCCTCTCGGCTTGCGTGCAGACAGACTTGAAGTATATCAATGCTTACTCGTCGGTGTCGCACTGCGGCCTGGTGCTTTTTGCTCTGCTCATGATGAGTCAGACGGCTTGCACCGGTGCCATCCTGCAGATGCTTTCCCACGGTCTGATGACGGCTCTGTTCTTTGCCCTCATCGGTATGATTTATGGACGTACTCACACCCGCGACATCCGCGAGCTGGCTGGCTTGATGAAAATCATGCCCTTCCTGGCTGTCGGCTATGTCATTGCCGGTCTGGCCAACCTTGGCCTGCCAGGCTTCTCTGGCTTCATTGCAGAGATGACCATCTTTGTCGGCTCGTTTGGTGCAGAGCCCCTCTCGGGCGATCCCAACACGTCGTTCCGCATGGTGGCTACCATCATTGCCTGTATGTCGATTGTCGTCACGGCAGTCTACATCCTGCGCGTCGTGGGTAAGATTCTCTATGGCAACGTTGAGAACAAGCATTTCCTCGAGTTGACCGATGCCACCTGGGATGAGCGTTTCGCCGTTATCTGCCTTATCTTCTGTGTGGCAGGTCTGGGTACGTTCCCCTTCTGGGTGAGCAATGTCATCTCGCCTGCTACGGGTAATATCCTGCAGTCGATAGGCGTTATGTAATAAGTGATTGCTCATTACTCCTTAAAAACAGAAAAGATATGAACTATAGTCAATTTCTAAATATGATTCCCGAGGCAACGTTGGTGCTTGCCTTGATAATAGTTTTCTGTGCCGACTTTGCATTGCACCGCAGCGAGCGCAAAGGATTTGTGCTGGGCGTGCTCACGGGCGCACTGCTGCTCTGCCAGGTTGTTTCATGCCTGCTGGCAGAGCCTGCCACTGCTTTCGGAGGTCTGTATGTGACGACACCGATAGTCAGTGTGATGAAGACCATTCTTACGGCCGGTTCGTTTATAGTCATCGTGATGGCTCAGGAGTGGCTCAAGACCACGCGATATCAGGGTGAGTTCTACTTGCTCGTCATATCCACCTTGCTCGGCATGTATATGATGATGTCAAGCGGTTCGTTCCTCATGTTCTTCCTCGGGCTTGAAATGGCTTCAGTGCCCCTGTCATGCCTCGTAGCCTTCGACAAGAAGAAGAAAGAGTCGGCCGAGGCTGCTGCTAAGTACATCCTCGTGGCCACGTTCTCCAGCGGCGTCATGCTGTTTGGCATCTCGTTCGTCTATGCTGCCACGGGCACACTCTATTTCGACGATGTTGCCCGGCAGCTCACAGCCACTCCTCTGGCTATCATGGGTCTGGTGTTCTTCTTCAGTGGCCTGGGCTTCAAGATTTCGCTTGTGCCCTTCCACTTCTGGACGGCTGACACCTACCAAGGGGCTCCCACGGCTGTCACCGGCTATCTGAGCGTAGTCTCTAAAGGAGCTGCAGCACTCACGCTGGCCATCATCCTGATGAAGGTGTTCACATTCATGACCGATTACTGGCAGCCCATGCTCTACATCGTCATCGTGCTCAGCATCACCATTGCAAACCTTTTCGCCATCCGCCAGAAGGAACTGAAGCGCTTCATGGCCTTCTCCTCCATCTCGCAGGCAGGCTACATCATGCTGGCCGTTATTGGCAACTCGGCTGCCGGCATAGCTGCCCTCACATTCTATGTGCTCGTCTATGTCGTGGCCAACATGTCGGTCTTCACCGTCATCAGTGCAGTCGAGCAGAATGGCGGCTCTACGCAAATGTCGGCATACAACGGTCTCTATCAGACCAATCCAAAGCTTTCGCTTCTCATGACTATTGCCTTGTTCTCGCTGGCTGGCATACCACCGTTTGCTGGTATGTTCTCAAAGTTCTTCGTATTCATGGCAGGTGTTGGTGGGCACGAGCAGGCTCCCTTCTGGCCCTACTTCGTTGTGTTCATCGCATTGGTCAACACGGTGGTGAGTCTCTACTACTACTTGCTTATCGTCAAGGCCATGTACATCACGAAGGAAGAGCATCCGCTGCCCACCTTCCGCAATGCTAAGAGTGTCAACCTTTCGCTGGCTATTTGCACGCTGGGTATCCTGCTTTGCGGTGTGTGCTCTTGCATCTATGAGTGGATCTCGTCAGCTGCTGCCATGTAGGTCTTTGCACAATAGAGAATAAACAGGGCTCGGTGGGCACTCCCCATCGGGCCCTCTTTTTTATGTCGGGGGCAGCGTATAATGGGATTGCTGTCAAGCACTACTTGCAGAAAACATTGTTTATAAGTGGTGTTTTTTGATGGATTGTGCAAAAAAGTAGAAAAATAATTGGGCAGAATCAAATAAAATGTGTACCTTTGCACCCGCAAAAAGACAAAGGATGCACCCGTAGCTCAGTTGGTAGAGCACCTGACTCTTAATCAGGGTGTCCAGGGTTCGAGCCCCTGCGGGTGTACTGAAAGTTTTCTGGTGAGAAGATTTAAATTATATTTGTTGCACCCGTAGCTCAGTTGGTAGAGCACCTGACTCTTAATCAGGGTGTCCAGGGTTCGAGACACTGCGGGTGTACAGACAGTGAAAGGCCGACATGGCTCAGTGGGTAGAGCAACGCATTCG
>JAFUSD010000221.1 GCA_017480685.1 Bacteroidaceae bacterium
AGATACTTTTTTCTCTACACTCACTTCAACATCACCGTGACTACGTCTTGGTGATTCACGTTCGGCATAGCTCAAACAAGTTTGGCTCTGCTCTCACTTAACCATCACCTTGCGGCTGCGGCCGTCGCCGCCCACGATGACATTTAGCCCTGGCTGGGCAGCACGTCGCAGACGACCTACGAGGTCGTAGACCCTGCGGGTGGACGACGATTCTTCGTCAATGGCTATGGGACCTATGGCGGTCTCGTCCTCGATGGCAACTATCGACTTGAATTCGCTCCAAGGATAGGTGTTCTTGAAGCGGTTGAGAAGGGATTTGTGGACATGGAGGGTGGCTTGCTCGGCTATGCCGGTCGGGCTTATAAGTTCAATACGTAGTGTATTGCCCGTTCCTCCAATAACATACTTATAACTGGCAAAAGCAAGATTATCCGCTTGAGGCACCGCGTCTGTAAGGCAATAGAAGTCTTTGAGATGAAAACATGATGCAAACGCATCTACATCTATTTGTTCAACTCCGCCCTCAATACGCACTGTTTCCAGATTTTCATTATACTCAAATGCAGAGCGTTCAATACTCTTTATATTTGGAGTGATGGTCACCGACTCGAGGCTTGCCTGATAAAAGCACCTCTCTCTTATAACACTCATCGCTGTTGGCGACTTGAATTTCATTATTGGTGTCAAAAAGAATGAAAACGCCTCCATATTCCTCAGTTCGGACGGGAAATTGATATCCGAGAGATGGGTACAGACACCAAAAGCAGACACTCCGATTTCACGCAGACTGTTGGGCAGATGGATGGATGTGAGCATCGGACATAGGGAGAATGCCGAATCGTCAATACGAATCACTCCTTCGGGTATATTGACCGTTTCCAATTTCATACAATGAAAAAAAGTTCCATTATATATCACCTCAATACCTGGAGATAAAGTAACAGACTCCAATAGCGCACATTCCTCGAATGCGCCTCGTCCTATATACGTCACACTCTCGGGTATATAAACAGACTTCAGTCGGTTGCACTCCATAAATGCCCACTCCCCGATGGTTGTAAGTGAATTTGGCAGCACTATGCTGCCCAGATTTCTTTTCTGGGAAAAGCACCCATCATCAAGATATAGTATTGTCTCGGGCAGACTGACCGAGGAAAGAAATTTATAATATTGAAAAGCACCTCTACCAATACCAATCACGTGGTAGAGTACACCGTCATACCGCACTGTGTCGGGCACAACAACAGATGTATGGGTATTGTCGTAATAAAAGTATACATATTTGTCACCATCCCAGACTCTATCTAATACAGTATTGTCGTATGTCAGTTCTACTGTAGGATAATCCAAGTCCCACATCTCGTTATCGACAATGTTATAGAACAGGCTATCGACCATGAAATCGTAGGCGAACGAGGTGGTGGAGAACGAGAGGAAAAGGAGGAAGATATACTTGTGCATAATGATAGCTATGATTTATTTGTGGTTGATAATTAATTTACTTCGGCATCGCATCGTTGCGATTCCGTTGCAAAGATAAGGAGTTTCTTTGAATTATCCAAATTATTTGATGATTTTTTTACATTAAGAGAGTTGATAGCAGTCCTATGGCCTGTCACAGATCCTCTCCGCCGCTCTTTCGTCGCTCTGTCGGGATGACAATGAGGGGAGGTTGTCGCTATAGTATGAAGGTTGTTCCCTTCCGGAAGGCTAATTGTCAATTCTAAATTGTCAATTATAAAAACTTGTCTGATAAAAAGCTGTACTGACGATAAATTACACCTCACAGATGCAAAAAAGTGTTTTTTGTTTGGTAGTTCAGATTATAGTGCGTAAATTTGCAGCCGAACGGGATGTCGATTTATGTCTGACTATATTATCGTAGCAGCCGTTTGATGAGAAACAATGACAAATAAACAGACAGAACGATGTATAAAACGATTATTATACTTTTGTGGCTTTCAATCACGGTGACTAACTGCGTATATGCACAGCGAACAGGTAGGGAGAAGCCCCGCCCCACGAGATTTGCCGAATATAAGATGACGAATACCAACGACACTACGTATTTCTATATATACAATCCTGCAACCGAATTGTTTTGGCCTAACAACGGATATGATAATCGCAACACAATACTCGCAGGTGCACCGGTGGACCCCTATAAGGTTGCGTTTGCGAAACACGAGCCAGAACCCGGCACTCGGTGGGACGGTGCCGTAAGGATAACCTACTACGATAAATGGCAAAATAAATTCACCGAACGAATGTTGGATGGAGGCGATGACTACATGCCCGAAAGTGAAGGTTCGGCCACGTCGTTAATACTGAAACACAATGCCGACAGGTCGTTCAAGATTACGGCATCGCAGCGCAACATGAGTTCGTGGATAACTCGCAAGATGAATGTGTATTGGTGTGTCGACAAAGTGAAGGACGGAAGCATAAGAGGTCCACATTGGTATGACACAACGGTGTGGACCGACGACAACCACTACTATACCAACTGGCTGTTGGTATCGCCCGACGACTTTGAGGCCATGAAGCACGACTTGGAAAGCTACTACGGAGCTGAAGCCCTGCAAGCACTGATTGACAAAACCACGGCCGAGCACCCACGTATCAACCTTTCACGACCACAAGCCGTATGCGCCGACATGGGGGCCAGCATCGAGCAGATGAATGAGATGAAGTCGCTGATTGACAGTGCTGTGGCATTAAGCAAATTTATCGACACGACCGAGCAGCGACACCCCATGTGCGACACACTGACGGCCATCAACCTGCTCTCTACCGACACCTACACCACGGCCGACATCGAGCGTGTGACCAACGACATGCAGGTGGAGCAACGACGATATGATGTGGCCAAGGTGCTCGAAGGTGCCACAAGTCGATATCCACACGATGTCGCACCACTATGGCCCGCCCGTGTTGTCGCTGGTGACGACATGAGTTGGACATCATCGCTGCCAAATGCAGTCAGGATGCGAATTCAGAACGCAGGCTATAGCTATAACCCAACTGAAGTATACAGCAAGACTTACCTTCTGCTTTATATCGACCCTAAAATTCTGAACCAGCCGTCGGAATCCTATCCCAACGAGCAGCGGCTGATTCCCGACTGCTGCATATACCGATATATCGACTATCTGCCACGAGGACACTACCGTTTCACCGCGACGGTCGACGTGGGCTGCAACTCGCCCGGGGGCACATCGGGCGTATATATGATGGCACGTTGCAGCGACTATGAGCAGATTGTCAAAGCAACGACCGACGTGGCTGAAGCCACCTTCAACTTCGACTTCTATTCGCCAGGGACCGACACCATAGCTGTGGGATTCAAGTTCGACAAAGCACATGCCTCGTATTTCAGGACCACCGACATACAACTATGGTACTACGGTGATGTAGAGGGGAATACATCAGACATTGAACGGCAATACATCGTCCATAACTACGAGTCGCTATTCCCCCACCGCTCGCAGATTGAGGCTGATGCCGACTGCATCGAGGCATACTACGAAACCCTCGAGGCGTTGCGCACTGCTGACGACGATTTTGCTGAATGTTATGCCCGCATGGTCGAAGCCGCCAGCGAGCTCAGCTATTCAGTATGCAAGCGCTACATACTGCGCGACCTGGCAAAGCTATGCGAGCAGAATTGTATCGCATACAGCGACAACAACACAAACCTGAGCGAGAAGATGGGCGACCTGGCCATGATTCTCGACGGCATCTGTGCCGATGCATCCGACCTCGAGGCCACACTGCACGAGGAACTGGGCATCGGGTTGTGGGATGTTAGTGCATATATCGACCAAATCATTGCCGAGGCAACCGACATACACAGCATAAGCAAACCATCGACCGCCATCCGCTCCATCTACAACATCATGGGCTCCGCCCGCCTCACACCGCAACGCGGCATAAACATAGTGGATGGAAAGAAGGTCCTCGTCAAGTGATTAAGACCCTACATCCTTCGCTTTCCTTTCCCTCCCCTCCCCCTGCCTTCATATTACTGTGATACTTGTATCAACACCGTTTTAGTGCAGTCAAAACTATCAGTCCATGCGGTTCGGACTGTCAGTCCATGCGGTTCGGACTGTCAGTCCATGCGGCTCGGACTGTCGGTCCATGCGGCTCGGACTGTCAGTCCATGCGGCTCGGACTGTCGGTCCATGCGGCTCGGACTGTCGGTCCATGCGGCTTGAAGAGAAAAAAGCGAGGAGGTGGGCGGGTGAATTGCAGTACACGCGATGGCGTCAGCAAGCGGCAGGAAATATGCAAACGAGGGTATCGCCATCACAAATTGAAGGGGTTGAGAGCGTTTTTTTCACACATTATTTTATTATTCCGTCGTTTTTTCGTAACTTTGCAGCCGTTTTGCACTCATGTGCGCCAGTGCGCATGTGAAGAATCAGCATGCAACGAAGTGAATTATGAACTTTTTTGAAGACATACTTGAAGAGGCACCGCGCTCGGGACAGATATCGGTAATCACCGAGATTGATGCTTCGAAGACCAACATAGTGGACATCGACCTTGGCGACGAAGAGATTCCGATACTGCCGCTGCGCAGCATGATGCCATTTCCCGGCACATTGCTGCCCATCAACGCAGGGCGCAGTTCGTCGAAACGACTGATGAGCGATGCCGACAAGAACGGACGACTGATCGGCGTGTTCAGCCAGAAGGACGACTCGGTCGAGGCACCACTCTTCGACGACCTCTACCCCGTGGGAGTACTGGCCAAGATAGTGAAACTGCTCGACATGCCCGACGGCAACCGCACCGCCCTGGTGCAAGGCCTGTGTCGTGTAAACCTCACCAGTGCATACATGGCAAACCACTACCTGATGGGACATGTGGAGAAGAATCCCGAAACGATACCCTCAAACCGCGACCGTGAATTCACAGCCGTGGTCGAGGCATGCCGCGACGTGGCCGACAAGTTCATCCACATAGGCGAACTGCAACACATCGGAGCGTCGTTCAACCTGAAGAACCTGCCCAACAAGACATTCCTCATCAACTTCATATGTGCCAACATGCCCATATCCAACTCCGAGCGAATCAGCCTGCTCGCCGAGGACAACATGTCGGCACGTGCCTACCGCCTGCTCGAAATCCTGAACCGCGAATATCAGTTTGCATCGCTCAAGGCCAATATCCAGATGCGCACCCACGAGGAACTGAGCAAGCAGCAACGCGAATACTTCCTGCAACAGGAAATAAAAAACATACAGGAGGAACTGGGCGACAGCACCACCAACGACGCTGAGCGCATGATGGAACGCGCCAAACACAAGAAATGGAACGACGCCACACGCCAACACTTCGAGAACGAACTGGGCAAGATGCGCCGCATGAGCCAGCAGTCGCCCGAATACCAGATGCAACACGAATACCTCACCACAATGCTCGACCTGCCATGGAACGAGGCCACACGCGACAACATGAACCTCGCGAATGCCGAACGAGTG
>JAFUSD010000222.1 GCA_017480685.1 Bacteroidaceae bacterium
AATGAAAAAAGGAATTCATCCCGAAAACTATCGCCCCGTCGTGTTCAAGGACATGTCCAACGGCGATATGTTCCTTACGAAGTCTACCGCAAAGACCAATGATACCGTAGAATTCGAAGGTGAGACTTACCCTGTGGTAAAAGTAGAAATTTCGAGCAGCTCGCACCCCTTCTACACCGGCAAGAGCAAGCTCGTCGACACGGCCGGCCGCGTCGATAAGTTCATGAGCCGCTACGGTAAGGCAGCCAAGAAATAAGATACATCACTTTTATCTTTACAGACCCACAAAGGTGCGTTCAGGGTAGTTGCATATACCTTGGCCGCACCTTTTCTGATTAAAAGAAACAACATGAAACGACTGAATCAATACAACGCTATTAGACTTTTCGTCATCGCAGCGACACTCGTTTTCGCTGCCTCATGTGATGACGGCAACGACCGTTTCGGCGATTGGGAGACCGAATCCTCGACAGCCGAAAACGTCAACAAGAACGATGCTTCTGTGAACGAGAACTTAGCAAGGCTCGAGTTTCCCAAGGTGAAGGGTGGCTCGGGCAACATCATCGTCACCCACAGCGTAGACAAATACGGCATCACCTACTCTCTGGAGTGGGATTGCAACAAGAAATCACAACGATGGTCGTGCTTTCAGATGCATAGCGGATATCCCGACAACAACGTCGGACGGACAGTTGACACCCAACAGACGGGCTATCCCCAAGACCCCGACATCCCTACGGAGTATCGCTTCAGCACTGATCCTTTTTGGGGAACAGGCTACGACCATGGCCACATCTGCGCGTCGGAAGACCGCCAATACGACAAACTGGCAAACACGCAAACCTTCTATCTGTCGAACATGCAGCCCCAGCGCAACGTCTTCAATGCAGGCATCTGGCTCGACATGGAGCGCCAACTGCAACAGCGGTGGAACAGGTCGGGCTTTCGCGATGTCCTCTACGTGGTCAAAGGCGGAACAATTGATAACGCCTCGCAGATTCTGGGCTACACGAACACGGGACTGCTCATTCCGAAGTATTTCTTCATGGCAATTCTTTGCAAGCAGAACAACAAGTACAAAGCCCTGGCATTCCTGGTCGAGCACAAATCTGTCGATCAGCCGCGCGACCTCGCCCAGTATGTTGTCAGCATCGACTACCTTGAGCAGATGACGGGCATCGACTTTTTCTGCAACCTGCCTGACGACATAGAAAAAGAGGTGGAGAGTGCCAGCAAGTCACAAATATTGAAAGACTGGAATCTTTAAAAGTATTAATAAGTTTGGCACTGTCAAAAATATTCACTATCTTTGCGGTCAGAAAACATTATTCTTTATTTTAACCAAACAAGCAATGAGAACCGTTTATGATTTCTCTGTCAAAGACAGAAAAGGCAAGGATGTGTCACTGAAAGAGTATGCCAACGAAGTGCTGCTCATCGTGAACACAGCTACGAAGTGTGGCTTCACGCCGCAATATGACGAGCTGGAGAAGCTCTACGAGAAGTATCACGCTGATGGTTTCGTCATCCTCGACTTCCCCTGCAACCAGTTCGGTCAGCAGGCTCCCGGCACCGACGAGTCAATCCATGAGTTCTGCAAGCTCAACTTCGGCACGGAGTTCCCCCGCTTCAAGAAGGTGAAGGTCAACGGCGACGATGCCGACCCGCTCTTCAAGTTCCTCAAAGAGGAGAAGGGCTTCGCCGGTTGGGACATGGATCACCCCATCGCACACATCCTCGACGATATGCTGTCGAAAGAAGACCCCGACTACAAGGAGAAGAGCGACATCAAGTGGAACTTCACCAAGTTCCTTATCGACAAGAAGGGTGTCGTGGTGGCCCGCTTCGAACCGACCACTAAGTTTGACATCATCGCAGCCGAGATAGAGAAACAGCTGCACAAGTAAGAAACCAAAGCAATCATGAAGGGCGGTCTATTGGGGCTGGCAGGAAGAGCATCTGCATCTCCAATGCCGCCCTCTTCATTTATAATACAAGATTCTTAACAACAATCATTCTATGGAACATACAAAATGCTTGATTATCGGCAGCGGGCCTGCTGGCTACACGGCTGCCATCTATGCTTCGAGAGCCAACCTGAGCCCCGTCGAATACTGCGGCATGCAGCCTGGCGGACAACTCACGCAGACCACCGAGGTGGAAAATTTCCCCGGCTACCCCGAGGGTGTGCAGGGAATGGACATGATGGAGGATTTGCGCAAACAGGCGTTGCGCTTCGGCACCGACCTGCGCGACGGCATCATCACGAAGGTTGACTTCTCGAAAGCCCCCTATCACGTCACCGACAACGAAGGACGCGAGATTGAGGCCGACACCGTCATCATCGCGACGGGCGCCTCAGCCAAATACCTGGGGCTGCCCGACGAAGCCAAGTATCAAGGGCAGGGCGTCTCGGCCTGTGCCACCTGCGACGGATTCTTCTACCGCAAGCGCACCGTAGCCGTTGTGGGCGGTGGCGACACGGCCTGCGAGGACGCCCTCTATCTGGCCGGACTGGCCAAGAAAGTCTACCTCATCGTGCGCAAGCCTTTCCTGCGGGCTTCGCAGGTGATGCAGCAGCGCGTCATGGAAAAAGAAAACATCGAGATTTTGTTCGAGCACAACACGCTGGGCCTCTTCGGCGAGGACGGCGTGGAGGGCGCTCACCTCGTGAAGCACAAGGGCGAACCTGACGAAGAACTGCGCGACATTGCCATCGACGGCTTCTTCCTTGCCATCGGCCACAAGCCGAACACCGACATCTTCCGTGACTGGCTCGACACCGACGAGGTGGGCTACCTGAAGAAAATCGACGGCACGCCACGCACGAAGCTGCCCGGCATCTTCGTGGCCGGCGACTGTGCCGACCCCGTCTACCGGCAAGCCATCGTGGCCGCCGGCAGCGGCGCTCAGGCCGCTATCGAGGCCGAGCGTTTCCTGCTGAACCGCTAATCAGCAGAACGGCGTATGCCGCTTATCCACAGACCTACGAAGGTCAGCAACCCATTGAGCAACAGCAGTTCGTACCCAAAGTGGTAGCCGAACTGCTGTTTTGCTATACTGTCGGCAGCATAGCAAAGCAGTGGCGATGCCACACACACCCAAGGCACCCAGCGGTCGACCACCTGCCTACGGGTGAACAGGCCGAAGGCAAAGAGACCCAACAGCGGGCCGTAAGTATAGCTGACT
>JAFUSD010000020.1 GCA_017480685.1 Bacteroidaceae bacterium
GCGGTGGTGAGCAGCATCATGGCCACTTCGGTATATCCCTTTGCCATGAGTTCTCCGCCTGCAAGTGTGAGGAAGGGGAACTTGCGCTCGGCTGCGTTTACTGCCTCGAAGAACGCGTGCATTGCCCTCACGGTCTTCTTCTGCGACAGCAGTATGATGCCTTTCTGCATCAGAAACTCGGCCACATGCTTGTTGTTTCTGAGTGCCAGGTTTATCATCTTGAGTGCTTCGTCGTAGAAGCCGCCCAGGAGGTATATCTCGGCAATATAGCTGCGTGCGCCTGCCTTTATCTTTGCATCGGATATATGGTGTGTCACGTAGTCTTGAGCCAGTGCGAGGTTGCGATAGCCCTCGTTCTTCTGGCCGGTACGCATGAGGCACGAAGCCAGCATGGCATAATACACCCCGTCGCCCGTGGCTTCGATAAAGCGGCTGAAGTCGATGGCTGCCTGTGCGAAGTTGGCAAGCTGGTAGTTGCTCAATGCTTTCACGAGCAAGGCCTGAGTGTCGGCTGGGTCGATAGCCAGTGCAAACTCGGCCGACTCGATGGCATCTTCGCTATAGTCCATCGAACTTTGGAGCGATGCCATATAGGTGTATCCCTGCGGCAGGTAGGGATTGGAGTCGAGCATCAGGTTGTAGAGCTCTATCTCTTTGTCGATGAGGTCTACTTCGTGGCATGCACGTGCTATATCGAGGTCGATATCGTCGCCCGCCAGCGGATTGCATTGCTCTATGTATTCGTCGACCCAGGGGATGATGATGTCGTCGAGGTTGTCTTCAGCACTCAGGTCTACAATCGACATGATGACGTGCATGTATGCCTCGCGCATCCGTGTGTGTGCATCGTCGTCATCGTCCATCTGCCGGCATTCCTCGCGCTCGGTCTCCATCCATGTATGGAACCACTGTGTGCGCTCGTCGAACGGATGTCCGTAGGCGCATGCCAGTTGTCCGCGGAAGTAATAGACGTCGGGGTCGTCGGCAGGGTCGATTGCGTCGACCAGCTTCTCTGCCTCGTCGTAGCGTTGCAGGCAGATGAGCACGTTGGCCTTGAGCGAACGCAGGTCGCTGTCGCGGTGATGGAGGTTGAGTCCTTCTTCCACGGCATCGAGTGCTTCCTGAAACTGCTCATTGCGCATGTAGTACTCCACGATGTCGATATAGTCGTCGGAGTCGAAGTAGCAAGGCTTGCCCTGCCGCTTCGAGCGCTCATAGCTCTTGAGCAATTGATCTAGTTCTATTGAGTCGTCGTATTCGGGCATTAATTAATTAATGAATGAATAATTAATAATGAATAATGAATAGCTGATGTGAATAATGAATAGCTGATGTTAATCTTCAATTTTCATTTTTCTTCCAGCTATCCTTCAACCCCACGGTGCGGTTGAACACCATGTGTTCGGGTGTTGAGTCGGGGTCTACGTTGTAGTAGCCTATGCGTTGGAACTGCAGGTAGTCGAGGGGTTTGCGTGTGGTGAGCCACTTCTCTACGTATGCTGTCTTCACTTCCAGGCTTTCGGGGTTGAGGAACGGGCGCATGGCGTCGATGCCCTCCACTCCGTGCTCCTTGCTGTAGGCCGATATCTCGTCGCGTGGGTTTTCCACCATCCACAGGCGGTCGTAGTTCCTTACCTCGGCTTCCACACAGTGGCGGCAGCTCACCCAGTGTATGGTCTTTCCCTTTATCTTCATGTTTGAGTTGGGCTGTCCGCTCTTGGTGTCGGGTATCAGCTCGGCATATATCTCGGTGATGCGTCCGTCGGCATCCTTCCGGCAGCAGTCGGTCTCGGGACAGCGTATGATGTATGAGTTCTTCAGGCGCACTTCCTTGCCTGGACCTAAGCGGAAGAACTTGGCAGGAGCGTCTTCCATGAAGTCGTCGCGCTCTATCCACAACTCGCGGCTGAACTCTATCTGGTGTGTTCCGTCGGCTTCGTTGCCAGGGTTGTTCACTGCGTCATACACCTCTACGGCATCTTCAGCCATGTTGGTGATGATGAGTTTCACGGGGTCGACCACCGCACTCACACGCAGTGCACGCAGGTTGAGGTCGTCGCGTACGGCACTCTCGAAGAGCGACATCTGGTTCAGGGCGTCGAACTTCGTATAGCCAATCTTGTCGATGAACGACAATATGCTCTCGGGGCTGTAGCCAAGACGGCTGAATCCGCTGATGGTCGGCATGCGCGGGTCGTCCCATCCCTTCACCACTCCTTCCTTCACCAGTATGAGCAGGTTGCGCTTGCTGAGCAGGATGTGTGTGAGGTTGAGTTTGTTGAACTCTATCTGTCGCGGACGGTTGTCGTCGAGGGGATGGTCGTCGCCCCCTGCCTGCTTTGCCCAGTCGACAAAGAGGTCGTAGAGCGGACGGTGGCTTACGAACTCGAGGGTGCAGATGGAGTGTGTCACTCCCTCCCAGTAGTCACACTGTCCGTGTGTGTAGTCATACATAGGGTATGCGTTCCATTTCGTTCCGGTGCGCCAGTGTGGCATGTTGAGCACTCGATACATGATAGGGTCGCGGAAGTGCATGTTGGGGCTTGCCATGTCAATCTTGGCACGCAGCACCATGCGTCCCGGCTCCATATTGCCCGAGTTCATCTCGTTGAACAGGCGCAGGTTCTCTTCAACCGGACGGTCGCGATACGGACTGTTCACTCCCGGCTGTGTCGGCGTGCCCTTCTGCTCCGCGATTTGCTCCGATGTCTGTTCGTCGACGTATGCCTTGCCTTGCTTTATGAGATTCACGGCGAGGTCCCACAGTTGCTGGAAGTAGTCGGATGCATAGAGCACCTTGCCCCACTTGAATCCCAGCCACTCGATGTCGCGCTCAATGGCACGCACATATTCCATGTCTTCCTTCTGTGGGTTGGTGTCGTCCATACGCAGGTTACACACACCGCCATACTTCTTGGCCAATCCGAAGTCGATGGCTATAGCCTTGGCATGACCTATGTGCAGGTAGCCGTTGGGTTCGGGCGGGAAACGTGTCTGCAGCCTTCCGCCGTTCTTGCCTGCCTCCAACTCGGTCTTCACTATCTCTTCCACAAAACTGATTGACTCAGTCCTCGGTTCTTCGTTCGTTTCTTTCATAATCTCATTATTAAAAGACCCTCTCTGTCCTTCGGACATCTCCCCCTCTATGGGGAGAGCCATCCGGCGAGGGTTCTCTATTTACCTTAATACAAAGTGCAAAGTTACGAAGAATTCCCGACATAATCGCAATGGTTTGCAACAAAATCATGCCGACACGGATAAATTAGCAAATAGTTTCTTACTATTTACAATTTTGAGTATAATATATAATCGATAATATAGTAGCCTTCCGGCATGGCTAACCTTTAATTGTGTGGGAGCAGTCCTTGCGGCCTGTCACAGATTTGCTCCAGCCTCGCTCCTCACGTCGGAGTCTGGAAGGACAATCGGGGAGGTCGTACTCATAAAGCAAGGCAGTTCCTTATTGTAGGCAGGGTTGGTTTCCTAAAGCATGGCATATCCCTTTTGTAGGGCCTACCCCATTGTCATTCCGACTCCGACGCAGGAGGAGGAGTGAATCTGTGACAAGCCGCATGGCTAATTTTCAATCTTCTGTCTCCAAATCTTGACTCAGACGTTGAACTTTTGCTGCGAATACGTCTAACTTTTGCTGCGAGCATATATGAATTCTTTAATTTTCGACGTAAATTTAATAATTTTCCGCGGAAAATTTAATAATTCTCGACGTAAATTTAATAATTCTCGACGTAAATTTAATAATTACTACGTTCGCACAGCAAAACTTCAGTATGTGTGCAGGTAAATTAGTACGTACTCTCAGCAAAAGTTCAGCGCACTCTCGACAAAACTTCCATGCTGTCTCGACAAAACTTCGGCGTACTCACATCAAAACTTCAGTACTCTCACAACTAAAAAGCGGGCATCCATGCCTGATGGACACCCGCTTCTTATTTAATACAAAACGCTTCGATGGTGTGATGCACCCAACTATGGGTCGCTATTTCTTTATGCGGTTGATGAGTTTCTTGGTCTCTTCGCGTATGCGGCGGTTGGTGCGTTCGGTCTGTTCGCGTATGCGGCGGTTGGCTTGCCGGTTGGCTCGCAGCAGTTCGTCGGAGCGCATCTGCATGAGGCCAAACTGCTCCATCACCACGTTTTGGATGTTCTCGGCCACGTCCATCACTCCCTCCTTCGACGGGCATACGCAGTTGATGCCGTGGGGCACGACCGATATGTGGACCTCGGGCCCCGACATGATGGGGTCGCCGTCGAAGTGTATCACTCCCGACTTCTGACGGTGGATGGTGATGTTGCGACAGCGGAAGGTGCTGAACAGGTGGTTCGACTCGATGGTTCCGCCTGCCAGTTGCAGCGCCACTTGCGGCGCATCGAGCACGGTGAAAGGCTTGATGATGGTGACATCGAGCAGGCCGTCGCGCACCGAGGCTCCAGGGGTGATGTAGAAGTTGTTGCCATATTGCGACGCATTGCCACATGCTATGAGGAAGGCCTTCTGTGTGCTGTGCTCTTCGTGCTCGCCAATGATGTCGATATCGTAGGTCTCGGGATTGTATTTCAGTCCGTTGGTCAGCACGTTTTCGACGTATGTGAGTGGTCCGCGGAGCTTTGCCTTGGCAAATTTCTCGGATATGAATGCATCGAACCCCACACCGCATGTGCAGAAAAAAGGGTGCTGATTGATGAGTCCGTAGTCCATCTGCCTGATGGTAAAGCTATTGATGAGTTCGATGGCACGTATAGGGTCGAGCGGTATGTGCAGGTGGCGTGCCAGCCCGTTGCCCGAGCCACAGGGAATGATAGCGAGTGCCACACGGGTGCCTATCAGTGCGCGAGCCACCTCGTTCATGGTTCCGTCGCCCCCCACGGCACACACTATGTCGGCTCCTGCCTCCACAGCCTGTCGCGCCAGCAAGGTGGCATGACCGGCCCATGCGGTCTTCACCACCTCGATTTCGAATTGTGTGCGGTCGATCCGTTCTTCAACTTGCGACATTATCATTCGCTTGCCGCTCACTCCCGATACCGGATTATATATGAATGTTATTTTCTTCATGACTGTCGTTTCGGAGTGCAAAAGTAGGAAAAAACATTGACTTTACAGCTACATCGGAGGCGATTTTTCGTCGAAAGAGCATTTTTTCGTGGAAAAAGGGCGATGTGTTGCAGTTTTTTTCGTAACTTTGCAGCCCGTACGTGCAA
>JAFUSD010000223.1 GCA_017480685.1 Bacteroidaceae bacterium
CCTTTCACAAACCCATATCCCGACTTGTTGGTCTCGCGGTCTTGGTCGTATGAGTCGTTGTAGCGGAGGTCTATTTCGGCTCCGATTCCGAGTGCCTTGAGCTGGGTGAGGTCGTCTTGAACAGGTGCATGATAGCCGTTGACTTCACCTCCACGATAGATAAGTCCGTAGCGGGTGACACGTCCGTCTTGCATGGTGTAGCCTCCGAGGTCGCGCAGGTTGTATACGCTTGGTGCGTACATCATGCGCACTTCACCCTTGACATCGAACTGACCTTTCGAAATCACATCGGTGCCTGCAACCACTTCATAGTAATATGTATTGCCTGGTATGAGGTTTGGTATGTAGCATATAGGGGCGTCGTTGTAGACTGTAGCTGTGCGTGCATCGCTGAGGTCGGCGGTGAGTCCGTACTTCACTTCCTTGGTCACTGCTGCATCGCATTCAGGAACAGGTATTCCTACAGCATGTGGCAGGTCGCGTCGGGCGGGCGAAACGGCATTGTAGGTAGAAACTACTGATGAGCTACTCGATGTATACGTCACTTGCTTGAACATGCGCACTTGATAGTTTTCGGTGTTTGCCGTGAACTGCATGTTCATTGGGTCGAGTATTTGTATATCAGTGAAGAAAGCCCCACCCTTGATGCTCTTTGAGAGGTCTTTGGAGCGCCAGGTGAGTGTACGATAGAATGGGTAGACCAATCCACCGTCCCACAGGAGCTGTGCCTCGTCGGCTGTTTCGGCACGCAGCAGTGTCTGTCCTACCTTGATTTCGGTAACGTCGGATTCGAATTCCACATAAGATGGCACGCCTGCACGCAGGTGGTCTACAGGATAGACATATGCCACCTTGTTGGTGTAATCTACTCCACCCAGTTCATATATATTCTTGAAGCAAGTGTCAGGTATGTCGCATGGTGCAGCAAATGGATATAGTTGTCCAGCTTTGTATCCTGCCGTAGAGCCACGGATGACAACCGGTGCCGGGGTATCGTCGGGCATGGTGTAGTTGTTGTTGTAGGCTATGACAACGGTATCGCGCTCACCATAGTATAGGCGGAAGTTGTCGACTATTGCCCAGTTGGATGCCAGGGTTGTGGCATCGAGGTCTACACCTATGGTGATGTCGCCATCTTCGCCCACCTCGGCCTCAATGTATGTCCAGTATCCACCAGGAGCGAGAGCTTCGTTAACCTTGCTGAGCAGGAGTGGGAATCCACGTCCGTCGACCGTTGCACCTACATCTTCTGTACGCGAAATACATGCTGACGCCAGCATGTTGCGTGCATCGTCGAAGATGCTCTTCATCTGGGTCTTGTGGCTGTCGAGGCAGAGCGAGAGTTTGTTCTGCTCCAGTCCATGTTCGCGGTTGTAGAGAGCTTGCTTCCATGCCTGGTCTTGATAGAATCCCTGAACTTTAAGAGTATATTTTCCTGCCGGCATGCCATGAAGCACTTGGTATACCTTACCGCCAGTCATGACGTTCTGAGCCTGAAGCACTCCGATACTATTCCATGCAAATGCATCGCCCTCAAGAGTCCATCCGTCGGCATTGGTGTCAAACTGCGGATTGACGATGAGCGGTGTGAGGTCGAACTGCCCTGTATCAGTCTTGCCGGTGTTGAGGATGTCTTTGAGTGCAGCGAGCACTGATGCCTGCAGTTCTTCCACCTGCTTGGCTGTAGCTGTCTTCTCGCCCAGAGTTGTGATGGCTGCATCGGCTGTAGCGTCGAATGCTGCGTGGTCTTCTGCCTGAGCTGCAATCTTCTTGTAGGCTTCGATTACAGCGATGGCGTCGTTGTATATCTGCTCAGGGTCGCCTGGCTCGTCGAGGGTGTAGTAGAGGCGGAAGTTGTCGAAACCTGCATATACGGCATCGCCCGACGAACTGTTGGTGGCTTCGTTCTTTATTCCGATGGTGAGTTTACCATCTTCGCCTACGGTGCAGAAGAGCTCGTTGTCGTACATACCGCGTGTGAATGCATCGGCAAATGCGGTCGAGTTGTTGGGCAGATATACCGTCTGACCGCCTGCGCTGACTTGTCCCCAAGTGCCGCTGCCTGACGATGTAAGCCACTCGTCGGTGATTTGCTTAACGTATGCCTTGGCATCGTTGGCAAAGATATAGCAGTAGTTCTCGAGCGGTTTGCCTGCAACGGCATCGGTCCATGAATCGGCATTAGACTTCGGGCGCGAGAATGCCTGCACCTTCAGAATGTAATTGCCAGGAGTGAGGCCTTCGATGGTCTGATGTATGTCGAATGAGCAGCAATAGCCGGTGTAAACAGGATTGCCTGAATCTTTGGCCTTCACACCGTAGTTGCCACCACTGCCTGGTGTCGATGTAGCATCCCAGCCGTTGAGGTCGTCGTTGAGTTGCGGGTTTACAATCTTAGCTGTCTGGTCGACCGGACCGAGATATGCAAGGCGGAAGTTGTCGAATCCGCAATAGGTCTCGTAACCAGAACCACCTGTCGAGCTGTATGCAGCTTCGTTACGCACACCAATCTTGGCCTTTCCGTCTTCACCAACAATAAATTTCAACTCATTGTCGTACATGCCACGAGTAAATGCATCTGCAAATGCTGTAGAGTTGTCGGGCAGATAAATGGTTTGTCCGTTCACACTATGATTTGACCATGTACCACTTCCTCCCGATGTAAGCCACTCGCTGGTAAGTGCTACTGGGTGAATCTCGCGATCATTAGCATAGATAAAGCAGTAGTTCTCTTGGTCCTCAATGGCAATCTTTACTGAGTTGGCATTGCTTGCCGGACGCGAGAATGCCTGAACCTTGAGTGAATAGACACCGGGTTCAAGACCTGTTATTACCTGTGATACATCGAATGTACAGTTATATGAAGTATATACAGGATTGCCTGTGCTGGCAGCCTTCACGCCCTTGCTGCCGCCCGAACCCTCGGTGATGGTCCATCCTGTTGTTCCGTCGTTGAGGTTTGGATTGACGATGAGCGCAGTCTTGTCGGATTGATTAGCAAGGTCGGCACGTATGGCAGCAGCCAGTGCTTCTTCGATGGCTGCGACCTCGTCGGCTCCATCGCCGGTGATTGTACCGTTATCGTATGCAGCCTGAACGCTCGCAACAGCCTCGGTGAATGCTGCACGCGACTCAGCGCTCAGTTCTGTTTCAGCAGCCTTGTCGAATGCGGCCTTCACAGCGTCGTAGGTTGCGATGCTCTGCTTTGCTTCCTTATTATATTTATAAAGGGCTATATAGCTCTCGGCTGTTGGTTCAGCCTTGAGAGCCTCGACGGTCTTGCTGATATTTGCTTGCAATTCAGCATTCATCTTGCCTTGAGGAGTAGCAGCTACGAGCGCGTCGGCCATCTCGGAAGTTACGGTTGTGAGAGGTCCGTAGTAGTAGAGACGGAAGTTGTCGAATCCTGCGTAGGTCTCGTTGCCTGACGTGAAGTTGCCGCTTGTGGCCTTTGTGTTCTTCACACCGATGGTCACAGGCTCGTCGTCGAGCACGAGAAACTCTACTTCGTTGTCGTACATTCCGCGCTTGAATGCATCAGCAAACGCATCGGAAGCATTTGGCAGATATATTGTAGTACCGCCA
>JAFUSD010000224.1 GCA_017480685.1 Bacteroidaceae bacterium
CGACGCATTTCAGGAAGTCGATGTGGTGAATGTGACCAACCCTATATCGAAATGGAGCTATCAGATACGCCGTGCCGAGGATGTGGCATGGGCTGTGAGCCGAGCATTCTACATAGCCCGCAGCGGACGCCCAGGACCCGTGGTGCTCGATTTCGCCAAGAACGCACAGACCGAACACGTGGACTATCAGCCTCAACACGTAGACTTCATACGCAGCTACCAGCCATCGCCTGCCATCAGTCAAGACGCCATTGAGCAAGCAGCATACCTCATCAACCACTCCGACCGCCCACTCCTGCTCGCAGGACAAGGCATCGAACTGGGCAACGCACACGAAGAGCTGCTCGCCCTCGTAGAGAAAGCCGACATACCCGTGGGATGCACACTGCTCGGACTCTCCGACCTGCCGTCCGACCACCGTCTGAACAAAGGAATGCTTGGCATGCACGGCAACCTCGGGCCCAACGTGCAGACCAACCAGTGCGACCTGCTCATAGCTGTCGGCATGAGGTTCGACGACCGCGTGACAGGCAATCTGGCCACCTATGCCAAGCAAGCCAAGATAATACACTTCGACATCGACCCCAGCGAGTTCAACAAAAACGTGAAGGTAGATGTGGCCGTACCGGGCGACTGCAAGCAGACACTGGCTGCAGTGACCGAGCAAGTACATCAGATACGCCACACCGAGTGGGTCAACTCGTTCGAAAAATATGAGAAAGAAGAAAACGACAAAGTCATAGAGCGCGCCATACACCCCAATGACGGGCCGCTGCTCATGGCCGAAGTGATACGTAGCGTGAGCGAAAAGACAGCCAACGAAGCCATCCTCGTGACCGACGTAGGTCAGAACCAAATGTTCGGATGCCGCTACTTCAAGTTCACCAAGCCACATAGCGTAGTCACCTCGGGCGGATGCGGCACCATGGGATTCGGACTCCCCGCAGCAATCGGCGCCACATTCGGAGCACCCCACCGCACCGTATGCCTCTTCGTAGGCGACGGAGGTCTGCAGATGACCATACAAGAGCTGGGCACCATCATGGAGCAACACTCACCAGTGAAAATCATACTGCTCAACAACAATTTCCTGGGCAATGTGCGCCAGTGGCAAGCCATGTTCTTCCGTCACCGCTACTCGTTCACACCAATGCTCAACCCCGACTACGAGCTCATCGCTCGAGCCTACGACATACCGGCAGCAACTGTCACCGAGCGAGCCGAACTCGACCAAGCCATACACAAGATGCTCACGACCGAAGGCCCATACCTGCTGCACTGCGCAGTGAAAGAAGAAGACAACATACTGCCAATGACCCCACCGGGAGCCGATGTCGATAAGATGATACTTGAAATAAAAGATAAATAAGACCCCTCCTAACTGGTGGCAATTGGCAATTGGTAATTGATAATTAGCCATCCGGAAGGCATCATCCCCCCTTGGGGGGATAAGAGGGGGGCCAAATAGTAAATGACATGATGAATCAAAACGATTGTAACGCATGCGGTAAATGCAAGGATATGGAGGAAAAGAACACAGAACTGTGTGAAAACCTCTACACCATACTTATATACTCAGAAAACACACCCGGTCTGCTCTCGCAGATATCGGCCATATTTACACGTCGTCAAGTCAACATCGAAACCATCAACGTATGTGCATCGAGCACCCCGGGCGTACACAAATACACCGTGACATGCTGTTGCACCCGGTCGATGGCCGAGATGCTGACCAAACAGATTGAGAAGCGCATCGACGTGCTGCAATCCAACTACTACACCGACGACGAAATCTTCATCATCGAGACCTCGCTCCTCAAGATATCAACACCCGTGATGCTGGCCGACAGCCGCGTATCGAGTGCCATACGCAACCACGGAGCACGCATCGTGGAGGTGAACCCCACCTACGCCACAGCCGAGAAGACAGGCACCACGGCCGACATCCTCTCGCTCTACAACGCACTCAACCAGACAGGTGCCGTACTGCAATTCGTGCGTTCTGGTCGCATCTGCATCACCAAGAGCACATCCGAACGCCTCGACGAATATCTGGCACAAAGAGAAAAGGAGAGGGCACAGCCGGAAGGAAATAAATGAAAGAAAGTAAGAAAGTTAAAGGGAAACCATCCGGATGGAAATGACCTCCCCTAACCCCTCCCAATGAGGGGAACTCCATCCGGATGGAAATGACTAAATCGTAAATGAACAAATAGAAATAAATAGTAAATAGTAAATCTTTAAATAGTAAATAAGACTATGGCAAAAATGAATTTTGGCGGAGTTATCGAAGAAGTGATGACCCGCGAAGAGTTTCCACTAGAGAAAGCACGTGAAGTATTGAAAGACGAAACCATCGCAGTGATTGGTTACGGAGTACAAGGTCCTGGACAATCGTGCAACCTGCGCGACAACGGATTCAACGTAATCGTAGGTCAGCGCCAAGGCAAGACATTCGAGAAGGCAAAAGCCGACGGATGGGTACCAGGCGAGACCCTCTTCTCAATCGAAGAGGCAGCAGAGCGCGGCACAATCGTGATGTGTCTTCTCTCCGACGCAGCAGTGATGTCGGTATGGCCAACACTCAAGCAGCACCTCAAGCCAGGCAACGCACTCTACTTCTCACACGGATTTGCTATCACATGGAACGACCGCACCGGATGCGTGCCTCCAACCGACATCGACGTCATCATGGTAGCACCAAAGGGTAGCGGCACATCGCTCCGCACCATGTTCCTCGAAGGACGCGGACTCAACTCATCCTACGCTGTATATCAGGATGCAACAGGCCGTGCACTCGAGCGCACACTCGCACTCGGTATCGGTATCGGTTCGGGATACCTGTTCGAAACCACATTCCAGCGCGAAGCAACCAGCGACCTCACAGGCGAGCGCGGCTCACTCATGGGAGCCATACAGGGACTGCTGCTTGCACAGTACGAAGTGCTTCGCGAGAATGGTCACACTCCATCCGAGGCATTCAACGAAACCGTTGAGGAACTCACACAGTCGCTCATGCCACTCTTCGCAGCCAAAGGTATGGACTGGATGTATGCCAACTGCTCGACCACAGCACAGCGCGGTGCACTCGACTGGATGGGCCCGTTCCACGATGCCATCAAGCCAGTTGTAGAAAAGCTCTACGCATCAGTAAAGAGCGGACACGAAGCACAGATATCGATCGACAGCAACAGCCAGCCCGACTATCGCGTGAAGCTCGAAGCCGAACTCAAAGCCCTGCACGACAGCGAGATGTGGCGCACGGCCGAAGTAGTGCGTCAGCTCCGTCCTGAGAACAACTAAATGTATGAATAAACAAAGGTGTGTATCCTTTCACACATGGATACACACCTTATATTTATTATAAGACAGTATCATGAATTGTCCAACTTGTAACACTCCGTTATACAGGGGAATGAAGTTCTGCCCAGGTTGTGCATCAAACGTGGAAGACATCACGAGCAAGCCTGTATGTCCATCATGTAAATGCGAAGTTTCTTCAGATGACACATTCTGCAAACATTGCGGAACGAATATAAAGACAGGTCTGGCACCCTCTGTCAAGAAACAAAGCTATCTGTGGTCTGGCATACTGATTGTTGCGTGGTTTGTGTCCCACCTCATCATCAATGGAGCATATCAAGTACTGAATGCTATTCAGCCCGAATATGAGACACACATCGTCATATCAGGAGTTATTAGCTGTATCTCTTCCTTTCTTGTATTGCTGCCTGCAATTGCAGTACCGCACAAAGTCATGCGTATCGTTGCCATCATTTTGGCAATAATACTCATCATATGGGGTGTTATCAGCAACATAATGATGATAGCAAGGGTATTTTAGGCTGATGTACTACCTTCTCGCCCTCTTGTGCGTTGTCATTTGGGGCACCACATTCGTATCGACCAAAGTGCTGATACAGCACGGCGTGACTCCCGAAGAGATAATCGTGATGAGGTATGGCATAGCATATCTGTGCCTGTTGCCCTTCTCGCGTCGATGGTATGCCGGCAGCATCAAGAGCGAACTCACGATGCTGGCACTCGGCCTGCTGGGCGGAACCCTCTACTTCATGACCGAGAACTACGCCGTGAAATACACCCTTACTACCAACGTGTCGCTCATCACCTGCACCACCCCACTCATCACCGCACTGCTCATGGCTGCATTCTATCGGTCGGAACGCGTCACTCGCACCATGCTGCTGGGCTCCATACTGGCATGTGTAGGTGTATGCTTCGTGGTGTTCAACGGCCATTTCATGCTCCGTCTCAATCCTTTGGGCGATGTTCTTGCCCTATGCTCGGCATTGAGTTGGAGCCTCTATTCGCTGCTGTTCATGAAAGTGGGCAGACGTTTTTCCACACAATTCCTCACCCGCAAACTTTTCTTCTACGGCATCATCACCACCCTGCCCCTCTCGCTCGCTCACGGCGGCTTCACCGTCTATACCGTTTATGCGCTCATGCAACCCTCGGTGCTATTCAACATCTTGTTTCTCGGACTCGTAGCTTCGCTCGGCTGCTTCTATCTGTGGGGTGTATCGGTGAAGCGGATAGGCACCATCGCAGCCAACAATCTCATCTATTTCTCGCCCGTCTTCACCCTCATCACTGCCGCTATCGTGCTCGGCGAACCGGTGTCGTGGTTCTCACTCCTCGGTCTCATTCTCACTATAGGCGGAGTGTGGCTGGGGCGCAGCAAATAACTGCAACCTACAAGCCACAGCATCGTATTACGCGTTGAAGTATAGGTTTACGCGATATAGTTTTACGCGATATAGTTTTACGCGATGATGTGTTGTATTACGTAATGATGTATTGTATTACGTAATGATGTATTGTATTACGTAATGATGTGTTGTATTATTCGAAGTGGTAGCCGTGCAGGTGTTCGGTTGGGAATATGGATTCGCACAGGCGAAAGAGTCGCGGGTCGTAGTCGTGGAGTTGCTGGCGTGTCTTGAGGGTGAAGCGCTGTCCGCCGTCTTTTGCCGGTACCACCATGCGGCAGGTATTGAACCACGCTTGTGCCCCTTCGGCAAAATACTCGGCACTGTTGGTCATGGAGTATGTGCCTGCCCACAGTCCTTCGTTCTTTGCCTGGCGGAAAGCTGAGCGGAGGCTGTCGCGGAACTCGGTGCTCACGCGGCTCATGGCGAAATCTACATTGTGTGCAAATTCGTGTACCATGATGCTCTCGCTCCAGTAGCGCTCGCGGAAGCCTGGTATCTGCACGAGGTTTTCTTCGCCTATCGACATCACGGGCAGTTGTAGCGTAGCTCCGTAGCCGCGTCCGCGTTGGTCCCAGTCGGTATCGGGCCACCACACTTTCATCATGCGGCATTCGGGCAGGTCGGTGATGTTTTCCTTATATCCTGCCACACCGATGCGGAAGTGACAGCGTATCATCTCTTCGCGTGCCTGGGGTATGCGGCTGAGCATGTGGTTCACGATGTACCTGGCTTGGAGCAGGGCACTGTCGCTCACTGCTTCGGAACTGACGATTGGCAGTCCCTCGGCGCTCACATACTTCTTGTACCAGGGGTCGAGTGGTGACTCTTTGCCTGCCAGCCACTGCGTGAGGGTTGGGGGCGGGGCGGTGACAGCAGTTGTCTGTGCATTTGCACTCAGTGCGGTTGCTAATAGTGTGATTAGTAGGATTCGTTTCATTGTTTCTTTGTTTTCTTCTTAAATTCTTTCTGGGCTTTGCGCATCTGGTCGAGGAATCGGTCGCTGGTGTGCAGTTTTGCGTATGCGGCCGATGCCATGAGGTATCCGGCATCTACGTCGCTCTGCCAGTGTGCGCCTACAATCACGCGGCTTTCGCAGTAGGTGAGTGCGCGTGCCAGCACAGCCTCGGCACAATCGGGGTTTATCTCGGTCATGAGCAGTGCAGTGATCCATCCCAGTATGGTGTGTCCCGACGGGTATGAGCCGTTGGTGCGCAGGTATTTCTCTTCGCTCGGCGTGCTGGTTCCTTCGTGCATACGCATGAATGGGCGGCGACGCATGTAGTAAGTCTTTGGAATCTTTGCCATATCGTCGGCTGTGTAGATCGAGAGTGCGAGCAGTCGATATATCTCGGGTGTGTCTTCTTTCGATATCTGCAGTCCGAAAGGTTTCGAGAATTCCTTCTCTACGATGCTCATGCCCCATTCGGCATCTACGATGGCGAGCGGACCGCGCTCGGGGTCGAGGCGTTGTTCCTTGCCCCACATGTATTGCATGATGTCCCATGCAAAGTGTGGCCCTACGGTGTCGGGAGGTGCTGGCAGCCATTTCAGTGCGTTGGGCATCTCTTCGGCTGTGAAATAGTTTTTGTCTTCATCTTGTGCTGCTGCAGTAATTGCAAGCGTAGCGATGATAATGGTTGTGAATATGTACTTCATTTTTAATAATATGCAATATTTTATATATATTTGTGCTGTCCGGATTTTTTTTGTTGGGCGCTACTTACTTCAACTGCCTTGCAATCTCTTTCATTCCCTCGATTGATGGGTGTCCACCCTGCTTTGCGATGTCGTGCAGGGTTACGACTTCCACTCCGTAGTGTTTGCAGATGGTGAGTACTGACTCGTTGATTTCTGCTTTAAGTTCGGAGTTGAGTATGAATCGTATCTCGGTGTTGAGGTAGCGGTGGGTCATGTGGTCGAGCAGTTTGGCCAGAGCGGGTCGGAACGAATAGAGGTCCTGTCGTGTCCAGCCCTCGTATTTGTATTCACCTATCGGAGCATTTGCCCACGAGTCGTTGGTGGCACCGAAGATGAGTATGATGTCGGGGCATCCCAGGTTGTCCATCCTGGCCAGGAAAGAGCGCCGGCTGTAGTCCTCGCGGTTGTATCCGGTGTTGCAGATGGTGGAGCCAGAGAACGAGTTGTTTTTCTCGAGCCGGTAGCCCTTCTGCTTCAGGTAGATGTACCACCACGTTTGCTCCACGTTGGTCACGTTGGTGTTGTTGCGTGGTCGGGTGTCGAAATACCACACGAAGTTGGTGTCGGGTTCCAGGTATCCCTCGAACGTGCTGTAGGAGTCGCCAAGGATGGATACCGTCTTCACTTGTGCCGTACATGCCATACATGCCAGGCATGCCATGATTGTAATGATTGTGTGTCGATTCAACATGATATATACGAATATTTACGATTATATACGATTTACTATTTACGATTTCAAGCCCCCTCCCTGCTCCCCCAAGGGGGAGTGATTCCTTCCGGACGGCATCCTCCCCCCTTGGGGGGATAAGAGGGGGGCCTTGGGGAGAGTGTCTATCCTCCCCCCTTGGGGGGATAAGAGGGGGGCCTTGGGAGGGGTCCCTTATGCTGCATCTTCGTCGGGGTCGCTGTTAGCAGCACCCGATGTGGGCGATGTGTCGGTATCTACGTTCTTTATCAGTTCGGTGTTCACGCCTCCGTGGGTATCGACAGCAATGCCGATGGTATGGCTTATGTCGCCATTCTCGTCGGGGTCGCCCACCACTGCCACGAAGTAGAAGCGGTCGTGCTGACCCTCCTTCATGTAGTTGCGGTTGAATCCGGCAAGCACCGAGCGCTGATAGTCCTTGGCAGGCACCAAGTCGCGAAACGACTCTTTGGTGAACGTGTGTTCATACACCACATGCTGTCCCTGGCTTATGATGAGTTTCACGCGGTTGTCGTAGTAGCGAAACCCTTCGGCATTGGTCACCACGGGCAGCGACTCGTCGCTCCTGAAGGCAAACTCGTAGGTGTAGTTGCGGCCGTCCACCTCTATCTGTCCGTCGAGGTTGAAGTCTGACATTGTGTTGACGCGGTCCATCGACACCGCACTTTCGCTATCCTCCACTTCCGCCACATCGGCCTTCTGATTTCCGCCACAGCTGGCAAGACACATCGTGGCCACCAGCAGCATTATATTTCTTCGTTGCATATCACGATTGTTTTTGTTTCTGCAAAGTTACGAAATAATACCGAATAATTGAACTGCGAGTGCCTCAAATATTGCATACATCTAAGAAAAAACATGTGTATAACTAAAAAAAGTGCGTTTGGCTGCACCACACATCAAAACTTTTTCGTACTTTTGCACCCGAATTCCATAGGGGCGTAGCCCAGCTGGTTTAGAGCGCTGCAGTCACATTGCAGAGGTCATCGGTTCGAACCCGATCGTCCCTACCCCACACCCCACACACACTTTCATCCATCAGAGGAGGCTTACAGCTTCCTCTGTTGCTTTTTGTGCTGCCGCATGTCTGCGTGTATTTTTCCATTCAAAAACCTACATTGATAATCAGGTGCTTATATTCTCAAATAGTTTCTTGTGTTTGAGAAAGTCGTCCCCCGTACAGGGGACGAGCGTACTTTGTACAGAGGACGGTCGTCCTCTGTACGGGGGACGACCGATGACTATATCTGCGAAAAGCCACGTTCTATGGAAACTTACACATGCAGGACTTACATACAATCATAAAAACGACA
>JAFUSD010000225.1 GCA_017480685.1 Bacteroidaceae bacterium
TAATAATGAATAATGAATAGCGGATGGAATAGCTCTGTGCCCTCTGTCTTCTCTGTGCTCTCTGTGCTCTCTTCATTTCTTCACAAACTCCACCCGCCTGTTCTTTGCCCTTCCATCCTCGGTCGAGTTGTCGGCTATCGGTTCGTGCGAGCCCTTGCCCACTGCCTTGAGGTTGAATCCATCCACACCCATGCCCTCGAGGGCCTTCACCACCGCCTCGGCACGCTGCTGGGAGAGAGGGTCGTTCACAGCATCTGAGCCTTGGTTGTCGGTATGTCCCTGCACCTCTAAGCGAGCCTGCGGGTTCTTCTTCATGTATTCGGCCACCTTCTGAATCTCGATCATCGACTCGGGTTTCAGCGTCGCCTTGCCCGTCTCGAACAGGATGTTGTTGGTGACAAACTTGCCCGTCTCCTGAATGGCCCTCTCGACGGCAGACATGTCGGTGGCGTTTTGTTCGTAAAGTGCAACGGCTCCCTTGGCCACCACAACATTCTTCACGTAGGTGGGCCGGTCGTTCTTATATCCTGACCAAATGGTGAACCAGCCGGCACCAGCCTTGGCATTAGGCACGTTGATGACGCGCTTGCCATCGACGTAGAACTTGATGGCGCGCTTGTTGAACGACAGCGCATAGTGATGCCAGCGGCCATCGTTAACAGTGGCCACCTCATGTGCAGAGGTGTGTCCCTCCGTACTTGTCCATCCTTCGTCTGTCGGGCGCACGTAGTCGCATTCGAACGACTGCTTATCATAGCTCATCGACCAATGAATGGTGAAGATTTCATTGTCGTGACGCTGGCTTTCGTGCATGAAGTCAAACTCAATAGCGGGTGCCCCATCCTTGGGGCGGTCGTCGAAGAGCATGTCGAACTCGACGGTGAACTCATCGCCAAGGTAGTTCTTGATGCCACCTTTCACCAAAGGGGTAATCCAGCCGTCGCCATCGATGAGGGCGATGCACTTCTGACCTTGTATGGTTGCAATCTCGGCATTACCGCGAACGAGGTCCCACTTCGATGGGAACTCGCCTACCTGCTCACCCTGCATGTCATCCTCAAACATGATAGCAGCTCCACGCACAAAGTCGCTCTTAGCTGCACCTGCCTGGGGATCATAGGTGTCTGCGGCTGCTGCATCATTGTTGTCGGCATCATCTGTTTCACCTTCGGTCACTCCGTCAATCGCTCCGTCGATAGCCTGGTCTATCGTCTGCTCGATCTTGTCGGTCACTTTTTCCTTCACTCTGGTGGCTATGCGTCCCAGTATGCTTTGTGCCGATAGGTCGGTGGTGCTGGCTCCCAGTGCGAGAATCAGCACCGCGAAAAGTGTCTTGTTGCTCATGTCGGTTTACTGTTTTAGTGGTTTACGGCTTCAAAGTTAAGGTAATTATATGTATAAACACCCACCCGAAAAGGTGGAATTGTGGCCAAATAAGCGAAATTCTACCCAAAAGGGTGGAGCAAACGGATGTTTTTACCTAACTTTGTAGGCAAATGAGTGACTAAAGACGAATGAAAAAATACGAAATACGAAAGATAAAGCTGTCCCTGTTCGTGATGCTTTGGTTGTGGTGTCTTGCGCCCCTTGCCTACAACGACCATCGCGTGGCGGGCATGGACTCGATCGAACAGGCACTGAAGCACCCCGAACGCCTCAGCGACGAGCAACTGATGAATGCCTACAAGTCGCTGATGTGGGCCTATCTGCCACACGACAGCGTGCGCTCTGCCGGCTATGCCATGCAGGCGCTTGCGCTTTCGTATGAGCACGACTGGCTCAATTCCAGGGTTGATGCACTGCGCCTGCTGGGACTCAATGCCTATGGCGGCGGCGACTACGAGCGCGCACTTGCCCTCTACGACTGGGCACTGCAGCTGAACGACACGATGAGCCGCAAAGGAGGATATGAAGAGAGCACCATCGACGACAACCTCTCGGCCCTGTATGGGTCGATTGCCAATGTGTATAACATGCAAGACCGCCTCCATCTGGCCATTGCATACTATCAGAAAGCACTGCCGCTGTTTGAGAAATACGAGTGGTGGGAGTCGGCCTCTATATTATATTATAATGTGGGCGAACTCTATTCCAGCATGGGCAATGCCGACGAAGCTGAGGTCAACTACCGCAAGGCTGTAGACATAGGAACCCTGACCGGCGACACGCTGATGGTGGTAGTGCCCTACAAGGGACTGGCAGCCATCTACCTCGACCGCGATGACCGCCAACGTGCCAAGGCTGCCATCGATACCCTATATGCCTACTACAGCCATCACCGCGACGACGAGGTGGCCGACTATGTGACCACCCTCTGCCGCAAGGCACGATACGAACTCAAGTGGGGTGGAGGAGTAGCCACCGCACAACCCCTGGCCGACGAGGCACTGAGGCTGACTGACCACGAGATGATGTCCGACACACGGGGCGAAGTCTATGACCTCTGTTGCGAAGTAGCCATACTGCAACACAGGTGGCACGATGCACTGCATTTCGCTTACCAGGCACTCGCCACCGACCCCGAAGAAACCTATGGCGATGTGGTGACATATTCATCGCTTATCAAGATATATGGCGCCTTGGGGCAGGCCGACAGTGTGGCCGAATACACCGACCGTATGCACCATTGCCTCACACGGTTTGCCAACAGCCACTACCAGTCGGGACTTTCAGAGATGCAGGTGCTCTACGACACCGAGAAGAAAGAAGCCGCCATCGAAAGTCTGCAGCGCGAACGACGCTGGATGATGTGGGGCAGCATGCTGGGTGGAGTGGTGCTGTTGCTCATCGCGTTGCTGTTCTTCCTCCTGTGGCGCAGTGTGCACATCGGGCGCAAGTCGGCACTCTTCAAAGCCAAACTCGACGGCGAGGTGGAGGAACGCATCCGCATCGCACGCGACCTGCACGACGGCCTGGGCGGTATGCTCTCGTTGCTGCGAATGAAGATTGAGCAAGAAGCCGACAAGGGGGAGACGCTCGCACACCTCGATGCCACATCGCGCGAACTGCGACACGTGGCCCATCACCTCATGCCCGAGCAACTGTTGCGTAGCGGCCTGACCACAGCACTATCCGACTTAGCCCTCTCTATGCCAAACACCGAGTTCTACAACACAGGTGATGACGACCGCCCTCTGGCTAAAGACCTCGAGATTGTGCTCTACCGATGCACATACGAGCTGGTGAACAACGCAGTGAAACACTCGGAGGCCGGCACCATCACCATCGAACTGAATCATCATGGCAGCAACGTGATGCTCGTCGTGAGCGACGACGGACACGGATTCGACCCATCCCGAGCCAGCCACGGACGAGGCCTGAAGAACATAAGCGAACGCATCGCACGCTATAACGGACGGATGAACATCGATTCATCGCCCGAGGGCACAAGGGTAAGTATAACAGTAAAGGAAAACTAAGTAGTCGGTGCAGAAATGAAATACCTGATAGACATAAACATCGTCGACGACCACCGGATGCTGGTCGAGGGCTTGCGCGAGTGTATCAACAACAGTGGTGTGGGGCATGTGAGCCATGTGTTTACCACTATCAGCCAGTGTCGGCAGGCACTTCGCGAACGACAACCCGATGTGTTGTTGGCCGATATATCGATGCCCGACGGCAACAGTATCGACTTCTGCCAGCAACTCCTGGCCGACTACCCGCAGGTGAAACTGTTGGTGCTCACCTACCACGACGAGTATTCGACTATAAGCCGCATGATGCATATCGGTGTGCATGGCTATGTGCTGAAATCGGCATCGACCACTCAGCTGATGGAGGCCATCGAATGCGTATATCATGGCGGGCGGTATTTGAGTCCCGAAGTGCAGGCCATCGTGAACCGCGGAGCAGCCACCCACGTCGCGCTGTCGCCCACCGAGTATAAGATACTGTCACTCATCTGTCGCGGTCTGACCAATGCCGAGATTGCCGAGCGAGTGTTCCTCAGCATCGAGACCGTCAACTGGTATCGCAAGCGCCTTCTTGCCAAGTACGACGTCAAAAACTCCGTACAACTCGTTGCTCTCGCCATTCGCGAGGGAATAGTAGATATTATTTTTAATGAATAATTAATATTAAAGGGGAGTTAAAGGGAAGTTAACGCTTCGCTCAGAAGTTAAAAGGACGGATGTCGCCTCGGAGTCGGTATCGTCCTTTTAACTTCCCTTTAACTCCTCTTTAACTTCCTTTCACTTCAATTTCTCATTTCTTCATTTTTCCACTTTTCCTTACTCCCAAAATCCGTTGCTCCAAACGTCACGGTCTTTTGCGCGTTGCTCGCTGGTCGGTGCGCTACCGCCATTTTTCATACCGGAATTTCCTTGTACGCTCATCTGCATCATGACGGTGCGAGCCTTCACAATTGTTATCTCTGTTTGTGGTTTGATATATTGATTCATAATAGCCTTTATTTAATGAATAATTTATAATGAATAATGAATAGCTGATGCTTTCTTTCCGGATTGTTTATGCTGGATAGACTCTCCCACCTGAAAGGGGGAGTACCCGCAGGGGGAGGGGGTCTCCTCCCCGCATGGCACTATATTAATTATATTGTGTATTTTTCCATCCAGTGCGGAGACCCCCTCCGCTTCGCTCGTCCCCCTTTCA
>JAFUSD010000021.1 GCA_017480685.1 Bacteroidaceae bacterium
CCGCGCGGTTGAGGGTGGTGCGCACCAGGTCGCCTCTTTCGCCCTCGGGCACAGGCTCCCGTGGTGCGGGATCGACAATCTCGACGAGGTCGTAGTCTTCCCAGAAGTGGAGGCCGTTCTGCTCCTGACACTCAAATCCTACGCCAGGGCCGCACATCTCGCTCATACCAAACGAGTTGTATGCTTTCACGCCCATCATCTGCTCGATGCGCTGACGCTGTTCCTCCGAGTGTGGTTCGGCTCCGATGGCCAGCACCTTGAGTTTTGTGTCGCGACGCGGATCGACGCCTTCCTGCTGCATCACCTCATACAGACGTGTCACATAACTCGGCACGGCATGTATGGCTGTGGTTCCGAAGTCCTTGATAAACTTAATCTGACGCAACGAGTTTCCAGCAGCAGCCGGTACGGTGAGTGCTCCGAGGCGTTCGGCTCCGTATTGGAAACCGAGTCCGCCGGTGAACATACCGTAGCCCGATGAGTTCTGGAACACATCGTCGGGGCGCAGACCCACCATCCACAGACAGCGAGCCACTGCGTTGGCCCACTCGTCGAGGTCGCGTTGGGTGTGGAGTATGACGGTAGGATTGCCCGTTGTGCCTGATGATGAGTGCAGACGCACACACTGGCGTAGCGGTACGCTGGCCATACCGAACGGATAGGTGTCGCGCAGGTCTTGCTTTGTGGTGAATGGTATCTTGCGCAGGTCGTCGAGCGATTGAATGTCGTCGGGTGTCAGACCTGCCTCGGCAAAGCGTTTACGGTAGAACTCTGAATTCATGCAGTGCTTCACTGTGGCTTTCAGGCGTTCGAGTTGCAGAGCCTTCAGCTCTTCGTGAGAGAGGGTCTCATACTGCGGATGCAGATAAGGTGAATTGTTGTCCATGATGGGTTATTAGTTAGCGGTTGTTGTTTCTGAATGCTTCGATGCGCTCCTTGAACAGCGGTTCCTGCTCGCGGCTGAAGAACGAGGTGCAGATGCGCACACCCTGCTCGTTGCTGCCCATGGTGTCGAGCGGGAAGACCGCGATGCCGTAGTACATCAGTTCGCGGGTGAGCTGCAGGTCGTTCATGCCTGGATACTGCACGGTGAAGTAGAATCCGTCGGCCAGGGGTGCTCCGAGGTCGTTGTCATATACGAGGTAGAACCCGTTGGCAAGCAGGATGTCCTTCAAGAATCGTGCACGGCGTCCGTATTCCTTCACGTCGTCGAGGAAGTTATAGACTCCATCACATGCGGCCTCCATGAGTGCAGCCATGGCGTGTTGCACGCTGTGGGTGGTGCCGCTCGAGAGGGTGTACATCAGTCGGTTGGTGAAGAAGTTGCCGAACTCACCCACACCAAACTTGTCCTGCAACGCAGGATAGATGCGGTGGTAGAGGGTGTTGCTGATACATGTCACGCCGATTCGCTGTCCTGCATACGAGAATGCTTTCGATCCCGACACGGCCAGCACGTAGCGGTCGGTGTAGCGAGCCACGGTGGCCTGATATGGCGGTTGGAACGGATGCGAGAGGTCGCGACGGAAGTCCATGGCAAAGTAAGCGAGGTCTTCGAGTATCACCACGTCGTAACGGTCGGCCAACCCTGCTATGCCCTCAAGCTCCTCGTCGTTGAAGCATACCCACGACGGGTTGTTGGGGTTAGAATACACGATTCCGCAGATGTTGCCTGCCGCAAGTATGGAGTCGAGCTTGCTGATGAGTGCCTCGCCACGGAAGTCGTGGATGTCGAGCCCGATGTGCTTCAGTCCTATCACATCGCATTGTGTGGTCTGCACAGGGAATCCAGGATGTATGAACAGCACGGTGTCGCGCTCGGGCATGGCATGATGCATGGTCATGAATGTGGCAAACGTGCCTTGCATACTTCCGGTGGTAGGCACGCAGCATTCGGGGTCGATATCGATGCCTATGAATGCTTTCACAAATCGCGTTGCAGCCTTCTTGATGCGTGGTATGCCGCCGTTGGGCGGATATATGGTAGCACAGCCGTTGGCGAGTGCTTCCTGTTCGGCTTTCAATGCTATGTCCGACGGCTGCAAGCCCGGCACACCCATTTCGAGGTGTATCACTTGTTGGCCCGTCTTCTCTTCAAGGACGCGCGACAGCGATTGTATGTCGCGTATGGTGGCCGTAGAGAAGTCGCCGAGCTTCATGCTGTCGATGGCTGCGGTCACTATGTCGTGGTTGAGTGGAGTCATGAACTTAATGAATAATGGATAATGAATAATGAATAGCGGATGCTTGGAGATCTCGGAGGTCTCTGAGTACTCTGAGTTCTCCTCCCCGCATGGCCTCCCTCCCCATAAAGGGGGAGGGCCGGGGAGAGGGTCTTTTTTTACTTCCAGTCGGTAAGCAGGGTGCGCTTGTCGAGCACGTGCTTTGCTTTGCCCGACGAGCGTTCGATGTTGCCCGGCTCTTTTATGTGTATGTTTGGCTTGATGCCTACCATGCTCACGATGCGGTCGTAGAGCGGTTTGATGAACGGCATCTGCTGTGCCGGATTTGGAGAGAAGTATTCGGCTCGCAGTTCCACATCGAGGTCGAAGGTGTCTTCGTTGTTCTTGCGATCCACGGTGATGAAATACTGCGGAGTGAATACAGGGAACTCGGTCAGCACGGTCTCTATCTGCGATGGGAACACGTTCACACCACGTATGATGAGCATGTCGTCGCTTCGTCCCAGTATCTTGCCGAGGCGCACTGTGGTACGTCCGCACTCGCATGGTTCGTAGATGAGGTGTGTGAGGTCGCGTGTGCGGTAGCGCAGTATCGGCATAGCTTCCTTGCAGAGCGATGTGAACACCAGTTCGCCTTCCTCGCCCGGTGCCACCGGTTCGAGTGTCTCGGGGTCGATTATTTCGGGGTAGAACATGTCTTCGGCCACGTGTGTACCGTTCTGGAACTGGCACTCGCCGCCCACGCCTGGTCCGCACATCTCGGTGAGTCCGTAGATATCGATGGCCTTGATGTGGAGTTTCTTCTCCAGTTCGCGGCGTATGCCCCATGTCCAAGGCTCGGCACCGAAGAAGCCGACCCTCAGTTTCAGGTCTTCAGCCTTTATGTCTTTGCTCTGTTCTATCACTTCGGCCAGTCGCAGTGCGTAGGATGGTGTGCAGCACAATGCAGTTGTGCCGAGGTCCTTCATGAGCATCACCTGTTTCTCAGAGTTGCCCGACGAGGTTGGAAGCTGTACGGCTCCGCAAAGTCCTGCGCCGTCGTGTGCGCCGAGTCCGCCGGTGAAGAGTCCGTAGCCGTAGGACACCTGCACCACATCGCCCGGACCTATATCGCCCACAGCCATGACGCGAGCCACACATTCGGCCCACATCTTCAGGTCGTTCTCGGTATATACTCCAACAACGGGCTTGCCGGTGGTTCCGCTCGATGCGTGTATGCGGCGTATCTCGCTCTGCGGCACTGCCTGTAGGCCGAACGGATATTCGTCGCGGAGGTCGTACTTCGTGGTGAACGGCAGTGTGGTGATATCATCGAGTCCTCGGATGTCCTCGGGTTTCACACCCATCTTGTCCATCTTGCGGCGATAGAACGGCACCTTCTCATAGCATGTCTTCACGGTTTTGATTAGTCTCTCGCTCTGAAGAGCGCGCATGTCCTCGCGCGACATGCATTCCATTTGTTTGTTGTAAATCATGGTTGTTTCAGTTTGTGTTTGTATTAGTTTGTGGATTCTTATTGTTTTTGTCCTATAGCCACTCCTGCATCGAATGCTTTGAGGTTGGCTTCGACCACTGCCTCGCCTTTGCGTGCGAAGACGGTGCTGATGGCTTGTCGCAGTTGGTCCACACCTATTATATTAATATAAGGTGCGGCCATTCCGAGGAGCACCATGTTCGAGCTTCGTGCGTTGCCTGCCTCGTGTGCTGCCTGTTCGATGTCGAGTTCCACCACGTGTGGCAGCTTGCTGTATGCCTCGGCTAGTTTGTCGGCCTCCGGGTAGTCGGGTATGTTGACAAATGGTTGGTTGCTGGTCACCACCACTCCGTCTTGTGCCAGATATGGCAGGTATCGCAGTGCCTCCATCGGCTCCATGCTGATGATGAGGTCGGCTCCGCCCAGTGGTATGAGGTCGGAGTAGATGGTGTCGGTCGAGAGTCGCAGGTTGGACTGCACGTCGCCTCCGCGCTGACTCATTCCGTGTACCTCGGCTTGTTTCAGGTTGACGCCTGCCTGTGTGGCTGCCTCGCCTATGATGGTTGCGATGGAGAGGATGCCTTGTCCGCCCACACCGCAGAGTATTATGTCTTTCTTCATTTTAATGAATAATGTATAATGAATAATGAA
>JAFUSD010000226.1 GCA_017480685.1 Bacteroidaceae bacterium
GATGACGGCAGTCGTTGCCTTGTCAATGTCGATACTCAACTGTTTGAGTTCAGGAACACGGTTGACAATGTCCTGTTCGGCATCCGTCTCCTGAATGTTCTCTTCGACCTCGCTCCACATCTTTTCGAAATCGGGCTTGTCCTCGTTGTTTTTACTTTTTCTAATCATAGTTATATGTGATTGTTTTAACGGTGGAAGCCGCGTATAACTGTTTTGGGTTTGTACATGGAATGTGCCATCTGAAGGCAGCGACGGGCAAACATACGTTCATCCTCGTCATCCTTTTTGCCCCAGCCAGATTCAGGGGAGGAACCGCCCTGCCAAACACTGGAAGAACTCGACACACTCATTGATCTGCGGCGGCATCATGGCTCGCCAGTGGCCATGGTAGGCCTACAGAAACGCTATGCCCCTGCCGTGCAGTAAAACAAAACACACGGAGGCGATGGCACCTCCGTGTGTTTCTTTTGTGTGTTTCTGTGTGTTCTTTGTGCAGCCCTATTCTTCTATGATTTCTTTGAAGTATTTCCATGGTGTTGCGGCTTTATATGCATCGGCCGAACCTACGGGAACGTATAGGGTGATATAATCTATTCTCAGTTGGAAACTGCCTTCGATTGAAGTCTGCGGCGGTGTTTTGCTTTGGATATGCATTGATTCCAGATTGCAACCTGAGAAAGCACCACTACCGATTGATGTTACACTGCTCGGTATCTCTATTGAGGTCAGGCCAGTGCATCCAGAGAAAGCAGATTTGCCAATTGATGTCACACTGCTTGGTATATCGATTGATGTAAGGCCTATACAGCGAGAGAAAGCCCAATCACCAATTGATGTAATACCATTTGGGATAATTACAGAAGTGGCATTTGGCCTACAAAACACTACAATATTATCTTGTATTAGGAGTCCATCATCTGTTTCCACATCACATAATGTTGCGCCCCAATAATTGTCATTTGAGAGAGATGATTTGTTCGTAAAATTTTCTATTATAAGATAGCAGCCTTCGAAAGCCCAATCACCAATTGATGTTACACCATCTTCAATAATAACAAATGTTATTACACTCTTGTATTGGTACCATGGGATATTAGGAGGATAATAAGAATACATGTTCCCTATACCTGAAATCGTTAATGTCTGTGAATCGGAAGAATAAGTCCAAGTTAAATTGTTACCACATTTTCCGCTATCATCTGCACTTGCCACTATTGGCATTAATGCCATAAGAAATAATAATGTTAGTTGTTTCATAGATTTATTTTTTTGTAATTAAATATTATCACTCTACCATTGTGCAATTGAATCTAATATACAAAAAGCGTGGGAGTCCTTGTAGCACGTCCCACAGCTGAGGCTCTAGCATTGCCCGAATAGTCGAAACGAGCAACGCAGAAGCCCACGCATGTATGTATATACAGGGATATAGCATACTCATGAGCATCTACTGTTGCTTCATGTTTGACTATCCGATTTGAATTTGCTAGATTCCTACCCGTCAAGCACAAAGCGTCAAGTAAACGCTTTAATTATATATAGGTTCCCTGCTTTTATCCCGACAATGATCGGAACGTTCGCATGAGAACGTTGCAAATTTACGACATTTGTTTGTATCCGCAAAACATTTTTTCGGAAAACGTGATATCGATTGGGGATTATATATAATTATATGTGTAATTCGTGGGGATTTGTGGTAATTCCTGTTTAAGAAAGAAACAGGAATGATGGGGATATTGTTTTAAGAAGAACACGAATTAACATGAATAAATCATAAATTATTCATGAATGAATTTGTTGGTGGATATGACATGTGGGGTGAGTATATAATAAAATGTCATCCATATAGTGTTTTAACAAGAGGTAGTGCAGACTTGGGACGTTTTGCCCTTGATATCATCACAAATTGTGATGAGATGGTGTCCTGTTTTAAGGAGTTATAGGGAGCCTATGAGATTTACGATTTGCCGATCTAATCTTATTTACGATTTGCCGATTTACTATTTACTATTTATGTACTATTTAACTATTTAGCTATTTCCATCCGGATGGCACTCCCTCCCCCTCTCCCCTGGGGGAGTGCGAGGGGGAGAAGAACCGATTTGTCCACCCTCAGTCCCCCGCAGGGGGATGACGGGGAGGGCTGGGGAGAGGGTCTGTCTCTCTCCCCATGGGGAGTGCGGGGGGAGAGATAAGAGAGGGAGTCCTCTTTCACTTCAACTGCCAAGCGTAACCTGAGTCATTTTATCTTCACCGCTATTCCGCTCACCATCATGATGACTTCGTCGGCTCGGGCGGCTACGTGTTGGTTGAGCCAGCCGAGGAGGTCGGTGAAGTGGCGCTGGACGGCATCGGGACTTACTCCGCCGAGGCCTATCTCGTTGGTTACGAAGATGAAGGTGGCATCTTGGCGGGTGAAGCGGTCGAACTCGTCGCAGAGCATGTGGAGGGCGGTGCCGGTGTCGCGGGTGTCGAAGAAGTAGTTGGTGGCCCACAGGGTGAGGCAGTCGATGAGTACGGTGCGCCCCTCGACGTCAATCTTGCTCAGCTGGCGTTCTTCTTCGATGTTTTCCCATTCGGGGCCGCGCCGCTCTTGGTGTTTGATGACTCGCTGGCGGAACTCGTCGTCCCACACATGGGCGGTGGCTATATATATGGGCCGTGGCGAGAGCGAAAGTGCCAGCTGTTCGGCATATGTGCTCTTACCCGAACGTTGCCCACCGGTTATGAGGATTATCTTGGACATTTGTTTTAATGAATAATTAATAATTAATAATTAATACCCTGTATAATATCACCCCGTTGGGGTTGGGTGTTACTAATGGTTGATCTTCAATTTACCAATTATATCTGACGTATATGCTTACAGCACAGACGATGACGGCCATGACCTCGACCATGCGGTTGATGAGGATGGCGCGCTGCATGTCGGGGGTGGTGAGTGGACGGTCGTTGGTGCCGATATATGGTTTGTCGATGAGTTCGCCGAAATAGATGTGGGGACCTCCGAAGCGGCAGTTGAGGATGCTGGCGAGGGCTGCCTCGGGGTATCCGCTGTTGGGACTTGCGTGTCGGTGTCCGTATTTTGCAATGAAACGTATGCCGCTTCGCAGGTTGCCGCCGGCTGCTACCATAAACAGGGCAGTGATGCGTGCGGGCAGGTAGTTGGCTACATCGTCGATACGTGCTGCAATGCAGCCGAACTGCCGGTAGCGTTCGGTGCGGTAGCCTATCATGGAGTCGAGGGTGTTGACCATCTTGTATGCCATCATGCCCGGTACACCGAGCACGGCGAGCCAGAAGAGTGGCGCTATGACGCCGTCGCTGAGGTTCTCGGCCAGGGTCTCGAGAGCTGCTGTGCGGATTTCCTGTGCCGTGAGCTGGCTTGTGTCGCGTCCTACGATGCGGGCCACTTGCTTGCGTCCTTCGTCGAGAGATCGATCGACGGCGTGGAACACATCACGCACTTCGCGCACGAGGGTGGTGCCTGCCAGGCAGTAGAAGATGAGGATGGCGGAAAGGATGGTGGTGAGGATGGTGGAGAAGCCCCCTCCACGCTCCCCCAAGGGGGAGAGATACCATGCGGATGTGTTTCTGAATGCAATGGAAACAGATTCGCACGCGTAAATCAGAACGTATGTTGCTGCAAAGACAAAGGTAATGAGTGTGATAGCCATTATCCCACCTTTCAGTTTGCGGTGATGGCCTCGGTTGAGTCGTTTTTCACCAAACGATATCATCTTGCCAAACCATACGACGGGGTGGGGCAACCATGCGGGGTCGCCAAGCAGGAGGTCGAGTGTCCAACCTGCGAGCAATGCCAATATGTGGGGTAGTGCCATCATCTTTGCTGAATGAGTTATCTTTGCTGAATGAGTTGTCTTTGTTTGATGTATTGTCTTTGCTGGATGAATTGACTGATGGCATCTACCAGCGCGTCGTTCTCTGCCGGCGTTTGTGTGGCGATGCGGAAATGATGTGGCGATAGGCTGCGGAAGTTGGAGGCATCGCGGATGAGGATGCCGTGCTTGGTGGCCAGATAGTCTTTGAGCTCGGCGGCAGTGGCTCCTTGTATGGTGCAGAGGAAGAAGGTTGTCTGCGTGGGCAGGGCCGTTATTCCTTCTATTGTGTTGAGCCGGTTGCGCAGTCTTTGGGTCTCGTCGATGTAGGACTGGATGTCGGCAATGAGCTTTTCGCTGCCAGCTACGAGCCATTTGCCAGCTTCGATGGCCAGTGTGTTGACGGCCCAGGGGCGCCCGTGCTGACGCAGATGTTGGATGATGGACGATGGGCCGGTGATGTATCCCAGTCGCAAACCTGGTATGGCATACTGCTTGGTCATGGAATGAATCTGAACGATGTTGCCGTGACGTAGCATCTCGTCGGGTTGAGGCAGGTGTAAGAGGGTGTAGTCTTCGTACGACTGGTCAACCACCATCAGTTCGAATTGCTGCGAGAGATTGAGTAGGCTGTCCTCGGTCGCTACTCGTCCTGTGGGGTTGTTGGGGTTGCAGAGCCAGCAAAGGTATGCACTGGCCTCTTTCTCCTCGTAGCCGAACATGCGACAGGCATCGTCGTACTCGGAGAACGTGGGGTGGACGACATGATATGTCTTCAGCCGGCGCATGGCTTGCGCAATGAGGTAGATGGCATCGGTGGCACCGCTTGTCACCATCACTTCTTCGGCTTCGATTCCATATTTACGGGCAATCATCGCCTCCAGCGAGCGTGGCGATGGCTCGGGATAGGAGCGTATGCAGTCGATGTTGCGGCACAGATGTTGCTCCAGTGCCGTGAGGTCGGCATGTGGATATATGTTTGAGCTGAAGTTTATTCGTATGTCTTTATACAGATATGTGTCGTCACCGTGTCCTGTCAGCATTGTCCTGAAGTATTTTGTATAGTTGTTTCATGTCGAGATGCCGGCGCACATGGTCGGCCAGCAGGTCGTATTGCTGTTGCTTGAATGCGTTGTAGTCGAATGGCTCGTCGGCTTCTTCCAGTTTGTCGGCGAAGGGTTGCAGCAGCATGTCAACAAACTCGCTGTTGTCGAGTATTCCGTGCATGTATGTACCCATGCAGTGTGGGCCGGTCTTGCAGCCGTCGCAGCGTCCGTCGGCCGTATATACCAGCGGTTCGCCGCCATGCAGGGTGGTTGTGCCCATGTGTATCTCGTAGCCGCTGAGGGTGGGGCTGTCGTCATGATGGAGTGCGAATTGTGTCTGTCGTGTGGCTTTCTCGGTGGTCAGCGAGGTGGATGTCGGTAGCAAGGCAAGTCCTGGCATACGCTCTATCTCGTCCTCCACGTGCAGTGGGTCGGCCACTTCCTGTCCCATCATCTGGTAGCCGCCGCATATTCCCAGTACGGTCCGTCCGTCGCGCCGGGCGCGTATGATAGCTTCGGCACATCCGTTGCGTCGCAGTTCGTAGAGGTCGTCGATGGTCGATTTCGATCCGGGCAGTATGATGATGTCGCTGCGCCGGATGTCGGCAGGGTTGTTGGTATAGAAGAGGTGTAGGCGTGGGTCGCGTTCGAGCGCATCGAAGTCGGTGTAGTTCGACAGATGGCGCAGCAGCACTACGGCCACATTGACTCGTCCGCGCTCCATCTGCATCGACTTCTCGCGCAGTGCCACACTGTCTTCTTCCTCTATGTGTATATTATTATAATAAGGTATGACGCCCAACACCGGCACATGACAGATGTCTTCGAGCATCTTGCGCCCCGAGTCGAATAGGCGCAGGTCGCCGCGGAACTTGTTGATGATGATGCCTCGTATGCGTCGGCGGTCGGCTTCGTCTTGTAGCATGATGCTGCCATAGACCGATGCAAAGACTCCGCCTCGGTCGATGTCGCCCACAAGCAGCACGTCGGCATCGGCATGTCGGGCCATGGGCATGTTGACCAGGTCGCTGTCTTTGAGGTTGAGTTCGCTTATGCTGCCTGCACCTTCCATCACGATGGGGTTGTAGCGCGATGCCAGTCGGTCGAATGCCTGGCACACCTCGTGCCGCAGCTGCTCGCGGCCTTCGTGGCGGAAGTAGTCGTAGGCTCCCATCGTGCCGATAGGTCGTCCGCCCAGCACCACCTGGCTGGTGTGGTCGCTCTGTGGTTTGAGTAGCAGGGGGTTCATGTCGGTATGGCATGGCAGTCCTGCCGCTTCGGCTTGCACTGCTTGTGCGCGTCCGATTTCAAGGCCGTCGGGTGTGGCGAATGAGTTGAGTGCCATGTTTTGTGCCTTGAAGGGCGCTGGCCTGTAGCCGTCTTGCAGCAATATGCGGCAGAGGGCAGTAGCGAGAATGCTCTTGCCCACATCGCTGCCTGTACCGGCTAACATCAGGTTGTGTAAACACCGAGTCATGTGTGAATTTACTATTTGACGATTTACTATTTACTATTTATTTGCGATTTACGAATTTACGATTTACTATTTATTTACTATTTACGAATTTACGATTTATGTACTATTCAACGATTTGGCTATTTCCTTCCGGTGTGTGTGCCTCCTCGCACTCCTCCAGGGGAGAGAGGGGGAGGAAGTAGGGGGCTTGGGATTATTCGTTTGCTCTTACGAACAAGTAGTCGGATAGGCGGTTCATGAAAACCATTATCTCGTCGGCCACGTGGTGCTGGCGGCTGAGCGTCCAGAGGCGGCGTTCCACGGTTCGTGCCTTGGTGCGGGCTATGTGCAGCCATCCGCGTGGTCCGCCTCCTTGCGGCACTACGAATGCTTGTGGCTTGGCCGCGGCTGCTATGCGCTCGTCCATGCGTTGTGTCAGTTCTACGACATGCAGTGTGCGTGGGTTCTGCTGTCCGTCGGGGGTGGCTATGTGGCTCATGATGGTCATGAGTTCGCGTTGTATGTCGGCGGTCAGTGGGTCTGGGTCGGTCATTCCGAGTGTGGCATTGAGTTCGTCGATGAGGCCGTTGACCTCGATTCGCAGGTCGTCTTTCTCGACACGTATTCCGCCACGAAGGCTCGTGGTTCCTGTGTCGCCGGTCTTTGTGGTTATTTGGTTCATTTATCGGTAATAATGTCACCCCGTTGGGGTTATTGCTTGTTTTGGTTACATGTTAGACAGGGTTTACACCCTGCCCTTTGTAATATCACCCCGTTGGGGTTGGGCGTTACGAATGGCTGATTGGCAATTATCACTTGTCAATTAACATTTTGGGCCAACGGCCTAAATGTATATAACTTGCCCAGATGTTGCCCGTTCGTATGATTGGTGAATCGACGGGGTTGCCTCGTGCGTCCATCACCTGACAGGCGGATGTGGGTTTTGTCCCGATGAACTGGCTGTAGTGGAACTCGTGGCCGCGCATCTCGATGCCGTCGATGGTCCATTGGCGATAGCCGAGCGAGAGGTGGCGGTCGGCTTTGCGGAATGAGACTTTGTAGGGCAGGACTCCGCACATGGGGTATTCGCCCTCGTCGGTCACGATGCTCTGACACAGGTACATCATGCCGCCACATTCGGCCACGATGCGTCCGCCGCGCCGGGCGTAGTCGGCTATCGACTGGCGCATGGACGTGTTGCCCGTCAGTGTGTCGAGATGTTTTTCGGGATATCCGCCTGGCAGGTAAAGCAGGCGTGTGTTGGGCGGCAGCGCGGTGTCGGTTTCGGGATCAATGTGTGTAGCTCCCGGCATGAGGTCGAGGGTTTCTTGATAGACGAACGAGAACGACTCGCTGTTGAGTGCAACGACTGCGTTGGGGCATTTGTCTGATGCCGCAGCGACTTGCACTGCATTGCCGGTGGACTTCTTTTCCAACTGCAAGACACCGGCCAGCGATGCCCAGTCGATATGTTCCTCGATGATGTCGGCCAGCCTGTCGGCGCAGCCCATGCTGCTGAAGTCGAGGCCGAGGTATCGCTCGCCGTTCTCCAGGTCTTTGCTTCGTGGTATGCAACCAAGGCATTCGATGCCTGTGTCGTGGCTCACCTGTCGCAGCATCTGCTCATGGCGCGCCGTACCCACCTTATTATATATAACGCGCGCGAGGCGCAGGTCCTTGTCCCAACGGCTGAATCCGTATAGCAGCGGTGCCAGCGAATATCCGGCCGATCGCGCATCGACCACCATCACTACCGGCACATCGAGCAGACGGGCTATCTCGGCAGCCGAGCCGCGGTCGTGGTCGTAGCCGTCGAACAGCCCCATCATGCCCTCGATGATGCACACATCGGCCGTGGCAGCATAGCGTTCGGCCACGTGGCGCACGTGGTCGGGTGTGGACATGAAGGTGTCGAGGTTGATGCTGGGACGCCCCGTGACCGCTGCATGAAACTTCGTGTCGATGTAGTCGGGGCCACATTTCATGGGTTGCACCGTGTAGCCTTTGCGGGTGAGCAGGGCCATAAGTCCGCGGGCAACGGTGGTCTTACCGCTGCCGCTCGACGGAGCCGCTATCAGTATTGCGTTATTCATTCCGTCTGCAAAGTTACGAAATAATTCATAATTCATGAAACGTTGAATGGAATAATTTCGCATGAGAACCAACGAATTTTGTCGTGAGCACGTTGTAATTTTATCGTGAGGCCGTAGAAGTTTTGTTGCGAGGATATAGAAGTTCTTTAATTTTCGACGTAAATTTAATAATTTTCGGCCGAAAATCAGTAAATTTACGTCGAGAATTTAATAATTTACGTCGAAAATTAAAGAATTCCGATATGTGCGCAGCAAAAGTTCTGTATGCGCACAGCAAAAGTTCTGTATGCGCACAGCAAAAGTTCTGTATGCGCACAGCAAAAGTTCTGTATGCGCACAGCAAAAGTTCTGTATGCGCGCGAATGAATGGTAAATTAGTAAATGACAAAAATCATCATTGTCGCGGTGTCTTTTCTGTATTCATCCATTTTATCAACTCCACTTGTCAGTTGGCGAGTGTGGAGAGGAAAAAACGTATGGAAAGTGAAAATAATTGCCATCTCTCAATTGTCGGTTATCAATAAATTATTACCTTTGCGGCCGAAAAGCCTGCGAGGCTAAGGGAATCGGGTGTAAGTCCCGAGCTGTTCCTGCAGCTGTAACCCCTTTCTGCAACAACGGCTTGCCTTAAAACATGCCACTGAGGGCCACGGTCCTTGGGAAGGCGAGGCAAGCGAGGGGAAGCCAGAAGACCTGCCGAGTAGGATTCTACACAGAGTGATGTCTGCACAGGAAGATGCAGTACTGAGAGCATGAACGAGATAAGAAAGACAGGTGTGGCTGCCGCCATGGCATGTGCCATGTGGCTGCCCGTAATGGCACAATCTGTCGTGGTGACCGACACGTTGCCCGACGTGGTGATTACAGGTACTGGAACCCAGCACCTGCTGCGCGATGTGCCCGTTCATACCGAACTAATCAGCCGACGATCCATCGAGCAATACGGGGCAGCAAACATAGAGCAGTTGCTGGGTGCGCTCAGCAGTTCGTTTGCCTTCAACGAGGGCGATATGGGCAGTCAGATGCAGATGAACGGTCTGGGCAACAACTACATACTCATACTTGTTGACGGCCGACGTCTGCATGGCGACGTGGGGGGCGAGAACGACCTCGCGCTCATCGACCCGCAGAACATCGACCATATCGAGATTGTGAAGGGCGCAGCCAGTGCGCTCTACGGCAGCGATGCCATTGCAGGCGTGATAAACATCATAACCCGTAAGCACGATGAGGGCATGGGGCTCGAAAACTCTACGCGCATCGGCTCGTATGGCGATATACGTCAGCACAACACAGTGGCCCTCACATGGGAGAAGCTCAGAAGTCTTACCAACTTCCAACTGCAACATAGCGACGGATGGCAGAACACGTCGGTGGAGTTCACACCGAGTTCTACGTCGCCCATTCTCGACTCGCGCAACAAGACGGTGAACCGCCACACCAACTGGCAGGTGCAGCAGCTCTTCACCCTCGATGCATCGCCCGCGTTGCAGCTCTATCTGGGCGGTTCGGCCTACGGTAAGGGCATATACCGGCCGCAGGGAAAGTATGCGAAATATGATATCAAGACTTTCGACCTCACCTACCGCAACACGTCGGCTCAGGGTGGAGGCGAATGGACCACAGGGCGCGGCGACAAGGTAAGCCTCGACATCGAATGGGCGCGCCATGCCTATTATCACTCATTTACATCGACCACACTGGCCGAAGGATTCGACCCCCAGGGCCGCCTCATCCTCGACTTCCCGTATTTCGAAGGTCAGCGCTCGCTGCAAAGCGACC
>JAFUSD010000227.1 GCA_017480685.1 Bacteroidaceae bacterium
AACCTGACAGCAGCTACGGCCATGAACCGTCAGGAGATACGCACATACGTATTTACTGCCAAGGATGTCACACTCTACAACCCAAAGCAAAACACCCTGACAAAAATCGTTGACGGCGACCATCGCGAGCTCATGACAGCTGGACAGGCTTTTGCCCGCACTGCCCCTGTAGTGCTTCTGCTGGTAGCCGACATGAAGAAGTTCGGCAGCAGCGACGAGCATGCCAAATGGCTGATGGGCATCGATGCTGGCATCGTGAGCGAAAACATATACATCTATGCAGCAGCTACAGGTATGGCAACCGTGGCTCGTGCCATGATGGACTCGAAAGGCATTTCGTCGCTCTTGAAACTCAGCGAACAGGAATTACCAGTGCTCAACCACCCAGTAGGATTTGAGAAATAATGTATAGCTGATGCTACTCCACATCTCAGGTCAAACCATCGACCCACAAACCCTCCTGTCGCCACGACGTACACTCATAAGCATCGGTCGCCAGTCGGCCGATGCCTACAACGTCATCACCATCGACGATGCTTCGGTCGACCTCTTCCAGTGTCAGCTGAAACTTTCGACCGACGGGTGGCTACTGCAGAATGGGCAGTGGCGCACCGAGTGCCCCAAAGGCATTCTGTCGCGCCTGCAACATGCATGCAGCATGTGCATGGGCCGATGTGTCAACAGCCGTCCCGCCAATCCCACTTATTCGTGGCGGATGCCTGCAACACCCACCCTGCTCAATGGGCAGCCACTGCCTGCCGAGGGTGCATTGCTGAACGATGGCGACATCATCCTATGTGGTAACATCAATATCCACGTGGCTGAAAGTGCATGACAACGAGCATGAAAGCATGGTTCACACATATAAAGGCAAGCATACAACGCTTCCTGTCAAAACTCTCGTTCCGAACCGGAGTGATAGTCCTGGCACTATGTATCCCGTGCTATATCTTCTCGTTCGCACAGATGGCACTGCCCATCAGTGCTGCAACCAAGAGCGTATTTTGGGTTGTGTTTTTCGGGTTAGCCAAAACATTTCAGTATGGCGGTCTCACCATTCTCGGTGTCGACGGATGGAAACGACTCAAACGTTACTTCTCGCGCAACCGACAAACAGACATAGAGTAGAAACATCATAATCCATCAATCAGCAATGGTCACTCAAACCGAATTCACACTGCCAGCCATGTCGCGCGGATGTCACCTCGTCACACACCACATCCTACAACAACTGCCATCGCCACTGCCCGAAAGCGGACTGCTCAACTTGTTTGTGAAACACACATCGTGCGGACTGAGCATCAACGAAAATGCCGACCCCGACGTGCGCACCGACATGTCGCAGATTCTCAATCACCTCATACCCGAAAATCAATCTTACTACGACCACACGCTCGAAGGGCCCGACGACATGCCGGCACATGCCAAGTCGACAATCGTGGGGACAAGCATCAACATCCCCATAAGCAAACATCGACTCAACCTCGGCACATGGCAGGGCATCTACCTCTGCGAGTTTCGAAACTATGGAGGTCCACGACACATCGTGGCAACCATCATATCATAACATCAAACACACCATTCTAATTAATTAATCTAAATCTAAACCAATTAATTAAATCCTATGAACAAAAAAATCTTGACAGTAGCTACATCACTCATGATGGCTGCAACTCTCAGTGCACAACCACAGCTCACGCTGCAAGTCGACAAGGCTGAACGCGAAGTGAGCCCCATGCACTACGGTCTCATGACCGAGGAAATCAACTTCTCCTACGAAGGAGGTCTCTACTCACAACTCCTGCGCGACCCCTCAATGCAAGAGAATGGTGGTGGCGGCACCCACCGCCGCGGACAGGGACAAGGCCAGGGCTTCCAGGCACCACGTCCCCGCTACTGGAATCTCAACGACTCCACCGCAGGCACGGCACGTATCGTCAACACCGGTGGCATCAACTTCAAGCTGAAGAAGTATCTCGACATCGAACTGACCAAAGCAGCATCGGTCGTAAACCCCGGATTCTGGGGCGTACCCGTAAAGCCATCGACTACATACAATGGCGATGCTTACTTCAAGGGTAACGGACGCGTAACCGTCGGCATACAGTCGCTCGACGGACAGACCACATTCGCCAGTCAGGACATCACCATCAACGCAACCAACTGGACGAAGTATTCATATAGTTTCCAGACTCTGTCCGACACGCAACCCAATATCAACACTCGTTTCTTCATTCAATTTCATGCGGCAGGCAAGTATGCACTGGCCTACCCCACCCTCTTCCCCAAAGCACCCAAGCAGTACACCGTGAAGTCCGACTGGTTCCGTACCGACCTCATGGACCTCTTGCGCGACATGCGTCCTGCATTCCTGCGCTTCCCTGGCGGCAACTATCTTGAGGGACAACGCTTTGCAGAGCGTTTCGACTGGAAGCAGACCATAGGTCCGCTCACCGATCGTCCGGGACACCGCAGCCCATGGAACTATTGGTCGACCGACGGCAAGGGACTCCTCGAGTTCCTTTGCTGGACCGAAGAGATGGGTGCTGAACCTGTCGTATGTGTATTTGCCGGATATGTGCTAGGTGGCGACTATGTAGTGG
>JAFUSD010000228.1 GCA_017480685.1 Bacteroidaceae bacterium
CAAAAAGCAATGACTATGCAGACAAACGACAACCACCAACTGTTTCTCGACATGCAGGAGCATCCCGAGAACTATACCGACAGCGAGCTCGAGGCCATGATGGACGAACTCGACCGCGAACCGGATGTGGATAAAGAGTGGGAGAAAATGAGAGCCCCCCTCTTATCCCCCCAAAGGGTGGATGATGCCATCCGGGCGACATCTTCAAAAAGGGGTATATGGAGGAGTCCATTGCGCCGCATTGCAGCCGTACTCATACCCATACTTATTGCAAGCGGAATAGCATGGGCCATAATCCCGCAACTTATCTCACATAATGAGAGCAACGAGTTAGACGCAGAAACACCCTCTATACAGCAGCAAGCCGACGCACATGGAGCCGAGGCTTCGCCCGTACGTTTCAACGATGTACGCCTCGACAGCATCCTCGGCGTGGTGGCTACACACTATGGCAAGGCTGTGGAATTCCGAAGCAGCGCGACTCGTGGCATGAAGTTCTTCACCACATGGAAACCCGACCGTCCGCTCACCGACTTCATCGAGGTCCTTAACATGTTCGACGGCTTGCAGCTCACCATTCAGCACGACACCATCTTCGTCGATGCGGTAGCAGGAAAGGAGGAAGCGGAATGAGACACACCCTTATTTCACCTCGATGCTTCACGTTCGCCACCTTGACATTCTTCCTGCTCATGGTCGTGGTGCCTAGCAGGGCACAGGTCAGCATTGAATTTCACAACACACCACTGACCGAGGCCCTGCGTGCGATTGAGGAAGGCCAGGAGGAATACAGCATCTCGATACTCTCCGACGGCCTCAGCCATCTGCACACATCGGTCAGAGTGAAGAACATGTCGGTGCCCGATGCCGTAAGCCGTATATGCAAAAACCAACCGGTGAAGGTGAAGACGCGTGGCAACCTGATTGGTGTGCAGCTGAAGAAAGGTGTCACCATCTCGGCCGAAGGCAACCAGCTAACCGTCTCGGGCGACATTGAGGATGCGTTCCTGCTCATGCCCCTGCCGCGAGCAAAGGTGTCGATACTCGATGCCGACAGCAGCGTGTTGGTCGATTCGGCAGCAATGGCTATGTTCTACGACGGCAACCAGCGACCGCTTATGGCTAAATACTCGGCAACCATCACTACCAACAGCAAGACGTTGCTGATACATGCCCAACTACGTGGATACGACGACGTGTGGCGCAGTGTGAGCATAGGTAAGCAGAAGGAGATTGAGGTGCCGAAGATGCAGATGCGCAAGATGCGGTCGGTGGAACTGAGCGAAGTGGTGATAACCGCCACACGTGTGAAGATGTTCTACCGCGGCGACACTCTGGTTTACGATGCCACGGCCTTCGACCTGCCACAGGGTTCGATGCTCGACGACCTCATACGCCAGATGCCAGGAGTGACGATGAACTCGCAGGGCGAGATATTCGTGAACGGGCGCAAGGTGGATGAACTCTTGCTCGGCTCGCGGTCGTTCATGCGTGGCAACAAGCGCGTGTTGCTCGAAAACCTGCCTTACTACACCGTGAAGGACATCAAGGTGTATGAACGACAGTCGGACAAAAGCGTAGCACTCGGCTACGACGTCGATCCGCGGCAGTATGTGATGGATGTAAACCTGAAGGAGGAATACCAACGCGGCTACATTGCCAACGTGGAAGCCGCTATAGGCACCCACGAGCGGTGGCTGGCTCGTGCTTTCATCCTGGGATTCACCGACCGCTGGCGGCTCACCCTCCTGGGCAATGCAAACAATGTGAACGAAGGCCGCCATGCAGGTGCGTCGGACAACTGGACACCGGCATCGATGCCTCAGAGCATGTTCACCACCCGAAGCGTAGCGACCGACATCGACTATGTGTCGAAGGGTAACAAGGTGAAGAACAACCTGACGGCCTCCTACACATCGACCACCGACCGCAGCGAGACACGAAGCCGGTACGAACAATTCCTCCCGGGACACACGCCGCTATCGCTGAGCGAGACCTTCAACCGCTCTGGAAACCATCGATGGAGTGCTCACGACAACCTCACGCTACAAAAGCCGTTCTATGCACACATCGAGTTCGACTTCAACTACTCAAAGCGCGACAACAGGTTTAGCTCACTGTTCGACCAATGGGACGATTCACTCACAGCATCGCGCCACACCCGCGCATTCAGCGAAGGCAAGGCATGGGGCGGATATGTAGAGGCGCAGGGTGCATTCAATGTAGGTGCCAAACAGCAGCACATCAACTACTACATAAAGGCTGAGCACAACGAAGACGAATCGGAGTCGGCGCAGCGGTTCAGCACCGCACAATACGTAAACCCAAGCCGCAACATCCAGCATAATACTGATGAAATGCGCACTGTCACCACATGGGGCGTGGCATCGCTGAACTACGGCATGAAGATATTCAAGGATGTGAATATGTCGGTGGGAGAACGTCTGTACATGACTCACATCGACACACACGACTACCTGTACCATCCCGACACCCTGATGCTGGCATCTTCGCTCGATGCGTTGGGAGCTATCACCGACATAAACAATTCCTACGACAGTCGCCTCAACGTGGTGGAAAACCAACTGGGAGTTTCGTTCACCACCAGCGGTAAATACACCTACCAGCCAGGACTCCCTTATAAAGTCAACTATCAGCGTCTGAGCGTAGGCTTGAGTTTGCCCATGAACCACGCGTCGTACGACTATCAGCGTGGAACGCTCGACACCCTTGCCCGTCAGAACTCACTGTTTCTCAACACATCGGCATCGTTCCGCAATGTATCGGAAGACGGCAAGCACGACTTCAAAATCAGTGCCAGCCTTAATCGCAAACCCGTCTATCTACCCGACCGCATCACCTACCGCGACGACAGCCAGCCGCTCGTCGTGAAGCTGGGCAACCCCGACCTCAAGAGCACCGTCACATCAAGCTTCGGCATCGATTTCTCGAACAAAGGCGGAGAACATCAGCAGCAATGGCACGTAGGCTCATCGGCCAACATCTATCATCGGCAGACAGCACGATCGGTAAGTTACGACACCGAGACGGGAGTCTATACCTATCAGCCGATGAACGTGAAGGGAGC
>JAFUSD010000229.1 GCA_017480685.1 Bacteroidaceae bacterium
ACACACGATGCAGCAGGAGCCGTCGGATGCCAGATGCATCAGACGCTCCACCACCGACTGCGACAACACACCGTCGTTGATGTCGTCGACCAAGTCGCGGATGCCGTCGAGGACTACCAGGTCGGGATGATGCTCCACGATAGCCGTCTCGAGCAGTGGCAGGCGGTCGCGCCACGACTCCGACCTCACGTTATATACGAAGAAACGATCCAGCCAGCTGTCGGCAGCCGACTCGAAGAGGTCGGCCGATTGGCATATCATGCGCCGGATGCGGTCGACGAGTATCTCCTGCGTCGATTCCTCGCTCTGTTCGGTGTCATACCACAACAATCTCAACCCCTCGTCCACATTGCGCGCCATCGACAGCGCCTCGCGCCGCACACACAAAGTCATGAGCAACGACGTGACAAACGTCTTGCCGCTCTTCTCCTTACCCGTAATAGCCACCAGTTCACCGCGTGGGAAACATGGAATACTGAACAGCCGGAACAGAAACTCGCGCGGCGGTATCAGGGTGTCGGGCGTTATGCGCCGAGCCTCCAGCCGCTGCAGTTGTGCCTGCAAACGCGGGTCCTCGCCAGCATGCGACAGCGCCTCGCTGATTTTGCTTAGTGCATTCTGATTCATATTTTATACTAATTATTGACATTTAAAACACGCTGCAAAGATACTATACAAATGCGGTATCTGCAAATCGTCCGTCCCAACATGTAAGGACGGATTTTAACACTTTTCTTTATAAAAACCGCGCGTTTGGTCTGAAACTCCTACAATTTACCATAAAGAAATGATTCTATGCGACAACGAATAACCCAAATAGAAGACAAACTTTATGGAAAGGACAAACGACACATGGCCCGTGGATGACTCACTGCGCATCCTGGGCGCGATGGTATGCGACTACATGCATGCCAACCGCATCACCACCGAATGGCTCCGCTGCGACAGCCATTTCGGCAACACCCAATTCACCCTACTAAAAAAGGGCAACTGACCCATCTCGACTTCCCCAAGTTCGTAAGACTCATGCGGTCGATGCACCGCGGAAATCCAGAAGCATTCCTGAGGTTTTGGATGGAGTTGGGAGAGAAAATGATTGATGGAAGCTTTGCATGATAATTCAATGGAAGTTAAAGGGATGAATGTAACCTCGAGATGGGCATTGTCTACACTCATCTACTCCTACACTCCTTCACTCCTAAAAACATAAGTTAAATGAAGCAAGTATAACTCGCAAATAAGTTAACAAATTATATTTCAATAAGATATGTCAAAGAAGTTATTTATAGTAGTTAATGTAGATTGGTTTTTCCTTTCACATCGTAAGGATGTGGCAGTTTCTGCTAAGGATGCCGGATGGGATGTAACTATACTGACAGCTGACACAGGAAAACTGAAAGAAATAGAAGCATTAGGGTTGAAAACTGTGAATCTACCGATGTCGCGCTCGGGAATGAATATCATAGAGGAGTTGAAAACGCTCCTCTTTATTTTTCGGCTTTATAAGCGTGAGAGGCCAGATGTGGTTCATCATGTTGGAATGAAAACTATTTTGTGGGGCACGTTGGCAGCAAAGTTTGCACATGTAAATGGAGTCGTGAATGCAATCAGTGGCTTGGGCGGTTTCTTTGCAGAAGATAATAAGGGGATTCTGGCAAAGGTGATGCCACGTGTTTTGCGTTTTTCACACAAGAGAAAGAATTTGCTTTGTATATTCCAAAACAATGAGGATAAGAGCCTGTATGTAAAAAATGGTATCATCAAGGACGAACAGGCACGATATATAAAGGGTTCAGGAGTGCATCTGGATGAATTTTGCTATACGCCCGAACCTGCACAAGGCAAGTTGCGTGTAATTCTGACTGCCAGAATGATTGTGGAGAAAGGAGTGTTTGTCTTGACGGAAGCAGCTGAACGTCTTAGGACGAAGTATGAAGACAAGGTTGAGTTTTTGCTTGTAGGGGGACTTGACGATCACCCTGGAGCTATAACAAAAGACCAACTTGACGAAGTGTGTGACGGCAAATATATTCAGTGGCTGGGATACAGAACAGATGTCAAGGAATTGCTTCAAAGCAGCCATATCGTAGCCTTTCCTTCATACTATATGGAAGGTCTTCCAAAATCGCTGATTGAGGCCGATGCCATAGGGAGGCCTGTGATAACTTGTAATTCTGTTGGATGTAAAGAGACTGTAATTGACGGATATAACGGATATTTGATACCAACGAGAGATGTAGATGCACTGGTGGATAAACTTAACATCTTGTTGACAAATACGCCGTTGCGGCAAGAAATGGGTCGAAATTCAAGAAGCTACGCAGAAGTGAATTTCTCGATTGATGTAGTTATAGAACGTCATCTAAAAATATATGAAGAACTTATAGCCCAATGAATATGAACGGCAGCCAACGTGCTTTCTTTGAATTATTACAAGCCGGACTATGGGAAAAAGATGTCACTCTCTCTGATTACGACAAATTAGATTTTGCAGAGGTTTATCAGTTGGCATCTGAGCAATCAATTGTAGGATTGACCGCGGCAGGTATAGGGCATATCAAAGATGTCAAGGTGCCAAGAACAGCGACATTGCCATTCATGGGAGTGGTGTTGCAACTGGAGCAGCGGAACAAAGCAATGAATGCTTTTATTGCTGACTTGACGAGAGAATTGCAATCGGCCGGAATAGAATTTTTACTTGTCAAGGGACAGGGGATTGCACAATGTTATGAAAAACCATTATGGAGGGCATGTGGCGACGTAGACTTGCTGCTCGATGCATCAAACTACGAACGAGCAAAGAAACTACTGATGCTTAGAGCTACATCTATAGAGGAAGAAGACAAAAAGCGCCTGCATCTGGGACTGACGATAGACTCGTGGGTGGTAGAATTGCATGGCACGTTGCATACGCGACAGATGCCTAATATCAACAAATTGGTCGATTCGGTACAGGATGATGTGTTTGAACGCCATCAGTTCAGAACATGGAAGAACGGACTGACAGATGTCCTTTTGCCATCGCCAGATGCAGATGTGATATTTGTATTTACCCATATCCTACAACATTTTTTCGGAGGAGGTATTGGCCTGAGACAGATCTGCGACTGGTGTCGTTTGCTATGGACCTATCGCGAGTCGATTGATAATCAGTTGTTAGAAACACGCCTGCGCACAGGCGGACTTCTGACCGAATGGAAGGCTTTTGCGGCGTTGGCTGTAGAATGGCTTGGCATGCCTTTGGAGGCGATGCCGTTGTATGAACCGTCGGGACGTTGGTCGGGTAAGGCAAAAAGAATCCTACGTTATGTGTTAGAAACAGGTAACTTCGGACATAACAGGGACAACAGTTTCAGGCAGAAGTCGTTTGTGGTACGCTCAGCCGTTTCTGCTTGGAGGTACACAAGTGATACGTTGACTCATTTCCTTGTATTTCCGTTGGATTCAGTGAAGGTGTGGTGGAGAATGTTCCTACACATGTGGCAGCTGATTATAAAACAATGATTCCGTATTTATATTTTTCCATTGCATAGATGGTATATTAATTTCATGTGAATCCCCAATTATGAAAAGTTGTACAGAACTTATTAGTGTTCGATGAATATGTTTTTTAGAGTACTAATTTGAGAATTAATGTTGACAAAATAATAGAAGTAATACAAGGATGAAAATACTTATTACCGGCGTTCATGGGTTTGTAGGTTCAAACTTAGTGAAGGCATTATCGAAGGAGCATACGATATATGGTCTCGACATCGTATGCCCAGAGCGTGATGGTGTAGTTAAGACATACACATGGAAGGATTTGCCCACAGTGGCCAATCTCGGTATTGAAGCAGTAATACATTTGGCAGGTAAGGCTCATGACACGAGAAACAAAAGTGGAGCTGAAATATACTTCACAGTAAATACAGGATTGACGCAAACCATATTCGACTGGGCCATGGATGTTACCAGCGTGAAGAAATTCATATTCTTCTCTACAGTGAAGAGTGCCGCCGACTATGTGCCTGGGGAAATACTGACCGAGGAGTGTGTGCCGACCCCTGTGGGTCCTTATGGGGAAAGTAAGATAAAAGCAGAAAACTATATCATCGGCAAGTATGCACCCGAGGCAATGGAGAACCCATATCATGCCTTTGGCGATAGTACTATATATAAGAACAAAAAGGTGTATATCATGCGTCCTTGCATGATACATGGTCCAGGCAACAAGGGTAATCTGAACCTGCTTTATGGAGTGGTGTCGAAAGGAATGCCGTGGCCATTAGGTGCATTTGAGAACCGACGTACATTTACGAGTATCGGAAACCTGTGTGTGGTAATCGAAGGACTACTGACCCGGGATGTGGAAAGCGGAATATACAACATGGCCGATGACGAAGCACTGTCGACCAACGAACTGATAGAAGTGATATGTGAGGCCACAGGCAAGAAAACACATATATGGAAGATTCCACGCGGCTTGATGAACGGCGTGGCACGTGTGGGCGGATGGCTGCATCTGCCATTGAATCCATTACGGATGCAGAAGCTGACAGAAAACTACGTGGTGAGCAATGCAAAGATAAAGAAAGCATTGGGCATACAACAGATGCCAGTGAGAGCCAAAGAGGGGCTGATGGATACAATAAGAAGTTTTGTGAAGGAATGAAAATATAAATTAAATGGGATAGCTATGATTACATTTACAATTATTCTTGTATTGCTCATCGTGGCAGAACTGGCATATTTCAAGATTGCAGACAGGTGTAACATCATCGACCGTCCGAACGAGCGTAGCAGTCACTCTACGATAGTGCTGCGTGGAGGTGGAATCATCTTTTTGATCGGTGTGTGGATATGGTGCGCGTTCTTCGGATTTCATTATCCGTGGTTCCTCATTGGACTCACATTGATTGCAGGAATCAGTTTCGTAGATGACATACTTTCCCTGCCTGACTCCGTTCGACTGGTCGTGCAGTTCTTGGCGATGCTTATGCTGTTCTACGAGATCGGATTACTGCGCTTAGACATGTGGTGGGGTGTGATTGTGGCTCTTGTCATCTGTGTAGGAATAATCAATGTATTCAACTTCATGGATGGCATAAACGGTATTACAGGTGGATATAGCTTGGCGGTCGTGCTGCCACTTTTGTTGCTGAACAACGGCATTGGAGCAGGAGATACTGCAGTCGGATTTGTCGATAACTCGTTGTTGATTGTCACGCTGCTGTCGCTTCTGGTATTTTGTTTCTTCAATTTCCGACCACGTGGCAAAGCACGTTGCTTTGCTGGAGATGTGGGAAGTGTGGGCATCGCTTTCATCCTGCTTTTCTTTATCGGCAGACTTGTTATTCATACCTCAGATATATCGTATTTGATATTCACTATAGTTTATGGAGCTGATGCATGCATGACGATAGCTCATCGGGTCATGCTGCATGAACATCTGGGTGAGGCACATCGTAAACATGCATATCAGCTTATGTCGAACGAACTGGGTATGAGTCATGTGAAGGTATCGATTGCTTACATGCTTTTGCAACTCGTCATATCATTATCGTTCGTTTATCTTATTCCTAACACAGTGGCAGCACACTGGATATTCCTTGTCTTGATATTAGTAGCACTGTGCCTGGGCTATTATGCCTTTATGCGTAAGTACTATCATCTGCATGAGGAATATCTGGCAGAATTGAAAGGAATGTAGGAACGAAATAATGAAAAAATGAACTTATTCATTGATCCTATAATTCTTGATATATATGTTGATAGACAAACAATTGTTGGATGATCTGTGCGAGAAGGCTCGTGGATGTGAACGCATGCGCATGAACTACGACTTGAGGACATCGCCCGATGATGGTAGTCAGAGGATGTTGAACGCTTTGGAACCTGGGACAAAGATACCAGTGCATCGACATACGCAGAGTACGGAGACGGTGGTGGTGGTGCGCGGACGGGTGCGTCAGAACTACTACGACGAGCAGGGAGTGATAGTAAAGTCGTTCATAGTGGAGGCTGGTGGCGACGTATGTGGGTTCAGTGTACCTAAAGGACAATGGCACAACTCTGAGGCGTTGGAGAACGGCACAGTCATCTTCGAAGCCAAAGACGGACGATATGGTGAGGATGGCAGCGAGACTTGGGATGAGTGGAAGGCGAGGATGAAGGCACGGATAGATACACTTATCGACATGGACCGCAGGAGCGGAAGCATGGAGGTGATGAGTGATGAATATATCAGGAGGGCGACGTATTGTGATAAATGAGAATGAATGTTAATGAATAATGAATAGTGGCGGGAAGGGGATTGGTTAATGAATAATTAATAATGGAATAGTTGTGGGGGGATGCACGAAGTGCAAATTGGCAATTGGCTATGAGGCTTGCTGTTTGAAAAACACAAGTCGCTGCGTGAAACACTCCCGTATGTGTGTAGGACTACGTCCTATTGCAGCTTTAATCTGACTGCATCAATATGAACAAGTTTCTTTGATGCTGTCAAATCAAATCTGCGGCTCTTGCGGAGCTTACACATACGGGACGATGAACTACTCCTCTGCGATGAAAAAATTATGAGTCAACCTTGCGGCTGTTGAGGATTATGTAATTAGTATAAGAACCCGAACATCCAGAGGGGGATGCTGTGGAGAGCAACATGCTCGATGTCATCTTTTACTACGTATGCCTTTCGTGGATTGAGATCGGCCAGTTGTTGCCGGCCTTTACTCCTGCCTCCTATTTCAAATGTTATTCCATCAATCTCAAAGTCGGATACAGGTGATGCTGTGACATGGTGGTCGACACTGGTCCATGCTAAGAAGATGCTTTCTCTGATATTGCCTAAATTCGGGGTCGTATCTGATAATGTATATGCAATATTGGGGTTTTGGAGATATACCTTTTCTAGTTGTGTCTACTCGCTCAAGCAATGCCTTGTAATCGTTGATGAGTGATTCCATATTGATTATATTTTTGCTGCAATGATATATAAATAATCAATAAGTGCATGGTGTATTAAGCAGATTTCTTACAAAATTGCATTGTGCGTTGTGCAATTTCGCTAAGTTTGTAATGCGGATTATGCACGAAGTGCGGGATGTTTTTAATGAATAATGAATAGTCGCGGGAAGGGGAGCAGTCCTTTGGACTGACATAGATTCTCTCCGTCGCTCCTGCGTCGCTTTGTCGGAATGACAAAAAGGGGATAAGGGTCACACAGAACCGACGACAAACCGAGAGCAATCAAGTTTGCTTGAATTGCCGAGGTGCGAAGGAGGAAGACGTAGTCAAATCACAGAAATCACGGAAAGAGAAGTATTCATGCGAGAAAATATCTGTGCTATCTGTGCTTTCTGTGTGACAAAAACAAAGTGTCTGTGTGAAATAATACAACCATCCGGCGTGTGGATAAGGGTCACACAGAAATCACAGAAATCACGGAAAGAGAAGTATTCATGCGAGAAAATTTCTGTGCTATCTGTGCTTTCTGTGTGAAATAATAAAACCATCCGGCGTGTGGATAAGGGTCACACAGAAATCACAGAAATCACGGAAATTTAATATAAAAAGGTGATGAATTGGAATAAGATATTGTTGGTATTGATGTTGGCTGCATATTGTGGTGCTGTCAGTGCTCAGGAGTGGAAGTCGTGGGAGAGATGGAATGTGGGGGTGACGGCTGGCACGATGGGTATCGGTGCTGAGTTGTCGGTGCCGGTGGCGAGGAATGTGCAGGTGCGTGTGGGAGGTACTTATATGCCACGGTTTGAGAAGACTATGAACTTCGGCGTGGAAGTGGGGAAAGGTGAGCATGCAGTGCACAGTCAGTATTATATGGAGAACATACGTGGGTTCATGCGCAACTTCATCGGTTACGACATGAAGGATAATATCGACATGGTGGGGCGTCCGCGGTTTGGCAATGTGAAGGTGCTGGTGGACTGGATGCCGTTTCGGGACAAGCGGTGGCATGTGACGGCCGGTGTGTATATCGGCGGACGGACGATCGCTACGGCAAAGAACAAGATGGAGGATATGCCTACGTTGATGGGGGTGAATATGTATAACGATTTGTATAAGAAAGGGGCTGCGCGCGAGCCTATGTTTACGGCTGAGGGGGTGAGTGTGGGGATTCCCGACCATTTCGTGAATGCGATGCTGGTGTATTATGGCGAGATGGCGATAAGCCTGGGCGAGTTCAAGCATGACATCGTGGCGACGGAGGATGTGTATTGGGATTATGACTATTATGAATATGGCACG
>JAFUSD010000230.1 GCA_017480685.1 Bacteroidaceae bacterium
AGACAATAGCGGGCTCATTTCTGCTGCAAAGATAATACAAAAATTCAAGAACAGCAAGGAAAAAGAACAAAAAATATAAATTATTAGATGAATACTTGAACATTTGAATAATAAGTTGTATCTTTGCATCGATAAAATCAAACTATTATGAACGACAAGGTAAGAATAGCTTTGCAAGAAGCAGGTCTTGATGAGAGCGACTTGACAAAAGACGAACTTAAGCAGTTGGAGGAAGAAATCGAATGCGAAGCCCAAGGAGGTATTGTACTCGATGGCATCCTTTTTAACCAAGACATTCAATTGCGTCATATGCGTAATAATGCGATTAAAATAATGTATCTTTAATAAAATTAATTAGCAAATATGAATAGAAATTCTGATTACACAATTGTGTATGTTTTCGGACCAGAGCAATGTGAAGAAAAGTATTTCAATGATGAGATTCTTTCGCGTGAGGCTGGTGAATGGGTGAAAATTGGTGAAACAAGCATTCACGGTTACATTGATAGCATTACTGATGAAATAATAAGGAAGGAGGCCATTAAACGCATAAAGCAAGAAAGTAGAACAGGAATTCCAGTGACCTCTGTTTTATATGATGTTTTTATATTTCCATATAAGTCACATACTGATGATGTTATACGCATGATATTATGCAATGATATCTATGATATTGAAAATAGCAAACAAATAAACAAAGAACTTGAAGAAGACAAGATTCCCGCAGGTAAAGAATTTGTATACGGAGTGCGTAGAAGAAATATAAAATTTGCTGTTCAATCATACGATCACGATCTTATAGCAAACTCTTATAATGCAGAAGATGCAGATCTGCAGATAAAAATTCTTGCAAAAATATGTTATTGCAATAATGTTATTTTAAATAAAGAGGATAATTCTTCTCAAGAAAAAAACACAGAACTACTAAAAAGAAAACCTCGCATGGACTTAGATCTTGTTTTTGTCGGTGAAGATGACTTTGTTGTTGTACTAACAGATGGATGTGGGAATGAAATCTACGATGAAAATCAAAATGTAATTTCAGCTAAATATATAGGTGGAAATCTGTTTGAATGTCGAGGTGAAAAAGGCCATAGTTCATTTTTAGCAAAAAAATATTTAAATATGTATGGCGGAAAAAACATGACTACTGTCAATGGCAATGAATATTGGACATATAATGGTCAAAAACTAACATCACTTCGAAAAAACTAAAATCTTATAACCAAGCAATTGGTTTAAGTATATATGCAGCGAGAGCCAGGTTGAGATGTATCAACCTGGCTCTCGGTTTTGGTCGGGATGAGGCGACTCGAACGCCCGACCCCTACGTCCCGAACGTAGTGCGCTACCAACTGCGCTACATCCCGATCTGTTCGTTTGCGGCTGCAAAGATACGAAATTATTTGGAATTGGCGGCTCTCTATGACTGATTATTTACATTTCGGAAGCATTTTTTTATTCAAAGATTAGTTATGTCGAAGGTTTTTAGTATATTTGCATCGTGAAACTAACCCAACCAACATGACTTCTAAAGTATATTTTACCAACCTGCGTGCCCACGAAGGCTCCAACCTGTTGCAGAAACTGGAGCGCATGGTGCGCCGCGCAGGCATCGAGGGCCTCGACGTGAAAGACAAGTATGTGGCCATCAAGATACATTTCGGAGAGTATGGCAACGTGGCATACATACGCCCCAACTATGCGGCAGTGATTGTCAGGATGCTGAAGGAGAAGGGCGGCAAGCCGTTCCTCACCGACTGCAACACGCTGTATAGCGGCTACCGCAGCAATGCTGTCGACCATCTGCACACTGCTATGGTCAACGGGTTCAACCGCATAGCCACCGACTGCGACGTCATCATAGCCGACGGCCTGCGTGGCAACGATGAGCGCATAGTGGACATCGGCGGCACTTATTGCCCCCAACCCAAGATTGGCGCGGCACTGGCCGAGGCCGATATGGTGGTGAGCATGTCGCACTTCAAGGGTCACGAGATGGCGGGATTTGGCGGTGCGCTCAAGAACCTGGGCATGGGAGGCGGCAGTGTGGCAGGCAAACGCGAGCAACACTCCACTTCGCAGCCGCGGGTCATTGCCGACAAATGCATCGGTTGCAAAGCATGCGAACGCAACTGCGCCCACGATGCAATACACGTCGTCGACCGCAAGGCAGCCATCAACTACGACCACTGCATCGGCTGCGGACAGTGTGTGGCCCTGTGCCGGCAACAAGCAGTGGTGATGGGCGACGGTGAGAGCAGCAAGATTCTCAACTACAAGATAGCCGAATATGCCAAGGCAGTGCTACACGACAAGCCAAACTTCCACATCGCATTCATCATGAACGTAAGCCCCGAGTGCGACTGCTGGGCACACAACGATGCAGCCGTGGTGCCCGACCTCGGTATGGCAGCCAGCTTCGACCCCGTGGCCCTCGACCAAGCATGCGCCGACCTGGTGAATGCCGCACCCACATTGCGCACCGACAACATGCTCACCGAGTGTGCAGAGAAGGCTGAGGGCACAGAGCACGACCATTGTTGCCACCATCACGAAGGCGCAGATGCAGACAAGTTCCACCTTCTGCACCCCGACACCGACTGGCAGGCAGGGCTGCAATATGCCGAGGAAATAGGCATCGGTACGCGCGCGTACGAATTAATAAAGGTGTAAAAGCATATCGTTGCTTGCACAAAAACACATTGTTGCTTGCACAAAAGCACACCATCAATTGTAAACATATACAAGTTTCGCATGTCAGTTATAAGAAGTTACAGAGGAGTTAAAGGGGAGTTTAAGGGGAGTTAAAGGGACGATACCTACCAGTAGTATCATTCGTCCTTTTAACTTCCTGAGCGAACAAAGCGAGCGATAACTTCTCT
>JAFUSD010000231.1 GCA_017480685.1 Bacteroidaceae bacterium
CGTTCGGACTGACAGTTCACACCGTTCGAACTGACAGTTTTCGATATTCGGACTATATGCATCTGATATGAGAACCGGCAGTTCCCATTATTAGGAACTGCCGGTACAGACGTTGGGAACAGCGCATAAAAGTGTTACCACAATCCTATGATGAGGTATACTGAACTTAATTTACTGTTACAATTTCACCTTCTTACCATCAATAATATATATTCCTGGTGTAGTTGCTTCTGTCTGTCTTACTCCGTCAATGGAATAGATGTTTTTGTTTTTCTTTTTCGACTTTACCCCGTCGATTGCTGCCGGCACGTTGAATTCAAGGCGCATGCAGTCTATATCGGGCATCCAGTCGGAGGTGTTGAACAGACGTATGACGTTGTTGCCTGGGTTCAGTTCGATGTTCAGTGTAGCCGATTTAACAGTATCCCAGTTGCCTGAATTGAGTTGCAGGCGGCGTATGGTGCGACCGTTTACTTGCACCGTCACATATCGGTTCTCGCCAGACATGTAGTCAATAGTCATTGTATAGCTGCCACCATATTTTGAATACACGTTTTTCCATTGCAGGTCGTTCTCTGCTTTCTTGCCCAGCCATCCGGCCTTTGCTCCGCCCGAGCAGTTGTCGGCTTCAGAATAAGCAGCAGATGGAACTGTCTGATTATTAGTTATTTCTTGATATGCAGTGTTATATCCTGCCTCGGCCTCATACACGGTGCGCTCATAGCGCTCATCGGCCTCAAGTCGGTAGATTCTGGTTGCATGTGCCGGCACTGTTATGCGGAAACTCTCGGTCTTATCACCCATGTCATGTTGCAGGAAAAGGTCGCGCATGCGCACGGTGCCACCCAAGTCAAGGTCGGCAAAGTTCACTTCCATCACCTTGCCAGCATCGCTCAGGTTCACCATTGCTAAAGCACGCACCTTGCCGTTCAGTGTCTCTATGTCGCGTACCATGATATACGTTTCGCCATCGCGCTTAACCACATATGCCTGCTGATACAGAGTATCTTGATTCAATGCAATCAGTTCCTTGTTGCACATCAGGTTGCGCGCTGTGGTCGATATGTTGGTCATATCACAACCGATGAGCAGAGGCGAATTCATCATACACCACATGCCAAAGTGAGTCTTATCTTCTTCGTTCGAAAGTCCTCTACCCACCTCGAGCATATCCATGTCGTTGAACCGTCCCTTACCCGAATAGGCCGAAAGATAGAAGTTTTCCTTCAATATCGACTTAATCGAGCCCCAGCTGCAATTGATGTCGCCCGTAGTGCGCCAACTTGTCGATACCTCCGTGGCCCATGTGCCAGGAAATGCCCAGCGGCAGATATTCATGCGCACATCGGTGCGTCCAGTATTTAGGATGGCTTGCCATATCATACGATAGCGCTGCTCCTCGTTCAGTTGCAGGTGGTCTTTGTTGTGACCGGCCGAACCGCCGCAGAAATCAACCTTAATGAAGTCGAACCCCAACTCGTTGAACCAAAGATTGGCATCATCTTGCTCATGTCCGAGCAGACCCACACCTTCGCCAATCTTATCTCCACCAAAGTAGGATGCACAGGTATTCTTGCCAGCATCCGAATATATGCCAGCCTTCAATCCTTTAGCGTGGATATAGTCCACCACGGTCTTCATGCCGTTGGGGAAACGTGTGGGGTGGATGAGCAGATGACCCTCAGAGTCGCGGCCTCCGAAGTATCCGTCATCAATGTTTATATAGCGATACCCCACCTTTGAATAGCCATTTGCCACCATGGCATCCACCTGCTTCTTGATTATCGATTCACTGATGTTGAAACCGTATGTATTCCACGAACTCCAACCCATCGTGGGGCCATCCTCGGAATACTGCTGAGCCGACATGTCGACCGACATAATCAACCCGATACATGCAAAAATCAACTTATTCATAAACTGTTGTTCATTTATTATTGTATTTACAAATGCAAAGGTAACGCTATTTTTTAATTTATTCGTATCTTTGCACAGAAAAATAACGAAAGACGCGGATATAATGCAAACAATTTGTGCAAATTCAACTTCAGCAGGCGGTGCAATCGCAATTATTAGAGTGTCGGGCGACGACGCAATAAGCATCGTCGACAAAGTGTTCATATCGCAAAACAAGCAATCGCTGACCGACGCAGCTGGCTACACACTCCACTTCGGACGCATAGTCGACGGCCAAGATATCGTCGACGAAGTGCTCGTCACCATCTTCCGTGCGCCACATTCATACACAGGCGAAGACTCGGTCGAGATTTCATGCCATGGCTCATCATACATCATACAAACCATACTCACACTACTCATCAACCACGGAAGTCAAATGGCACAACCCGGCGAATTCACCCAACGCGCATACCTCAACGGCAAGATGGACCTCAGCCAGGCAGAAGCTGTGGCCGACCTCATAGCATCATCTACCCAAGCATCACACCGGTTGGCAATGAGTCAGATGAGAGGCGGATATAGCAATACGATGCGACATCTGCGCGACCAACTGCTCAATATGACATCGCTACTCGAACTCGAAATTGACTTCTCGGAAGAAGACGTAGAATTTGCCGACCGCCAGCAACTGCTTGTACTTGCACAAAACATACACGACGTAATCACACACCTCGCAAGTACCTTCCGTGCCGGCAACGCACTGAAAAACGGAATACCCGTAGCTATAATAGGTGCACCAAACGTAGGCAAGTCAACCCTCCTGAACCAACTACTCCACGACGACCGCGCCATCGTATCCGACCAACAAGGCACCACCCGCGACCTCGTGGAAGACAGCATAACCATCGGCGGCACCCTCTTCCGCTTCATCGACACCGCAGGCATACGCAAAAA
>JAFUSD010000232.1 GCA_017480685.1 Bacteroidaceae bacterium
AATTAATATAGTGCCATGCGGGGAGGAGACCCCCTCCCCCTGCGGGTACTCCCCCTTTCAGGTGGGAGAGTCTATCCAGCATAAACAATCCGGAAGGAAAGCATCAGCTATTCATTATTCATTATTCATTATTCATTGATTGACATGAAGCATTATATCAAACCACAGACGGAGATCACAAAAGTGAAGGCACACACTGCGATGATGCAGGTGAGCGTACAAGGAAATTCCGGTATGAAAAATGGTGGTAGCGCATCGACCAGCGAACAGCGAGTGAAAGACCGCGACGTATGGAGTGACGGATTCTGGGACTAATTATTCGCTTTGCGCCAATTGACAATTGAGAATTGACAATTAGGCCATCCTGTATCATTCGTCCTTTTAACTTCCTTTTATCTCCCCTTTAACTTCCTTTATTTGTTAATTACATAAAGCCCCGCCGCGTCGTCGCGATGCAGCGGGGCTTGGTGCCTATAGGTCTTTATGAACAAAAAATTATTTCTTCGGGTTCTTGTTCCAATGATACACCATGTGCAGCATTACGTAATGCGGAAGAGAGCGGTGCCAGGTCACGGTGCGCCCTTGTGCATTGATGTCGTAGCTGGTTGACGAGAGTTGATGGAGGAGGTCGAAGGCTTCGATGCGAGCGATGAGCTTTCCCTTGAAGAAGGGTTGGCTGATGGAGGCATTGAGCACGAAGTCGTCGGTGTTCAGTTCGCTGCTGCCATACCCGCGACGGCTGTACATCGTTCCGTTGGCCGAGAGCGTCAGGCCCCCTCCATGTCTGCCCCATAGGGGAGGGGTGGTGTAGCGGGCAGAGAGGCCGTACTGGAAGTCGGTGGCGTTGAGCGTTGCGAAGTCATACATTCGGCCTTCCGAGTGTCGCCAGCGGATGTCGCCCGTGGCGCGGATGTTGAGCTTGTCTTTGTTGTATTGCAGGTATGCTCCGTCGTGCAGGGTGAGCGTATTCACAATGTTCTCGTGACTTGCGTTCTCGCCTGCAAACATAGAGTGGTCGATGGAGTGGTTGAACCCTGCGTCGGCTCCTGTCTGCCACGTCCAATGTTCGTCGTGGTCGATTGCACGCGAGAAGTCGAACTTGGCGCCGAGCCGATATGCTCCCTTCACGTTCATAGGCCGATAGGTATAGACGCCCGTCTCGGTGTCGTAGCTTACCGATTGTGCCGTCTGCCGGTGATATATGTTGGCCGATGTGCCTACATGCCACTGCTGCTGATGTTCTCCGAATTTGTTGGAGAAATCGATGCCGAAGCTTGATGTGACGGTGCTCTTGAGGTCGGGATTGCCCAGCTTCACGACGAGTGGCTGGCTGTCGTCGCGATAGGTGATGCGGTCGGGCAGATAGACGGGTTGGCGATTGAGGCTGGCATGGATTCTGAAATCGTGCTTGCCGTCTTCCGATACATTGCGGAACGATGCCGATGTGTTGAGAAACAGTGAGTTCTGACGGGCAAGGGTGTCGAGTGTGCCACGCAGATAGTCGTACGACGCGTGGTTCATGGGCAAACTCAAGTCTACGCTCAGACGCTGATAGTTGACTTTATAAGGGAGTCCTGGCTGGTAGGTGTATAAACCGCGTGTGCTGAACGAAACTCCCAGTTCGTTTTCCACTACGTTGAGGCGACTGTCGTAGGAATTGTTTATGTCGGTGATGGCTCCCAACGCATCGAGCGAAGATGCCAGCATCAGAGTGTCGGGATGGTACAGATAGTCGTGGGCTTTGTTGTGATTTACGTACAGACGTTCTCCCACCGACATATTCACATCCTTGAATATCTTCATGCCGTAGTTCAGCGATGCCACGCCCCATGTGGTGACAGTGCGCATTTCATCAGTATTATGCTGGATGTTGC
>JAFUSD010000233.1 GCA_017480685.1 Bacteroidaceae bacterium
CTGAAGAGGTCGACCAACTGACTGCAATACTCCCTCTGGTTGAACCGGCGCATGAGGCGCACAAACATGCAACGTGTGTTGTGGCGCTTCTGCCAGTGAGCCCAGTGGGCAAGGTTGGGCAGTTGCAGCCCTGCTGCCTGGCGGCGGTGAAGCGAATAGCCCAGTTCTATCTCGTCGTAGATGCAGCTGTGGTCGTCGAAGAAGTCAGTCTCGAAGTAGTCGAGGTCGCTGTCAGAACTGGCCATAATCGATGAATACATGGCCAGACGACGCACGCGGATGCTCTTCGAATTGAGCAATTTGTTGATTACCCACGGATTGATATACAACCTGAACGCACGCATCATGCTCAGCGCACATACCTTCTTGCTCATGCAGCCCAGGCTCACCTGGTTTTCGAGAAAGGCTGGTATGTTGAACACCTCAAGCATCACGTGTATGTTGTGCAGACGGTTGCTGGGCGGAGTGTCGGTGATGTAGCGCGAATAGATTATCTTGCATAGCATGCAGCGCTCGCTCTTCCTGTTGAGGAACTCCGTTTTGTGGGTCGGGTCGAGACGGTGGATGAGGTCTTTCATCTCAACGAGCGAGAGGTTGGGGTTGATGTCGGAATACATCACCGTGTTGATGGCCGAACTGAACCTATATTGCAACCGCTGCACAAGTCGGCGCTCGCACTGTTCGCGGTGCGATTTCACCATCATCGCCACCATGATAACCACCATGATAACCACCGAGCCAATCACAATGCACGCAGCTATCTTCACTTCGGCAGGATAGTCGCGAAACATGTTGAAGAAGTCTGTCGCGTAATACGTGACATACTCCGTCAGTTGCAGCCAGAAGTATTTCAGTGTCGGTAGTGTGTACATCTACAACGTGTAAATATCGTTTTGCTCCGAATTATTCATTCCCCATCCCTTCACCGGAGATGCGTATGCCGATGATATGGGTGTCACCTTGCAATCCCACGGATTGACCACACCGCCGACTATGCCGAATGCGTTGATATAGCGCCCCGTGTTGGCTGTGAAAGTTACAGTAGATTTGTCGAGATACGGCTTCAAGGCCTCGCGGCTCATGCTGTCGTTGAAGTAGTTGTAGACCTCGATAGTGATGCCGTCATGACAGGTAGTGCGCAGATATTGCAGCACCTCGGCCGTGATGCCATGGGTCGTGATACGAATGCCCTCAGGTTCGTACACCACATTGGCTGTCACCACGTTGCCGTTCACGTCGTAGTTCACCACAGTGCTGCCGTATGCCAACTCGATGTCGTGAGTGAGCACTATGTACTTATCGTCGGCATCGCAGTAGAAGGCGGCAGGCACCGGCATGAACACCTCCACATCCGTCGTGTCGCGCACATGAATCGAGAGTTTCGATGCCGTGTAGTCGTCTTCATCCTTCTTCTCGTTCACCGACAGATTGATTTCCACCTCGCCCTCGCCTGCTGTAGGCACTACAATCGGATCTACTGCCGTGTCGTCAGGAGCCTTCGCATCGCTACCGTCGGCTGGCGACAGCTTGATAACCCAATCGTTATACACTCCATCGCCAGTAAAGTCGCACAACCCGTTGTCGTACTTCTTAGTGCGATAGTCGTAACACAGGTAGCATGCCGTCTTGCCATCATACGTGATGTAGTAGAACTTGTAGGCATCCACCTTCGTCTGTTCCATAGTGCCGAACGACTCGTGATACACAGGGTTGGTGACGGGAATATCGACACACAACGCACGTACACCCCACGACGCATTATAGTCGTTGATATGCTCGCCGCCCCATTCGGCATAATCCATCTGATTGCCGCCCACCACGCTCTGAGTGTGGTGCACACTGCTGC
>JAFUSD010000234.1 GCA_017480685.1 Bacteroidaceae bacterium
CGAGGCCGTGTTCGTCGCCCCATTGCTGTCCTTCCTGACGTATGCCGCCCTCGACCACAACCACACGATTGTAGCCCAATCCGCGGATGACTGGCTTAGAAATGCCTACACCTGTAGATATCTGCGAGAGTCCTGGCTGACGCGATATGGTCTCCATGAAATTGATGGATGGAGCACTTGCGAGGTCGGAATGGTTGAACACGGTGAATGGCGACGAGGCGGTCTTGAGACATTGTGTGCCACCCACACCGATGACTTCCACCTCGTCGAGCAGAACTTCGCGCTCGTGGCGGTGGGTAGTATCATCGGGCACTACGTGAAATGTTGATGTGCCTGCTGCATGTGTCGGCACGGCGTTATACGACAACAGCAGCAATATGATGATTTGTTTCATACTGTTGATGATTATGTGATGTTAATAATGTGATAATAAAAGCAGAGCTATGCCCCAACGATGCGGAATGGGGGCATAAGCACAAAACGCGATACGCGACAGAAAATCATCAAGCAGCAGGAGGTGCGCGCAGCGATACAGCGCTGCGGACAGGAGCAATAACGGCCTTGCAACAGAACCTCACCGGTTTTGCTGCCACCAACCGAAACATGACTGCATGACTGAGCAATGCAGCAGGTTGGTAGGGTGTGTGAACGATTTGACAGAGCAGACAGGTGTCGATACCTACATGGGGTATCGACATGTGGGCATGCCCCACATGATGGTGACATTCGGGACAATCGAGGCCGGCATCATAAGTGTGTACATGGCACCACGTGAGTAGCAACATGCACGAAAATACGGCCAGCAAGAATTGAGCGTTGAGTCTGCGTCTGTGTTCGTTCATAGATATTGATATAAAAAAAAACCTCACCCCACGTCCCTCCGTCGCTTTGCTCCCCAATTGCTTCGATTCAGCAATTGTCCTTAATAATGAATGGTGGGATATACCTGGGGTGAGGTCGTGACATTATTCAGCCTCCGAGAATTGGTCTTTTCCAACTCCACATAGCGGGCACTCGAAGTCGTCGGGCAGTTCTTCGAATGGAGTGCCTGGAGCTATGCCAGCCTCGGGCACACCTACGGCGGGATCATACTCCCATCCGCATACGTCGCATACATATTTCTTCATAATGAGGAATGTGTGTGTGTTTAGTGTTAATAAAACTGTTTCTTACTTGAAGTACTTGTTGTAGAGTCCCTGGAATCCGGCTCCGTGGCGTGCTTCGTCTTTTGCCATCTCGTGAACGGTGTCGTGGATTGCATCGAGGCCGAGTTTCTTTGCCACCTGAGCCACTTTCAGTTTGCCTGCACATGCGCCTTCCTCAGCCATCATTCGCTTGTAGAGGTTGGTCTTGGTGTCCCAAACGATTTCGCCGAGCAGTTCAGCAAACTTGGCTGCATGTTCAGCCTCCTCGAATGCATAGCGACGGAAAGCCTCAGCCACGTCGGGATATCCCTCGCGGTCGGCCTGACGGCTCATTGCAAGATACATACCAACTTCGCAGCACTCGCCGTTGAAGTCGTTCTTAAGGCCTTGAAGCACAAATGCGCCTTCTTCGCCCTCGGGGATAGCTTTTGCAACGCCAAGCTCATGCTCGCAAGCAAATTCAAGTCCGCCTTTATCTTCCTTCAATACAAATTTCGACCCGGGAACTTTACACTGTGGACACTTCTCGGGTGGAGTGTCGCCCTCGTGAACATAGCCACATACTGGGCATACCCATTTCTTTGCCATAATCTTAATAATCTAACTTTGGTTATACAATAGTTTTCGTGTCTCTGATTCTGTCGGCAAAGATACGAAAATAATTCATAAGTCACAATGCATAATGTGTAATAATTTTCGCTGACACGTGATTTTTAGCGTTTATTCACTAAAATATCGCCCATTCTTAATTCGTTTATCGATTATTATGCTTATCTTTGCACACAAAACCATAAACAACCGAGATTATGAATATAGGCGACCGAATACCCGACATATTGGGCACCGACCAAAATGGCAACCTCATCAAGAGCAGCGACCTGCGCGGTCGCAAGCTCGTTCTCTACAGTTATCCGAAGGCCAACACCTCGGGATGCACAGCCGAAGCATGTTCGCTCGAAGCCCATCTGGCCGAACTGAGGCAGAACGGATACGAAGTGATTGGTGTGAGCAAAGACTCGGCATCTGCCCAACAGAAGTTTGCAGCCAGCCACAACCTCAGTTTCCCACTTATTGCCGACACCGATACCACGCTGCTGCAACAGCTCGGGGCATGGGGCGAGAAGAAGATGTATGGCCGCACCACTATGGGCATCCTGCGCACCACCTACCTCGTGAACGAGGAAGGTATCGTGGAACATATATTCCAGCCCAAGCAGATAAAGACCAAGATACATGCCGAGCAAATTCTCGACTATATCAAGACTGATAAATAAAGACTAACGGCGAGGTTGCATATACTTGTCCCAAGCCTATCCGGCCATAACTCAAATTACTAATTACAAACCAGGGGTGGGACGTTTTCCACCCCTTTTTCCTTCCTGCACGCCACACATCGGCATGCATACCTGCAGATGCCTGCATGGTATTGTATTTGCGAGGATATCCTCAACGGGCTGCAAGGATATCCTCAACGACCTGCGAGGATATCCTCAACGACCTGCGAGGATATCCTCAACGACCTGCAAGGATATCCTCAACGGGCTGCGAGGATATCCTCGCAGGCCAGCATCTATAGCATTGTGGTTTCCACCACCCGTCCGTCGAGCAGGTTCACTATCCTGCTTGCATATCCTGCATCGCGGCGCGAGTGAGTCACCATCACTATGGTGGTGCCCTCTTCGTTCAGCTGTCTCAGCATGTGCATCACCTCCTCGCCATTGTGTGAGTCGAGGTTTCCGGTAGGTTCGTCGGCAAGTATGAGCTTGGGGTTGCACACCACCGCCCGCGCTATGGCCGTCCTCTGCTGCTGACCGCCCGACAGCTGTCCAGGATAATGGCCTGCACGGTGACTGATTGCCAGGCGTTGCAACACGGCCTCCACCCGCCGGCGGCGCTCGCCCCGGCCTACGCCCATATATCTCAGCGGCAGTTCTACGTTTTCGGCAACGGTAAGCTCATCTATAAGGTTGAACGACTGGAACACAAAGCCCAACTGCCCGCGGCGCAGGTGTGTGCGCTCATTCTCGGTAAAGTGGCTCACATCGATGCCGTCGATGGTATACGTGCCCTCAGTCGGGTTGTCGAGCAGGCCGAGGATGTTGAGCAGTGTCGACTTGCCACAGCCCGACGGACCCATCACTGCCACAAACTCGCCGTCGGCCACTTCAAGGTTTATGCCATTCAAGGCAATGGTCTCCACCTCGTCGGTGCGAAACACCTTCTTCAAATCTGATACTTTAATCATGGTTGTATATGTTTATTCGGTCTTAATACTGTTTACAGGATTCTCGTTAGCAGTGCGCCAGCTCTGTATGACCACCGTGGCCAGTGTCACAAATGTCACCACCGTCAAGCTCACAACAAACACCCAAGGGCGAATGCTCGTACGCTCTGCAAAATTCATGAGCCAGTCGTGTCCATAATGCCAGGCCAGGGGAGCCGCCACCACGAAACTGACGGCACACAACAAGCCATGACGGCGAAGCAACATACCAATGATTTGCCACGTGGTAGAACCCATAACCTTGCGTATGCCTATCTCCTTGCGGCGATATTCAGTCTCAAACATTGTGAGGCAGAACACACCGATGAGCGTGATGAGCAGGCAAACCACCGAGAAGCACAGCACCTGATGTATGAACTGGAACTCCTCATGGTAGAGCTGTTCGAGCACAGGGTCGATGAACCGCAATTCAACATCGGGCGTACCACCCATGCCCAGAATCACATCCTGCACCTTGCGGCGCACCGACACCTTATCTATATTGGCTGCCACACGCACGTTGAGCGTGCGCTCCTGCACACCCCATGAGCTATAGTTCTCGCCAAAGATGATGAATGCCATCGGCTCTGAGGCACGGTCTTGTCTGACAGATGCAAAACGCACATTATCGCACACCCCCACCACCGGTTCCAGACCATCGATCAACGGCTGGTCAAGCTCAACCCACGGCCATGCACGGCGCGCCACCTCGTTAATAATCATGCAATCAGAGTCGTGTTCGCCAAAATCTCGACCCTCGATAACCTTGATGCCCATAGTGCGCAAGTAGTTATAGTCGACCGGCAGGCAGGTGAAGGTGATGCGGCGGTCGTCAGTGTCGCCACGTCCCCACCTCATATATTCCGACTGTGTGCCCAAAGCATAACGCGAATAAGCCACGTTCTCTACACCCGGAATGTTCATAATCTCGGCCCGCAGGGCATCACGCTTATCCACCAGTTCATCGTTCAGGTCGGCATACATCACCTCGTCTTTTGCAAAACCATAATCGCTGTTGTAGATGTAGTGGCTCTGCTGCTGCAAAATGACGATGTATGTAACCACAAAAAACGAGATGAACAACTGCATGCAGACAAGCAACGTGCGCAAGCGGCGGCCCTTCGGAGTGAGTCCAAACGAAGCCTTCAGCACCATCACAGGCTCATGACTCGTGATGAACCAAGCCGGATAGCAGCCGGCAACCAACCCTATAGCCAATGCCGCAAGAACAGTATACAACAAGACAGGCATATTGTCGGCCAGCGAAATGCTGCCCTGCAACAAGCTGTGCAACTCAACCGAACGGTCGGCAAGACAAACCACACCCACAGCCACGACACAAGCAATAAGAGCCGTCGTCACACTCTCGGCCACGAGCATGAGACGCAGGTGCCCGACGGTCTGCCCCAACACACGCCGAGTGTTCACACCCTTAACCCGCATAGGGCTTTGGGCAAGAACAAAGTTGAGGAAATTGACTGCTGCAATGACAAGAACAAGCAGGCACGAGAGCTCGAGGATGAAAAGCATGGAAGCATTCCCCTTATCATATTTTTGCGACACACCCGAGAAGTATGTCTCGCTCACCGGCGTCAGACGCATGCTCTTGTTGCCGAAAGCCGTACGGAACTGCTCTTCAAACAAATCACGCTCGGCATCCGACACCTTGTCATAATCAGAAGCAGCGCCCCACAAGTCGGCTTTGAACTGAGCAAGCGCAATGCTGTCGAAATCGGCCAAGAAAGCATCGGTGTCAATATTCTCGCGCAATTTCACGAAACCAAGATAAGCATATTCGCTAAAGTTAATCATGCCCTCATCCCCAAGACTCTTGACAACCGCATTTGGCATGCTGCAGTTGGCCGGGAAGTCGGCATACACACCACCCACCTTCACACTGTCGCCACCCAAGGAAATATGACGTCCGGCCACCAAGGGAGTGCCAAACAATGTCTCGGCAAGCGAACGAGGAATAAGCACCGTGGGCTCACCCCTCACCCCAAGGTCGAGAGAACCGTCGACCACCTGCGGCGAGAATACAGCCAGACCCTCATCGGCCACACGCACAGTATTGTATTGCACTGCAATACCGGCAGTGCCCACCGAATCGGTGTCATTCCAGTTAAACATGGTGGTGACAACCTCGACCTGAGGCAAATTGCTCACACAATTAATAAGCGGCCTGCAAAGTGTGACCCACCACCCAGCTTCCGAACCCGTGCAAACCTCAAGACGGTAGACACGCTCATAGTCGGGGAAGTTACGATTGTAGCTATAATTAAACCTCACCTGAGTCAGGAACAGATAAAACGTGGCAAGAGCCAGAACCAGCCCAAACAGATTGAGCGTCGTAGCAAGCCTGAAGCGGCGAGCCATGTAAAGAAGATTACGAAATATGTTCATTGTATTTAAGAATTAATGGTTTCGACATTCAATGCAAGCGCAACTCGCTGTAGTCCTTAAAGGCTTCATATCCACTGGTAATGACCCGCTCGCCTGGTTCCAGTCCCTCTACCACCTCATCGAATTGCGGATTCTGGCGACCTATCCGTATGGAGCGACGGTAGGCACGAGTGCCGGAACGGTCGACCACAAATATCCACAGACCGCCAGTAGTCTGAAAGAATGCGCCACGCGGAATGACTACCGATGTAGACGGTTCACCAAGTTCAAGGTCGAGATAGTATGTCTGTCCGGTACGTATACCATCGGGATGTGGTCCGGCAAACACGAAATCGGTCTGGAACCGGCCTTGACGCACCTCGGGATAGACCTTGCGCAGGGTGAGACGGTAAGTGGCATCGGGGCGGACGCAAGTGGCGGTGAGCCCCATGCTGACACGGTCTATGTAGTGTTCGTCAACCAAAGCCTGTATCTTATAGTTGCTGAGGTCATTGAGCTGACCAATCATCTGCCCCGCAGCAACACTCTGTCCAAGCTCCACATCAAGCAGTCCGAGTTCGCCACTTATGGGAGCACGCACTTCGAGACGTGACTTACGTTCACGAGTCATCTGAACACTGCGACGCATACTCCGCAGGTTATCCTCCATCTGTTCCATCTGCACCGTCCGATATAAACTGTCCTGTAGCAGACGCTGGCTTATGAGGCGATGTTTATTTTGGCTAACCTCATAGTCCTCGAGTGCCCGCTGATAGTCTTCACGACTCACGAGATGCTCGCCATAAAGACGCAACTGCTGCTCATAGGCACGTTGCTTACGCTGAGTGTCCATATCAAGCTGTACCTTCTCTGTCTCATTGTTCAGACGGTCTTGCTGCATGGCTACCTGCGTATTGCGCAGCAAGTTCTGTTTCTCGGCCAACTCTGACTCGGCATTGAGAATCTGGAGGTCGAGAGACGAATTTGACAAGCGGACAATCACATCGCCCTTATCAACATGAGAACCCTCTTCCACTACCTTCTCCATCACGATTCCGCCTTCTTCGGGACTTATCTGCACCACAGAGAAGGGTTTCACACTGCCTGTAAGGCGAGTATAATCCTTGAACTCGGCCGCCTCCACACAGGACACCGTCACATCGGCAAGGCTGACCTTGAGTGCTGAATTGCTACCACCAGTCAACATCCATACCACGGAAACGGCGACAGCCAAACCACACGCAATATATGCCACATGACGCGGACGCAGCCTGCGATTGTTTTCTATCTTTATATCCATATACCTGATGTTTTTAGATGATTAATACCTATGTATGATAACGTTTACACCTTAGTGAGTATAAAAACTGAGCAGCAGACGCTTTGCCAACAGAGTGAGTCGTGTGCGCAGACGCCCCACACGACTCTCAAGCAAGGTAGATGCAGCATTGCTCACTTCAAGCTGTGTAGCAAGCCCCTCACCATAACGCAACATCTGTGCGTGGTATGCCACCGAATCGGCCTCCACACGCAGCTGCATCATGGTTTGTTCGGTACTGAGCGACTCTACATCAAGACGGATGGAAAGGGATGCGCATGCAGCCTCATCAGTGGCCGACTCAAGGCGTTCTGTATCCATCTGACGCACAATGCGCGCCTGACGGATAGACGAAAGGACCTGCAAGCGATTGAAGATGGGCATCTGAACAGATATGCCCCAATAGCGGCCAAGGTTATGGTCGAGCTGCGACCCATAAGATGAATAGGCAGGAGCGTGCAGCCGTTTGTAGAAAGATGTAGATACACCCGCAAACAAACCCACCGACGGCATGATTGAACTCCACGCCTGACGCAGCTTACAGTCCGACTGCCTAAGTTCAAGCTGTGCCAGACAGACCGACTTGTTGCCCCACTGAGGGAATAAGCGGTCGAGCCTGCATGAATCGTAGGTTGGAAACTCGAGGGTGAAAGAAGACAGAACCGCGGTATCGGCCTCGACTGGCATGTAGTTCATCGAAGTAAAAAGGGCAATCAAACTCTGACGGCACTGCGAACGTACATGCGCCAGATTGTAGTCGTCCGTCGCACGCTGTGCCTGAATCTGCACAAGTTCACTCTCACTCAATAGCCCGAGTTCTGCCTTCACACGAGATATATTTAATAAGGTGTCGGTGTCGGAGAGTTTTTGTTGCATGATGCCCGAAAGGCAATCATAGTAAACCACATCAATATATTGCTGCACAACTTGGAGTGCAAGTTCCTGACGTGCCTGCTCAAGCGCCTCCGTGCTCTGTGCCAAAGCAAGGCGCGAGCGACGATAGCCAGCCAAGAGATATCCGCCGTCAAAAAGCGGCATCGACATCTGAGCTGCCCACGAATTGGCAAAAGTGGAGACGTTTTCATACGTGTTTGTCTCGGAACTGACACTGCGGCCATAGTTGTACTGAATGCCACAACTGGCAGATACGGCTGGCAGGAATGCAGCAAGCGAGCGCGTGTGCTCCACCCTGCTACTCTCAACTTGCAGACGACTGAGCCTGAGGTCATGGTTGTGCCCCAAAGCATAGTCGACACATTGACCGATACTGAGCGTCTGAGCATAAACACAGCCCGAAACGACAATCAGTGAAAGTGTCGTTAAAACCCTTCGGGCCGGTTGACGGATGCCTGATATTTGAAAAGTGTCCATAAACATCTGTTTTTGTTTTTCTGGGTGCAAAGTTAGAGCTGAAGCCCTGCGCAGCCAAACATTGACGCACAAAAAACATAGAGTGTAAAGATTTTTAACAGCACCGTGTCCAATTATTTGACAAAAGCCCCCATATCAGGGTATACGATACATATAATTGGTGCAAACACCGTTCCATAATAAAATAATTCAGTAACTTTGCAGCATGAAACTACTAATAATCGACGACAACCGCGCCATACATATATCACTCCGATACCTGCTTGCCGATGTGTTCGACAGCATTACAAGTCTGTCAAGCCCCGACTCAGTAATCACCACACTGCAACAAGAGCATCCCGACCTCGTGATGCTCGACATGAACTTCGATCTCGGCACATCGACCGGACAGGCAGGACTGTTCTGGCTTGAGCAAATTCACAGCCGATATGCCAACTTACCCATTATACTCATGACAGCATACGCCAACATAGGCCTTGCAGTGAAGGGACTGAAACTGGGGGCAGCCGACTTTGTTGAGAAACCATGGGACAACCTGCAACTCAAGAACACTATCATTGCCACACTGAACCATAAGCCGTCAATAATGCCACTGGCCAAGATGGAGCAGCAACACATTCAACTCACACTCGACCGATGCCACGGCAACATAAGTCTGGCAGCAGAAATGCTGGGGGTGAGCCGACAGACTTTATACAACAAACTGAAGAAATAAAAACCGCAATCCCTCATATTCACTCATCATGACAGTAAGCATCATCATAGCCTTGACAGCCATTGCAGCCATTGCATATTGCATATACACCCACCGACGCATGAAGCGCCAGTGCCACCTCATGCTCGAAGCGCAACGGAACCACGACTACACGTTCCGCCTGTCAACACATGGATGGTGGGGAAGCAACCGGCATGCCATAGAGAGCATGAACGACATGATGACGCTGATGGCAAATAACAGGCTGGACACCGAACTCGACTCATGGGTGAGACTGACCCACATACTTACTCACGAAATCATGAACTCTGCCACACCTATAGCATCGCTCAGCGACACACTGGCAAGGCGCTCCGATGTGAGGGATAGCGACATTGCAGATGCCGTAGATGCTATAAACGATACTGCTCACAGCCTCTTGCGTTTTGTAGACTCATACCGCAAATACACCTTGCTACCCAAGCCCGACATGCAGACCGTGAGACTCGATGAAATAATTGAGAGCATACACAAAATGCAAATCGTACCCAAAGACGTGAGATTCGAAGCCGACATCAGCCCCGCCGACCTCTGCCTTGAATGTGACCCCACGCAGACACGCCAGGTGCTTATCAACATCATAAAGAATGCTGTAGAGAACTTCGACGAGTATCCGATAGAGCAACCACATATTGCACTATACGCACACCGCAACTATCAGGGCAATATCGAGATATGCATAAAAAACAATGGTAAAGCCATCGATAAAGATAAACGCCGGCAAATCTTCGTGCCGTTTTACACCACCAAGACCACTGGCACAGGCATTGGACTGCCGCTTTCACAACAAATCCTGCATCAACAAAACGCACGCTTGAGCCTTGAGCCACCAAATACCAACGGGTGGTCCACAATCTTCATCATTACGTTTGAAAAGACAAACAACCTCAAGCTTCGGCTGTAGCACCGGTCTGAGGGGCTGCCGCACCGGTCTGAGTGGCTGCCGTCAGTTCGACGAACAACCGGTTTATTGTGTCAGTCAATGCCTCTTCATCGTCCATCAGTTGCCACAGCTCATGCAGTTTGCACTCGTTTTCCGAACCGGGTATCCACAGTTTGAGGTATCCATTCGGCCCATACTTCTCAACAAGGTGCTGAACACAACGACTGATATGTTCGTCGCGACTTAACTGCGGATAATGAGAAAAACCATACTGCAACGTCCGTCGTATAATGACGTCGATATCGATATTGCGGTCTGCCTCGGCCACAATACAACCATAGAGTGATCGCGGTGCCTGCTTGGCCGATGCACGATGGTCTTCTACAGCCTGAGCCATCGTTTCAATCTGCCAGGGAGCGAACCATCTGGACAACTCATGGTCGGCACGCAACAGACGGCCTGACGCAAGATGGTGTGTAGCACGATTCTCGCTCAGCCCTAAATCGTGATAGGCTGCAACGACATACACCATACTTATATCGGCCTCCGCATACATGGCGGCAAGACGAAGGCTGTTATCAATCACAGTCAGCACATGATTACGCTGATGGGCAGAATCAAACGCGTCGTAAAGCGGAATGATGACGGTCTCTACATACGCACGCAAATCGGGGTTTATATTTTCGTAATTCTTCATCGGTCTGATTAAGATATTTGTCTATTGTAACGTTTGTGTCACACTCGCCGGATGCCACCATGCAAATACACGAATCGTACTCGCATACATCTGCCTGCATTCACACTGCAAAGATACAAAATAAAAGCGATATCACAATATCAAGGTCTGAATGACATAAAAAACTTGGCAAACACAGACTTCTGTATTTGCCAAGTATGTGATGCATCAATAGTTAAATATTAACACATCTGCACATTCTTAAATGTTCTTAAAAGTGAGTTAATAATTTTTTCAGTATAGATATAAAATCTAATGCTTTATCCACTGCTCACGCAGTAGTGATGCCGCTGCATCGATGCTATATAATCAATCAACATTTAATTTCTCCACTGATTTACATTTCATTCTTTTCTGTCCAACATTTCATCCATTTCTGCGCACATCTTAATTTCTTTTTGGCCACATCTTAATTCCTTTTTGGTCTTCGCTCTGCCTCAGCAGAAAGCACATCCTAACTTCCTTTTGGTTACACTTTAATTTCTTCTTGGTCTTCAATCGTTCCTTATTCAAGCTCACCAGCTCAGGATGCACATCTTGATTTCTTCTTGGTCACATCTTAATTTGTTCTTGGCCACATCTTAATTTCTTTTTGGTTCTCATCAATTGTCTTTCGGTAAGAGATCCGTGTCGGCACATCTTTGCTTGTTAGCCCCAGTCTTCACAGAGCGGGAATATATCGTAAAAATCACTTTTCCTTCGGAGTGCTGAATGCCTCGTATGTTCCATCATCAAAGAAAATTCTCACCTCTACAATCTTTCGACGCTGGCGACCCATCATCGTTTCAAACGATTCGCGAATCACATCTTTGATTTCGTCGGCAGCCACAGATGTTGGTTTTGATGCCTGGAGTTTAGCGGGTTTATGAGACGCACCGTGCTTTTCAGACTCCATCTGTTCAATAGACGAAAACAAATCATAGCTTCCTGAAGCTGAAACCTGGCCATCTGTCTGTGCCGGCAACGACTCATTATTATCTTTATACATGGGACCGGTTCCCATAAACACCCATTCGGGGTTCAGGTCGGGAAATCCAGATAGTATTCCTTTCAGAATTGCAAGGGTAGGACGGCTGCGCCCACTCGAGATATGCGAGATAGTTGCAGGAGCAATACCAGTAATTGAAGAGAACTCTACATTGCTCAGCCCTTTATCCTTGATGATGTATTCTATACGTTCCTTATCGTCCATCACGATATTCATTTCATTTAATTCGTCACTTACTTATCAATTGTATCTTGAAACTTTGCTTTATATAGCATTTTCGATTCGTTTACAAAGGTAGATATTATTTTTGAAACGACCAAACATTTTAAAAATAAAATTATAAATTTCAATAAAATTTTTTCAAAACGCATGTTTTACATATCTTGAGAGAGCAACTATACATATTTAATCCATGTAAACATCAAGAGCGATCCACACCATAGTCTTACATGTGAACAAAAAGATATATACTATTGATTTTCTATGTATTACATTATAATAAAACTCGCTCAAAAGGTCATATAGCAGCCCTGTTATGCAAAAACCAGGATAATGAATCAATAAAAGAACTAACAAATCATGTTATTTTATTGATTTTCAGCAATTATCATATATTAATAGAAGTGTGCATATTTTTAGCCTTACATCTGTATTTCATGCTTTTTACATGTTTGTTACCACTATTTTACATGCCTACATGCGCGTTTACTTGTTTACAATTATATTTCCAACTATGTTTGCGTGTGATTTTGTAAAGATTAACATTGTTCAATATGGGTATATTTTGTAAAATACATTTGTATTGACGTTTGGAAATACTGGTTTTCTTATGAATCCTCAACTCCGTTTTGGGTAAATGGCGAGTTTACTCGTTTCGTCGACAGTCTCATGGGGGCATTTTTGCACTTAAAGGGTTGCTTAACAGCTCAGAAAGGCCGAAATTCTTGTACAGCAATTATC
>JAFUSD010000235.1 GCA_017480685.1 Bacteroidaceae bacterium
AAAGAACCATGCCCGTGGCGATGGAGGCAACATCAGATGCAGTTCGGGCGAGGTAAACGAATAGGCCAGCAAAGACAACATGCATATCAGCAACACATAGAACGTGAGTTTCAACGACGACATGCGGATGCTTGACTGGTTGACAACTACGATATAAACAGCGTAAGTCAACGACGAAATCATGACCAGGAGGATGCCTAAGGTGCTGAGTGCTACGCCTGCATCGCCTCTGTATAGCAAGCCGATACCCACCATGGCGAGGAAGATTGCCATAACCGTTGATACCGTTACCTTCTCTCTGAAGCATGCTGCCATAATGACTGCCACCATCACAGGATAGGCAAACAGGATGGTGGAAGCGATGCCGGCATCCATGAATCGGAAACTCTGATAGTATGTGATGCTCGATGCGGCAAAGAGCAGTCCGAGCGAACCGAGCGTCTTCCATTCTCCGCCGCTGATTCGGAATGACTTACGCTCTGCGAGCAGCATGACAGCCAACATCAGCACCGCCATGGAGAAACGGTAAAAGAGTACGGACGATGTGTTCACGCCTTCCTCGTAGAGCGGCAGGGCTCCAAACGGGTTTGTGCCATAACAGACTGCCGCCAGTATGCCACAAATGATTCCTTTATGTTTCATTCTCCTGAAATCGTTTCAGCGCAAGATTCTGCAAACTTATTGACCATTGTTGTCTTGCTCACACTGATACTTAACTTAAATTTGCGAGTGCAAAGATATAAAAATTTCTTTATTTTGTGATATGTTACAACAACAAATACGGCTATCCAAGGCTCTTTTAACAATTCAACACCCGATTTGAATCATAGCAGCATATAACCTGGCGAACAGTCCGAACGGCTCGGACTGTCGGTCCGAACGGTGTGAACTGTCAGTCCGAACGGTGTGAACTGTCGGTCCGAACGGTTCGGACTGTCGTGAAGCACATGGGGAAGCTGGTCGTTTCTATATCGGGAACTACACGAAGAAGAGTGCTACACCTGCCACACTGATGATGGCTCCGATGATTTCGCGCAGTGTGACTGGCTGTCGGAACCACAGATAGGCAGGCAGGATGATGAGTACGGGAGTGAGCGACATGATGGTCTGCGCCACTCCTGTATTTGTGTATAGTGTGGCCATGAGGCTGAGACTCACACCCACAAAGGGTCCGAAGATTGTGGCGAGCAGGGTGAAGAGCATCGCGCGGCGGTCGCGCACAGCATGAGTGAGCTTTGCTCCGCCATGATGTGAGAAGAGGAACAGCGCGACGGAGAACCCGATGATGCCCATCGTGGCTCGTATCATGGTCGATGCGAAGGGCATGACGGTGGAGAGAGACAGGGGGATGAGCGCGTCGGCCACTGAATATGTTGCCATATCAGAAATGCCATGCGAGTGTATCGATGCCTCGTAGTATTGCATACCCACCTTGCTGAGTACCAGCCCTATGCCTTGCCCCATACCTGCCCCGATGCCAAAGAGCATCCCTTTTGCAGAGAGCGATGATTGCAGGCTGAAGAATCGTGACTTGTGGTCATCATCATGTTTGCGGCTGAGCACCGACAATGATATTCCCGCAATGGTTATCAGCATACCCCCAAGGGCCAGCCATGTCATGCGTTCGCCAAGCAGAATCCATGCCATGATAGCCGCCGATGGAGGTGCGAGGGTCATGAACAGCTGTCCGAACCTCGCCCCGATGAGTATGTAACATCGAAAGAGGCAGTAGTCGCCAAGCACATATCCCACAAACCCCGACAGACAGAGCCACAACCACGTAGGTCCGTCGGCATAGAGGGGATAAGGCACTCCGAGTGTGAGCCATAGAGTAAGTCCGAGGAAAAGCAACGCCATTGTGATGCGCACCAGGTTGAGCGGCAACGAGCCCATGCGCTTCGATGCTATTTCAGAAAAGAGTGCGGTGAGAGTCCACGACACCGCTACCGTGAGCGATATTATTTCACCGATATACATAGTGTTATTGCTGATGCGAGCAAAACTCCGTACAGGAATATGCACAGAGCCGTACGTCCTAATACTTGGTTGAGGGCACGTCCTTGCATGCGTTTCATGGCAGTGTATGTAAAGACATGAAAAGCCAAATAGACAAGCGGCAACAGAGCTGAGATGATGCTGACACGGGGTGCCTGGAGTGACGCATGACAGATGGAGAGTATCGCAGCAACGGCCATGATAGTGGCCACGATGCCGAGCCACAGATAGGCATTGAGACCGAAGCGCCGACCGAAACGTACGATGAGCGTACGCTTGCCGCTGATGCGGTCTTGCTCCACGTCGCGATAGTTGTTCACCATGAGCAGGTTGTCGGTAGCCAATCCCATACCAATGCCTGCAAGCAGGGTGGGCAGGCTGAAGTCACCACATGTGATGACATAATATGTGAAGCCTACGGGTACTAAACCGAAAAACACTACAACCAACACATCGCCCCACCCCATGTAGCTGAGGTGTGTGGTGTAGATGAAACAACCCACGACACATGCCACACCTACCACAATCAGTTCCCACTGATGGGTGATGGCCACAATGCCCAGCCCCACGACACATGCCGCGATGGTGGTGATGATGATGGCAAACTTCATGGCAGAGGGAGTGACCCACCCCTGAGCACAAGCACGCTCGGGCCCCAGACGGTCCTGACGGTCGGTGCCGTGAGTGAAATCGAAGTAATCGTTGACGAAGTTGGCGTCAATCTGCATCACTACGGCAAAGAGCAGGCAGAGGGCGAACAACACCCACGAGAACGAAGCTGCCGCCAGCGCTCCACCCACCAACACAGGCGCAATGGCACCGGTCAGAGTCTTGGGTCGTGCAGCCAGCAGCCATGCCTTGACTCCGTTCACCTTGTCAATCTCCGTCTTCTTCTCCATCCCAATACTGAATGGTCACAGTGTTGTCGGCCTGTTTGAACAGAGCTCCATATCCCTGCTGCTTACCATCCTTATAATGTCCGTAATAGAAATTGCCGTTTGAATAGAAGTATAATCCAAAACCGTCGCGCTTGTTGTCGGTCGATTCGCCCACATACTGGTCGCCGTTAGCATACTTCAGCACCATAAATCGGTTCTTCACCTTCATGTCGCTCGATGGGGCATACTTCTGATTGTCCTTCATGATGTATATCGGATATCCGGTGTGCAAGTCGTAAGCCGTATAATGGTCGTTGGTACCAACCTTTGCCACATCGTTCCCCTTCTTTATTCCGAAAGCCAAGTCGCCGTTTCGGTACAAGCCATACACCTCGCCGTCGCGCGATGTGAAGAACGAACCGTAGCCATAGATATTGCCGTCGGGCGACAATTGGCCGAAATACTGGCCATACATGGACGACACTACACCCGATACATATCCCGACACCTGGTCGACAAACGCAGCTTCATACTCTATCGGGATTGCAGGGTACTTGTCGAGTCTCACAAACTGAGCACATGCTGGCACACTCATCATAAGCGCCAAATACAGGCAGGCACACAGCTTAAATCTTTGTATTCGTATCATCTTATTACACTATTTGCGGTGCAAAATTACGCATAAAAACTGACTTACAGCCACCACACAAAGCAAAACTTCGGTTTTTATCATAAAATAACTTAAAAAACATGGCTGATGATAAAACTTATTTGTAACTTTGTGCCCGATTCCACAAGTTGGAGACTTGCATTCCACTGCGATGCATACGCTTCTACGAATCCAAGACATACGAACCAAGAAAACAAATTCACAAACAACGAATTCTACAAACACAATGAAGAAATCAGTCCTCCTGATTGCCATGTCCTTGTGCCTTAACTTAGGTATCATGGCTCAGAATCGGTTCAATGTGAGCGGCACATTGATTGACAAAGAAACAAGCGAAGCCATTATCTCGGGCACAATCCAACTTCTATCCCTGCCCGACAGCACGTTTGTCAAAGGTGTAATAACCGGGGCCAACGGCTCATTTGAACTGAAAGACCTGCCCAAGGCCACATATACACTAAAGATATCATACGTAGGATATGTCACAAAATACGTAAACCTCGACCTCACCAAGCAAAACTCTCGCAGAGTAAACATCGGATACATCACCCTTGCCTCAGACGCCATCATGCTGCAAGCAGCCGAAGTGACGGCCAATGCGTCTAAGGTAGAAGTATCCGACGACTCACTCGTCTTCAACGCATCGACATACCGTGTGCCCGAAGGGTCTACACTTGAGGCTCTTATAAAGCAACTGCCCGGTGCCAAGGTAGACAGTGAGGGCAACATAACCATCAACGGAAAGACAGTCACCAAGATTCTCATCGACGGCAAAGAGTTCTTCCTCAACGACAACGAGGCCGCCATGAAGAACCTTCCGTCTGACATGATAGAGCGCATCAAGACCTATGAGCGCCAGAGCGACCTCGCACGAGTGACCGGCATCAACGACGGTGAAGAAGAAACGGTAATCGACCTCACGGTGAAGAAAGGTATGATGAACGGTTGGTACGGCAACATGAACCTCGGTGCCGGTACCCAGAACCGTTATGCCGAGCGATTCACCGTCAACCGCTTCAAAGACAATTTCCAGGCCACACTGCTTGGCGGCACCAACAATGTTGCCGACATGGACTTCGGTGGTGGCGGCGGTCGCTGGGGCGGCTGGGGCGGCCTGCGCAAAGGCAACGACTTCGGTGGCAACTATGCCACGGCAAGCGACAAGCTCGAGACGGGCGGAAGCATACGCTACCGCTACGACGGCAGCAACAACGTGACGAAGTCGTCGACCGAGAACTTCGTGGCTACCCGAGGCAACTTCGGCGAGAGTATCAGCCAGAGCCTTTCATCCAACGCCAGGGTCAACGCAAACTTCCGCCTGGAGTGGAAGCCCGACACTATGACCAACATCATCTTCCGTCCAAACTTCAGTTATTCGCGCGGACGTGGTTACTCCACCAGTAGTTCGGGCACATTCGACGAAGACCCCAACCTCATAACCAGCGACGTGCTCGACTATAACGATGCCATCGCACGCACATCGGCAGGCGGACCGTCGCCCGATGCCGGCAGCATCCTCGACCGCCTCATGAACATTGTGGTGAACACCAACACCAACCGCAGCCAATCATACAACAACAACACAAATGCTAACGGCATGCTGCAGATAAACCGCCGCTTCAACTCACGGGGTCGCAACCTCACCCTGCGCCTCAACGGTTCCTACTCCGACAGCCACAGCCGTCAGCTCTCGGCTGCCAACATCACCTACAACACCTTGAACTCCATTCAGCAGAACAACCGCTACTACCGCACTCCGTCGAAGAGCCACAACATGAGTGCACAGCTCACTTACAGCGAGCCCATTGCCGACCGCACTTACCTGCAGTTCAGCTATCAGTTCCAGTATGGCTACAGCCGCAACGACCGCAAGGCCTACATCTATGAGTCTGATGCATACCAAGACCTCTCATCGGCATTGCAGCGCTACAGATACAACATACCGGCCATCCTGCGTTTCATGGAAGACATGCAGTATGTGCTCGACGGCACCGACTCGGTGGCCAACCGCCTGAGCCAGTATTCGGAATATCGCAACTACAACCAAACCATCAACGTGAGCTACTGCAAGGTGCGCGAAAGCTACAACTTCTCAATCGGAGTTGATGCCATGCCGCGCCGTTCCACCCTCAACTACAAGTATATGGGTACCGAGTACCCCGAGGTGACACGCAACACATTCGACGTGGCACCACGCATCAACATGCGTTGGAATTTCGACAAGCAGACCAACCTCAACCTGCGATACAACGGCCGCACATCGCAACCGTCGATGACCAACCTGCTCGATATCCGCGACGATTCCGACCCGCTCAACATCACCCGAGGCAACACGGGCCTGAAGCCGTCGTTCTCTCACAACGTGAATGCCAACTTCAACACATATAATGCCGATCGCCAGCAGGGCATCTACACCTGGGCATACTTCTCGGCTACACGCAACAGCATCAGCAACAAGACCACCTACGACCCGTCGACCGGTGTGCGCACCACCCGGCCTATGAACATCAACGGCAACTGGTATACCGGTGGTGGTGCAGGTTTCAACAGCGGGCTGGGAGCCGACAAGGCTTTTACCATCGATGTTGATGCCGACGGCAGTTTCAGCCACAACGTGGGTTTCTACAACAACGCAACGGCTAACGCCGACAATACCGACATCAAGTCGATTACGAAGGCATTGTCGCTAAGTGGCGGTCTGGAGCTTTCTTACCGTAACAAACTCTTCTATGCAGCCGTGAACGGTCGTCTCGACTACTCTCACTCCAAGAACAACATAAGCACTTATGCCAACCAAGACACCTACGACTTCTCTTACGGTGGCGAGATGGAGTGGACCATGCCTTGGGGCATGAGCCTCAACACCAACATAGGCATGAACAGCCGTCGTGGATATGCTCAGCGCGAGATGAACACCAACGAGCTGATATGGAATGCGCAACTGGCACAATCGTTCATGCGTGGCAATGCGCTCACCGTCATGCTCGAGTGGAACGACATCTTGAGCCAGCAAACCAACATAAGCCGCAACATCACGGCCCTGATGCGTTCTGACACACGCTACAACGCCATCTACTCCTACGGCATGCTGCGTGTTGTATATAGGTTCAGCATCTTCGGTGGCAAGAACGCTATGGGCACCGACAACGAGCGCACGTCTGACAGAGGTGACGGATGGTATGGCGGTGGATGGGGCGGCGGTTGGCGATAAAGCCTCCGTGCTGAGCCTGCAGCAATGAGAAACAACAAGGATATCCTCGCAGGGCTGTGAACTCTCCCCTGGGGGAGTGCGAGGGGGATAGAAAACAAGGATATCCTCGCAGGGCGGCGAACTCTCCCCTGGGGGAGTGCGAGGGGGATAGAAAACAAGGATATCCTCGCAGGGCTGCGAGGATATCCTTACAAGCTGATGAGGATATCCTCGCAAGGTCGCGAGGATATCCTCATCTTTTTCTATATGCAAGCTTGCAATTGCAAGTGCTTACTTTTTCTTCGATTTCTTCTTACCTCCGGTCAAAGCTTCGCTCACCTTTTCGGCGCGCAGCATCACCTGTGCATAGCGGCGTCCCAGTTCGCGGTAGCCTTCAGCGGTGAAGTGCAGCTTGTCGAAGTTGCACGGGCATCCAAGCGACGAAACGACATAGGCTGTCGGTATGACTAGTGGCATGGTTGCTATCACACTGTTGTGGAGCGAGCATGTGCCGCCGTCTTGCTGTGTGGCCAGTTCGCCCACGAGCAGCGGACATGCTTCGGCTTCGAGGCCGAGGTCGGCAAGCATGCGCTCATAGATGACTTTCACGCGCTGGGCCAGTCGCGCTGGCCGTTGTCAGTACAACCCTGGTGCAGCAGGATGCCTTTGATGACTCCCACCTTCTGTGCCTCGCGGGCCAGTTCTATGAGGCGGGTATAGGGGTGGTTGTCGTAGGCACGGCAGAAACCCTGCAGCCAGCCGGCGGCATGGGCTATGTAGTCTTGCGACTTGTCTTCGTCGAACAGGTCGATGGAGCATCCGCCAATCGACACATTGATCACTCCGATGGTCACGTTATCCGGAGTGTTTTCCACCATGGTGCGGCCGAAGTAGTCGACTGGAGTCAGACCGTTGTTTTCACGACAGAGTGGCGGCACTGCAACATACCATTTGCCCTTCTCGCGCCCTGTGTTGGGATAATCCACGGCTGCCATCATGCGGAAACGTGTGTTGAGTCCCTCGCGGTCCTGAGCTTCAATTCGTGCATTGCCTTCCATGTTTGACTGCCCGAAAGCAAGGTAGATATGGAAGTTGGGGTCGAACTTCGTGGGCTGCTTTATCTGGCCTGCACGACTGGTCTCGTCGTTGAAGTTGAGCACCTTGTTGTTCTCATAGAATGTAGACACATTACCTTTTTGATCTTGAGCCATGCCAAGAAGTGGGAAGGCAAGAAACACCATCAATAGCAGTTTTTTCATAATGTTGCGGTTTTTTGTTAGTTTTTTGTGATTCGATATCTGCCCGCAAAGATAGCAATAATAATTGACAACCGATGGCGTGAAAATAAAAAAATTGCATCAAACAGGGCAAAGTAGAGCCAAAAGCATCGGTTTTTTTGTGCTTGGACCGAAACATTGCGAAGCCACGAGTCAGCAGAACAAGTGTCTATCACCCTACCATCTCCTTATTGTCTATGGTATCAGCAGCGAACTGTCGCCATAACTCAGGAAACGGAAGTCGTGGGCAAGAGCATAATCGTAGATGGTATGCCAGTCGCCCTTCACGAATGCCGACACAAGGAGCAGCAGCGTGCTCTGCGGCTGGTGGCAGTTGGTCACCATCATGTTCACAATCTTGTAGTCGTAGCCAGGCACGATGATGATTTGAGTCGTAGTATGCAGTGCACTGAGCTGGTTGGCATCCATCCAGTCGGCTATGGCTTGCAAGGCGGAAAGCGTGTCGACGGTCTCAACGTGGTCGTATGGCTCCCACTGGCCTACATGCAGTTTCTCTTCGGAGATATCGGGGTTATGCACAATTTTGCATCCAATGTAATAGAGACTCTCCAGTGTGCGTACCGATGTAGTGCCTACAGCTATGGCATGCCCCTCGTGATTGAGCAACCGCTCTATAGTGGCACGACTCACCACGATATACTCCGAGTGCATGTCGTGGCCGCCCATGGTGTCGCTCTTCACGGGTTTGAAAGTTCCGGCTCCCACGTGCAGGGTCACTTCGTCGCGCTCTATGCCCGCAGCGTCGATGGCTTCGAGTACCGCCGGAGTGAAGTGGAGGCCAGCCGTAGGAGCAGCCACCGAACCCTTCACCTTTGAATAAACGGTCTGATACGTACGTAGGTCGCTCTCTTCGGTCTCACGGTTGAGATAAGGCGGAATGGGCAGTTCGCCCACAGCCTCGAGCACTT
>JAFUSD010000236.1 GCA_017480685.1 Bacteroidaceae bacterium
CGCGTGTGCCGGTGTTGGTTACAGGCACGGTAAGTGTCACTGTTCCGTTAGGCTTCATCGACTTCTTGGACAGTTTGCCCTCACCTACATCGAATGTAGTGTATGAGAGGCCGTATCCGAATGCGTATTGCGGAGTGCCGGTGAAGTAACGATATGTGCGGTTGGCCATGCTGTAGTCTTGGAAGTCGGGCAGGTCTTCGGTCGAGTTGTAGAATGTGATAGGCAGTTTGCCGCCAGGGTTGTAGTCGCCGAAGAGCACGTCGGCCAGGGCCTGGCTGCCTCCTTCGCCTGGATACCAGGCCTGAAGCAGGGCGTCGTATTGTCCGCGAACGCTTCCGAATGCGATGGCCGAACCGGAGCAGTTGACCATGACGACGGGCTTGCCGGTTGAGTGCATTGCAGTGAGCAGACGTTGCTGAACGCGTGGCAGTTCGATGTCGGCCTTGTCGCCACCTTCGCCTTCCATGCGTGCAGATATGCCGCCAATCATGATAATGACATCGGCCGACGAGAGTTCGCGTGCCAAGTCGCTGAATTCGGCCAGCTTGCGCTCACACACTTCGGCACGCATCATGGCAAAGTTGCCTGTACCGCGCTTGTATTCGATGAGTATGTCGTAGGTCTTTCCTGCTTCAACGGGGAATGACTTGTATTGCACGCCGCGGCGTCCGAATCCTCCGAAACCGCCCATACGCTGTGCTCCGGCTTCTGCCTGTTCCACTACTTCGCCGTTCACTTTGAGCAAGTATCCGTTGTCGGTCGATATGTTGTATTGCATGTCGCCGGTGAAGGTTGCCTTGTACTGTCCCTTCACTCGCACTGAGAGGCTTTCGGTGCTGATGCCTTCAGCAAATCCCCATGCGCCGAATGTAGAGAAGTTGAGTTCGTTGTAGTATCCAGTCTTGTCGGGCGAGCCCTCGAGGTTGCTGTTGTTGTAGAACTCCACAAATGCGCCCTTGCCGTCGTTCATGTCGGCGAGGTGGTTGATGGTGGTGTATTCGTTCGACAATTCACATGCCTGATGGAATGTCACGTTGGCTCCTGGCACTGCACGACGTATGCCGGCGAGCAGTGATTCCTGGTGTTCCTTGGTTGGTGTGCCGCCATAGTTGCCGTTGAGCAGCGACACATCGTCGGCATTTGGTCCTACCACTGCTATGTTCTTCAAGTTCTTCGACAGTGGGAGCAGTCCGCCTTTGTTTTCGAGCAGCACCATCGATTCGCGTGCAGCCTTGATGGCCAGCTGGTGGTTTGATTCACTGCTTATCATGTCGGGGCCGAAGTTGTGCCATGGGTTCATCTCGTTGGGGTCGAACATGCCGAGTTGGAAACGTCCGAGCAGAGTGCGGCGCAGGTGGTCGTCGAGGGTCTTTTCTTGTATAAGTCCTTTCTGAAGTGCTTCGGTCAGGACCATGAACACCTTACCACACTCGAGGTCGGTGCCGTTGAGCACTGCATCGACCGATGCCGACAGTGGGTCGGGGTGGGTTTCGTGTTGTCCGCGGTTGTAGAAGTTGTTTATGGCATCGC
>JAFUSD010000237.1 GCA_017480685.1 Bacteroidaceae bacterium
AAGCGAAGACATCGGACTTGCCAACCCCAACGCCCTGCTGCTGGCCAACGCAGCATTCGATGCAGTACACAAGATAGGGTGGCCCGAAGGGCGCATACCGCTGGCCGAAGCTACCATCTACCTCGCCACCAGCCCCAAGAGCAACTCGGCATATATGGCCATAGGGGCGGCACTGCAGTATGTGGAGCAGACTGGCAACCTGCCAGTGCCCCTGCATCTGCGCAACGCACACACCAAGCTTATGGAAGACCTGGGATATGGCGACGACTACAAGTACGCACACGACTACGAAGGTCACTTCGTGCGTCAGCAGTTCCTGCCCGACCAGGCAGAAGGCCAACACTTCTGGCAGGCACAAGACAACCCGCAAGAGACCAAACTGAAAGAACGGATGGACCAACTGTGGGGGGGGAAAAACCTCTCCCCCGCCTCCCCCAAGGGGAGGAGCCTTAACCCTCCGGATGGTATCCTCTCCCCTCTCTCCCTCGGGGGAGTGCGAGGGGGAGAAAACCAAATTGTCACCCCTCAGTCCCCTCAAGGGGATGAGGGGAGATAAGAGAGGGGTTTATTATTCATTATTCATTATTCATTATTCATTACATTGATATATCCCGACAACTACGAGCAGAAGCTCGGATTCGACCATATACGACGACAACTGAAGGAGGCTTGCCTCTGTCCGCTCGGACACGAGCGAGTCGATGCCATGCAGTTCACGTCACACTTCGAAACTCTGACCCGACAACTGGAGCAGACGTCAGAGTTTATGCGCATAATGCGCGAAGAGGAATTTCCCGACCAACACTTCTATGATGTGCGCCCGGCACTGCGACGCATCAAGATAGCCAACACATATCTCACCGTCGAAGAACTATTCGACCTGCAACGCTCGCTCGACTCAATCGACCACATAGTCAACTTCTTCAACCAACACACCGAAGGCGACGAACAATCGACTTACCCCGAGCTCACACAACTGGCAAAAGGTATCAAGACATACCCCAACCTCGTGCGGCGCATCAGTCAGATACTCGACAAGTTCGGACAGGTGAAAGACTCTGCCACCGTCGAGCTTATGCGCATACGGCAAGAGAAACAATCGACGGCCAGCAGCATATCGGGCATGCTCCACCGCATACTTCGCGAAGCAAAGAGCGAGGGACTGGTGGAGAAAGACTCGGCACCCACCATGCGCGACGGACGCCTCGTCATACCCGTGGCCCCCGCCATGAAACGCAGGATAAACGGAATTGTGCACGACGAGTCAGACACCGGCCGTACCGTATATATCGAACCGACCGAGGTGGTGGAGGCCAACAACCGCATACGCCAACTCGAGAGCGAGGAGCGGCGCGAGATTATACGCATACTCACCGTCTTCACCGACACTCTGCGTCCGCAGGTGCTCGACCTCATCCAGTCTTACGAATTCCTGGGCGATATCGACTTCATACGCTCCAAGGCACGATATGCGATATCCAACAACGCCATCACACCACACATCGAGCAGCGACAGATACTCGACTGGTCGATGGCCGTACACCCACTGCTGCGACAGTCGCTCGAACGCCACGACCGCCACGTCGTTCCGCTCGACATACGCCTCGACCCCCGACAGCGAATACTGCTCATCTCCGGACCCAATGCAGGCGGTAAATCGGTATGTCTCAAGACAGTCGGACTGTTGCAATACATGCTGCAATGCGGACTGCCGATACCTGTGGCCGAAAGCAGCACGGCAGGCATATTCCAAAACATACTGATCGATATAGGCGACGAGCAAAGCCTCGAGGACGACCTCTCTACATATTCGTCGCACCTGCTCAACATGAAGACCATGATGCGGCAAGCCAACTACGCCACACTCATACTCATCGACGAGTTTGGTGGAGGCACCGAGCCGCAGATAGGAGGGGCAATAGCCGAGGCGGTGCTCAAACGCCTGAATGCAAAGAAAGCATTTGGAGTAATCACCACTCACTATCAGAACCTCAAGCAATATGCGCAAGACACCGACGGCATCGTAAACGGTGCCATGCTCTACGACCGCCAGCAGATGCAGCCGCTCTTCCAGCTGCGCATAGGCAACCCCGGCAGCTCGTTTGCCATCGAGATAGCACGCAAGATAGGGCTGCCCGAAGAGGTGATAGCCGAGGCGTCGGACATCGTGGGGCGCGAATATGTGTCGGCCGACAAGTATCTGCAAGACATCAGCCGCGACAAACGCTACTGGGAAAACAAGCGGCAGGAGATACATCAGAAAGAGAAACGGCTGGAATCGACCATTCAGCGCTACGAGGACGAATACGACAAGATTCATGCACAGCGTCGCGACATCATCGACCAGGCACGCACCGAGGCACAACAACTGCTGCGACAGTCGAATGCCGAGATAGAACGCACCATACGCGATATAAAGGAAGCACAGGCAGAGCGCGAACGCACCAAGCTGATACGCGAGAAACTCGACCAATACAAGGGCCGTGTGGAGCAACACGGACAGGATGCCACCTCGGTGCATCCCAAGAAAAACCGCCCGAAGCAGATGCAGAAGACTATGGCCGCCCAGCATGTGAGCCAGTCCTCTGTCACGGTTGCCGATAAGCACCAGTTCGCCGTCGGGACGTATGTCAAGATAAAGGGGCAGACAATCACGGGGCGCATCATGCGTATGGGCGACAAGGAGGCACTGGTGGCGTTTGGCTCGATACAGACCAACGTGCGCTTCAACCGCCTCGAGACAGCCGCGCCACCCAAGGCCGAGCAACGCAGTGTGGGCATCGTGACATCCAACACTGCCGACACGATACGCAACACGACGCTCAACTTCCGTCCCGAAATCGATGTGCGCGGCATGCGTGCCGACGAGTGCATGGAGATGATAAGCCGTTTCGTCGACGATGCAATAGTGACCAGCTCACACAACCTGCGAATACTTCACGGCACGGGTAACGGCATCCTGCGGCAAATCATACGTCAGTATCTCTCAACCATACCCGAGGTGGTAAGCTATCGCGACGAGAATCCGCAATTCGGCGGCTCGGGCATCACAGTCGTAGAACTGGATTGAGGAGTGGACCTATGACAAGCTGGAGGGCTAACTTCAATTCTTCAATTCTTCAATTCTTCAATTTTCCCTGTACTCCGTGCATACCCTCCCCGCATGCCCATTCTCCCCATAAGGGGGGAGATGCCCAAAGGGCAGAGAGGGTCTATTTCCTCCCCCCCATAAACTCAGACAGGGTGTGGCTCGTTTTGAGTCACACCCTGTCATTACCTACATATTGTGGGATTGTGGTTTGACAACAGCCGGAGGGCTAATTGTCAATTATCCGTTGTCAATTGTCAATTGAACTTAA
>JAFUSD010000238.1 GCA_017480685.1 Bacteroidaceae bacterium
ACACTTCATACATGCCGTATGTGGGGTCGATGGCCACCACGTTGTCGATGCGTGGTTCGCAGAATACGCGATACACGAGGTCGATGGCTTCGTCTGACCCGTTTCCAAGGAATATATTCACGGCCGGCACCTGCTTCACGGTGGCGAGCAGATGCTTCAGCTCTTCTTGCAGAGGGTCGGGATAGCGGTTGAGCGGTGCTCCGTATGGACTTTCGTTGGCATCGAGAAACACCGATGCCTGACGTCCCTTATATTCATCACGAGCCGACGAGTATGGTTTCAGCTGTTGAATGTTCTTACGTACGAGTTCTTGCATAACTTCAATTCTTCAATCTTTCAATTTTTCAATCAGCCCTCCCCATAAATGGGGAGCGGGGAGAGGGTCTTTTCCATTCTCAAAGTCATCGCCCTGCGGTGTGCATCGAGCTGTTCATGTTGTGCCATGAGTTCCACGGCAGGACCAATATTCTGAATGCCTTCGGGGGTAAGTTCCTGGAAAGTGATCTTGCGGATGAAGCTGTCGAGCGACACGCCGCTATATGCCTTTGCGTAGCCGCTGGTGGGCAGTGTGTGGTTGGTGCCCGATGCGTAGTCGCCCGCACTCTCGCACGAATAATTGCCGAGGAACACCGAACCGGCATTCACAATGCGTCCGGCCACCGACATATAGTCGTTCACGGCCAGAATGAGGTGTTCGGGTGCATAGTCGTTGATAATTTCGATTGCTTCGTCGAGCGTTTCCACATAAATCAGTTTGCTGTTTTCCAGCGCCTTCGATGCTATCTCCTTGCGCGGTAAGAGGGCCAGCTGCCGCTTCACTTCCTCATCGACGGCCTTGAGCATCGACTGGCTTGTAGTGACCAGCACTGCCTGCGAATCGACTCCATGCTCGGCTTGTGACAGGAAATCGGCTGCTACAAACACAGGATTGGCACTCTCGTCGGCCACGATTGCCACTTCGCTCGGACCGGCAGGCATGTCGATAGCCACATCGTGAAGGCTCACAATCTGCTTGGCAGCCATCACATACTGGTTGCCAGGACCGAATATCTTATACACTTTCGGTACACTCTCGGTGCCGTAGGCCATCGCACCGATGGCTTGCACACCACCTATTTTATATATATTATCGACACCTGCAATGCGTGCAGCCACGAGTATCGCCGGGTGGAGTTTGCCTTCGCGATTGGGCGGTGAGCAAAGAACGATTTGCTTGCATCCTGCAATCTTGGCAGGCGTGGCAAGCATGAGCACCGTGGAGAACAGCGGAGCTGTACCGCCAGGGATATAAAGCCCTACCCTCTCGATGGGCACGGCCTTCTGCCAGCAGGTGACGCCAGGTTGTGTCTCAACCTTGCGCCCCACAAATCGCTGCGCTTCATGGAATGTCTGTATGTTGTGATGTGCCTGTCGCATAGCGGCTTTCAGTTCGTCATCGACCAATGTTTCAGCTTCGAGCATCTCGGCTTCGGTCACTTTGAGCGAAGTGAGAGCCACGCGGTCGAACTTCTGTTCATACTCCTTCACGGCAGCATCGCCACGCAGGCGCACATCGTCGAGTACCGACTGCACCGTGGCATTCAGCTGAGCCGCATCCTTGCGCGGACGTTCAATCTTTATCTGCATAGTATCGTAGCGGTTAAAGTATCATCTTTTCAATAGGAAGAACCAAGATACCCTCGGCTCCGAGCCGTTTCAGCTGTCCGATAATCTCCCAGAATCGTTTCTCATCGAGCACTGTGTGTATGCTGCTCCATCCTTCGGTGGCAAGCGGCATGACGGTCGGGCTCTTGATGCCTGGCAACACACCGACGATCTCGGGTATCTTGTCGGTCGGGGCATTCATGAGGACGTACTTCTTGTCGTCGGCAGCTTTCACCGATTCGAAGCGGAAGAGCAATTCGCGCAGCAGTTCACGCTTCTCTTCGTTTAGCGATTCGTTGCCTATAAGCAGTGCTTCGCTCTTCATCACGACCTCTACTTCCTTAAGGTTGTTGCTCACAAGGGTTGAGCCACTGCTCACGATGTCGAATATACCGTCAGCAAGGTCGATGCCGGGTGCTATCTCGACCGAACCCTGAATGACATGCACGTCGAGTTCTATCTCCTTTTCTCGCATGTAGTGGCGCAGGATGTTGGGATAGCTGGTGGCTATCTTCTTGCCGTTAAACCAGTCGATGCCGGTATATTCCACATGCTTGGGTATTGCGAGGGAGAGTCGGCACTTGCTGAAACCGAGTCGCGAGATGATGTCGGCATCCACGCCATGCTCCACAAACTCGTTTTCGCCCACGATACCGATATCGGCCACACCGTCGGCCACGGTTTGGGGTATATCGTCGTCGCGCAGGTAGAGCACTTCGAGGGGAAAGTTGCTGGCTTCGACCAGCAACGTACGTTTACTACTTGGGATTTTGATGCCCGCCTCCTGCAACAGGTTCATGGTGTCTTCGTTGAGGCGGCCTTTCGATTGAATTGCTATTCGTATCATGTTTGTTTTGTGTTGATGTTTCTTGTTTATAATTGAGTGAGATAACTGGTATAGTTTGTTCAGAGTAATATAGTTTGTTCGGAGTTATGTGTGTTTCATGAATGTAACCAGTGTGCCAATCCTGCCACAAACAATGCCTTGAACATGAAGAACAATATAGGCACGAGCAGGGCTGGCAACAAATTGAGGGTCTTGCAGTCTTTTATCTTCAGGATTCCGAGTCCGCTGCCCATGATGAGGAGTCCGCCGACAATCGACAGTTCTGTAATCAGTTCGTCGCTGATGGCCGAAGCCGAGAGTTTGGCTACCAGATAGAACATGCCTTGCCAGCAGAAAAGCACCGGAGCGGCAAGCATGATGCCATATCCGTAGGTCGATGCAATGACCATCGAGGTGATGAAGTCGAGCGTGGCATTGGTATAGAGATATGTGTTGTCGCCCAATATGGCACTATTGACAGGTCCGAGCATAGAGAACGTACCGATGCAAAACAGGAGTATGGCTGTCGAGAGTCCTTCCGACAAGCGAGGTTTGCCATCCGCCGTCGCTGTTTGTTTTCCATCCACCGTCGCTGTTTGTTTTCCATCCACAAGTCGTGAGAATCGTTCGGACAACTTCATTGACGCGCCCACCAGTCCTCCCATTGCCATCGAGAGAATGAAGAGTACGGGATAGTGGCTCTTGGGTAAATACTGCACACAGGCATTGAGCCCGAGTGCTATCGAGCATAGGCCGATAGCCACGAACACCACCTGCTGGTACTGTGGCTTGATGCCACGTTTCATTGTCGCGCCAATGGCGCTACCAGCAAGTATTGCCGCCGTATTTACTATTGTTCCTATCAT
>JAFUSD010000239.1 GCA_017480685.1 Bacteroidaceae bacterium
GCTATTTACTAATAAATCCGCGTTAATAAATTCTATGTTGTCAAAAATTCGTACCTTTGCAGTGTAAATGAACTCACTTACTTCGTATCTGCATCTACCGATTGAAGACCCTACGTGGATATTCTTCCTCGTACTGCTCATCATATTGCTGGCACCGATGGTGTTCAGCAAGTTGCGCATTCCACATATCGTGGGCATGATACTTGCCGGAGTGCTCATTGGCGAACATGGGTTGCACCTGCTCAACCGTGATGCCAGCTTCCAGTTGTTCGGACAGGTCGGAATCTTCTATATCATGTTTCTGGCCGGATTGGAGATGGACCTTGAGGGCTTCAAGCACAATGTGTCGAAGGGTCTGTTGTTCGGCAGCCTCACCACGCTCATACCGTTTGGGTGTGGTTTCCTGGCCGGATACTTCCTGCTCGACTATTCGGTAGGCACCTCGTTGCTCCTGGCGTGTATCTTCGCATCACACACCATTGTGGCATATCCTATAGTTGCACGCTACGGACTGGCACGGCATCCTGCTGTCACGATCTCCATTGCAGGCACCATGTGCGCACTCCTCTTCTCACTCATCTTCCTGGCAATCATATCTACCACCTATCGTGGCGGAGGCAATGTGTGGTTCTGGGTGCTGTTCGCACTGAAGTGTGTGGCCTACTTTGTGGGCATGTTCCTTATCTTCCCACCAATCATAAGGCAGTTTTTCAAACGCTATACAGAGCGTGTGGTGCAATATATATTTGTATTGGCAATGATGTTTTTCGCAGCCGTCATGGCCGAATTGTGTGGCATCGAAGGGCTACTCGGCGCCTTCATTGCCGGACTCGTCTTCAACCGATTCATTCCACACTCCTCGTCGCTCATGAACCGCATAGAGTTTGTGGGCAACGCTTTGTTCATACCTTATTTCCTGGTGGGAGTAGGCATGATGGTCAACCTCGGACCGCTCTTCAGCCAGATGGGCGCCGTGGGTGTGGTGGTAATCATTGTGTTGGTAAGCACATTGAGCAAGTTGCTGGCTTCGTCGATAGCCCGCAAGCTCTTGGGCTTCAACCACGCACAGGGACTTGTGATGTTCGGATTATCCGAAGCACATGCAGCCGGAGCCATCGCGATGGTGATGGTGGGTACGAGCCTGGTGGTCGACGAGGCAACCGGCGATACATTGATGCCAAGCGCTGTGCTCGACGGTGTGGTGGTGATGATTCTCATCTCGTGCATCATCAGCTCCATAGTCACCGACCAAGGTGCACGACGCATGAAGCTGCAACAAGACGGCAGCCAAGACCTTGGAACCGACAAGCCGACCGACGACGAGAAGATACTTGTATTGCTCAAAGACACATCGCGAATACGCAACATAACACAGACGGCTATCATGATGCGCAACCCACGACTCAACCGCGGGCTCATCTGCCTCAATGTAGTCAACGACAGCGACTTTACCGACATTTCGGCACGGCAGAGCCGCGAGGTGCTCAGTCAGGCAGAAGAAATCTGTGCAGCTGCCGACATACCAGTTCAGACACAGAGCCGCTTGGCCGTCAACATAGTGAACGGAGTGGTGCACAGCATGCGCGAGAACGACGCATCTGAAATCCTCATAGGACTGCATGAAAAGGTGAACGGCGACATGTCGCTCTACGGACACTTTGCCCAGGAACTCATAAAGACCATGAACCGTCAGCTCATCATAGTTGACTACTCTATGCCAGTAAACACCATACGCCGTGTGGTGGTGGCGGTGCCAGAGAGAGCCGAATACGAAGTGGGATTCTACAGGTGGGTGACACGTTTGGCACGCCTCGTTGCCGAGATAGGTTGCAGGGTGGAGTTCCATACGGCTGAGGCAACAGGAAAACTCATACACCGATACATGAATGCATATCACAAAAACGTGAGATGTGAGTTCCACTTGAGCGACTCGGCACTGCCACAAGAAGTAGGACGCATTGCCGACGACATCAACCCCGACCACTTGCTGGTGGTGGTGACAGCACGTCCCGGCGGCATCAGCTACCAGAAGGGCTACAACCGCATTGCCGAGATTGTGCAGGAGCGTGTGCTGCGCCGCTGCAACGTGATGATGATATTCCCCGACCAATATGGCGAGAACAACGAAGAATATACTTTCACCGAACCACTGAAGGTGCAATACGACGAGTCGAAGGTGACGGCATGGCTCTCGAAGTGGATAAGTAAGGTGGGGTGATTGAGATGACCTCCCCTAACCCCTCCTAAGGAGGGGAACACCATCCGGAAGGAAATAATAAAATAGTAAATAAATCGTAAATAGTAAATCGTTAAATCGTAAATAATTTGATGATAGAACTGCGAAACATAACCAAGAGCTTCGGCAACCTACAGGTGCTGAAAGGTATAGACCTCGACATAGCACGGGGCGAGGTGGTGAGCATCGTCGGCCCGAGCGGAGCCGGCAAGACAACCCTGCTTCAAATCATGGGCACCCTCGACACACCTGACGGTGGCGAAATCCGTGTCGATGGTCAGCAACTGAATGGCATGAGCCAAAAAGCATTGGCACAATTCCGCAACAAGCACATAGGCTTTGTATTCCAGTTTCATCAGCTACTGCCAGAATTCACGGCGCTCGAAAACGTGATGATTCCGGCAATGATAGCAAGGCAACCACAGAAGGAGACGCGGCAGCAGGCTATGCAACTGCTCGAACTGATGGGACTGAGTGGCCGCGCCGACCACAAGCCTGGAGAACTATCGGGTGGAGAACGCCAGCGAGTGGCAGTGGCTCGTGCACTCATCAACAAACCCTCGGTAATTCTGGCCGACGAACCATCAGGAAGTCTCGACACACAGAACAAGAATGAACTGCATCAGTTGTTCTTCGACCTGCGACGCCAGATGGGGCAGACATTCGTCATCGTCACGCACGACGAGGAACTGGCACGACTCACCGACCGCACCATACACCTGAAAGATGGAGAAGTAAGCCTCCCCTAACCTTCCCTACGTCGCTCAGTTCCCCAATTGCTACGATTCCGCTGGTTGCACAAGGAGGGGAACTGCATCCGGATGGAAATGGTAAATCTGTAAATAGTAAATGACTTGATGATTAAACCGACAATTCAATTAGGACGGCGCAACCAACTCGAGGTGTTGCGCGAAGTGGACTTCGGCCTTTATCTCGATGGAGGTGATATGGGCGACATACTGTTGCCGCATCGATATGTGGCCGAAGGCACGAAGGTGGGCGATGTGCTCGACGTCTTCCTATACCTCGACAGCGAAGAGCGACTGGTGGCCACCACACAGCATCCGCTGGTCGAGGTAGGAGAGTTTGCCTACCTCGAAGTGTCGTGGGTCAACCAGTATGGGGCATTCCTCAACTGGGGACTCATGAAAGACCTCTTCTGCCCATTCCGCGAACAGAAGATGCGCATGCAGCAAGGTGCCAAGTACATCATCTACTGCTATGTCGACGAACAGACATCGCGCATCGTGGCTTCGGCCAAGGTCGAGAAGTTCCTTTCGAAGGAACGTCCCGCATATCAGCCAGGCGACAGCGTCGACGCCCTCATACAGCAGAAGACCGACCTCGGATTCAAGGCTATAGTCGACGGGCAGTATAGCGGACTGATATATCAGAACGAACTCTTCCAAGAACTGCACACCGGCGACCGCGTCAGGGCATACGTGAAGCAAGTGCGCCCCGATGGCAAACTCGATATAGCCATGCAGCAGCAGGGACAGCAAAACGTGACCGACTTTGCACAGCAACTCTTCCAATACATCGCCGAGACCGACGACGGCTTCTGCCCATTCCACGACAAGAGCGATGCCGAAGCAATCTATGCCGAGTTCAAGGTCAGCAAAAAGACATTCAAGAAAGCCGTGGGCGACCTCTACAAACGACACCTCATCACCATCGAGCCCGACGGACTACGTCTCACTCTCGAAGGTCGTATAACAGGCATAAGCGAAGAATGAGGCATACTGTATATCCCTCTCTATCCCTCTCTATCCATATTACCGACATCCGAAACTCGAATTAACAAAAACAAAGATACAAGAAATGATTTACTTCTTCTCTACCCCCCAACACAGCGTCATTGCAGTTAGCATGAACCACACCATAAGCCAAAGCGAGACCGACGCACTGCAGTGGCTGTTTGGTGAGGCAACAATACTGAGTGAAACCACCATCGACGGACTGTTTGCCGGTCCGCGACGCGAGATGATTACCCCATGGAGTACCAACGCCGTCGAGATAACGCAAAACATGGGACTCACCGGCATCGACCGCATCGAGGAGTTCTTCCCAATTGCGGCCGACAGCGACATCGACCCCATGCTGCAACACCGTTATCAGCAGCTCAACCAAGACATCTTCAGCGTCGATATCAAGCCCGCACCAATCATGCACATCGACAATCTCGAGGAATATAACGAGCAGGAAGGACTGGCACTCAGCCCCGAAGAAATTGCATACCTTCACGATGTGGAGCGACAGCTGGGCCGCAAACTCACCGACTCCGAGGTGATTGGCTTTGCACAAATCAACTCAGAGCACTGCCGTCACAAGATATTCGGCGGCACATTCATCATCGACGGGGTGGAGCAACCCAGCAGCCTCTTCCAGATGATAAAGCAAACTACCAAGGAACACCCTGGACGCATCATTTCTGCCTACAAGGACAATGTGGCATTTGCCCAAGGCCCCGTGGTCGAGCAGTTTGCACCACGCGACCACAGCACATCCGACTACTTCACCACACGCCCCATCGAGTCGGTCATATCACTCAAGGCCGAGACCCACAACTTCCCAACCACCGTCGAGCCATTCAACGGAGCTGCTACAGGCACCGGAGGCGAGATTCGCGACCGTATGGGCGGCGGTACCGGCTCGTGGCCAATAGCCGGAACCGCTGTCTACATGACCAGCTACCGCAATGGTCAGCATCCACGCCACTGGCTCTATCAGACACCCGAGCAGATACTTATCAAGGCATCCAACGGCGCCAGCGACTTCGGCAACAAGTTCGGACAACCGCTCATCTGTGGCTCTGTGCTCACCTTCGAACATCAGGAAACCACCGAGCCCTCTGCACCCTACTACGGCTACGACAAGGTCATCATGCTTGCTGGCGGTGTGGGCTATGGCACCAAGCGCGACTGCTTGAAAGGCACACCGCAGAAAGGTAACAAAATTGTAGTCGTGGGCGGCGACAACTACCGCATCGGACTCGGAGGCGGCAGCGTCAGCTCAGTCGATACAGGCCGATACTCAAGCGGCATCGAACTCAACGCCGTGCAGCGAGCCAACCCCGAGATGCAGAAGCGAGCCAACAACCTGGTACGCGCACTTTGCGAAGAAGAAGTAAACCCCATCGTCTCCATACACGACCACGGCAGCGCCGGACACGTAAACTGCCTTAGCGAACTCGTCGAAGACTGCGGCGGACTTATCGACATGACCCGCCTGCCAATCGGCGACACCACACTCAGCGCCAAGGAAATCATTGCCAACGAAAGTCAGGAGCGCATGGGACTTCTCATCGACGAAGCTCACATAGAGCACGTGCGCAAGATTGCCGAGCGCGAGCGTGCTCCGCTCTACGTCGTAGGCGAAACCACCGGCGACGCCCACTTCGCATTCCAGCAGGGCGACGGCGTCCGCCCGTTCGACCTCGAAGTGTCGCAGATGTTCGGACATTCACCCAAGACCGTCATGACCGACGAGACAGTCACACACCACTATGCCGACCTCGTCTACAACCCCGACCTCATCGACCAATACCTTGACCAGGTGTTGCGCCTCGAGGCCGTGGCATGCAAAGACTGGCTCACCAACAAAGTAGACCGCTCCGTCACCGGCAAGATAGCACGACAGCAATGCCAGGGCGAGTTGCAACTGCCCCTCAGCGACTGCGGAGTCGTAGCACTCGACTATCGTGGCAAGGCAGGTATCGCCACCGCCATAGGTCATGCACCGCAAGCCGGACTTGCCGACCCACAGGCAGGCAGCGTGCTCTCAGTGGCCGAGTCGCTCACCAACATAGTGTGGGCACCACTTGCCGACGGCCTCGACGGCGTGTCGCTCTCAGCCAACTGGATGTGGCCATGTCGCAGTCAGCGCGGTGAAGACGCACGCCTCTACAGCGCCGTCAGCGCCCTCAGCCAGTTCTGTCAGGAGATAGGAGTCAACGTGCCCACAGGCAAAGACTCACTCTCCATGACACAGAAGTACCCCGACGGCACCAAAGTCATAAGCCCCGGCACCGTAATCGTAAGTTCAGGAGCCGAAGTCAGCGACATACGCAAGGTCGTATCACCAGTCCTGCAACCTGCCGATTCTTTGCTCTACCACATCGACTTCTCCTTCGACGAACTGCGACTCGGCGGCTCTGCCCTCTCTCAAAGTCAGGGGCACATAGGCTCTGACGTGCCCACAGTAAAGAACCCCGAATACTTCCGCGACGCCTTCAATGCCATACAGCAACTCGTCGACCGCCAGCTCATCCTTGCCGGACACGACATCAGCGCCGGCGGACTCATCACCTGTCTGCTCGAGATGTGTTTTGCCAATACCCACGGCGGACTTCGTGTCTTCCTCGACGAGATGGGACAGCCCGACATCGTGAAGATGCTTTTCGCCGAGAATCCGGGAGTGGTAATCCAAGTGGCAAAGGAGAATCAGGAAGAAGTGGAAGCGTTGCTCAACGGTGAAGGCATTGCATTCGCACACATAGCAGTGCCCACCAGCAATCGAGTGCTGACTGTTGATTATGCCGCTACCCCCGACAAGCGACACACACGCCGTCTGTCGTTCGATATCGACCACTTGCGCGACGTGTGGTACTCCACCTCACATGAGCTCGACCAGCATCAGAGCATGAACGGAACCGCCGACCAGCGATACCAGAACTACAAACACCAACCCATCCAGCATCAGTTCACCCCCGATTTCGAAGGCACATTCCAGTATTATGGTATCAGTTCCGACCGAGATACGAATGCCGACGTACGCCCCAAGGCCGCCATCATCCGTGAGAAAGGTACCAATGGCGAGCGCGAGATGGCATACTGCCTCTACCTCGCAGGTTTCGATGTCAAAGATGTTATGATGACCGACCTCGTCAGCGGTCGTGAAACCCTCGACGACATACAGATGATAGTCTTCTGTGGCGGATTCTCCAACTCCGACGTCCTCGGCAGCGCCAAGGGATGGGCAGGCGCATTCCTCTACAACGAGAAAGCCAAGGCTGCTCTCGACCGCTTCTACGCGCGACCCGACACCCTCTCGCTCGGCATCTGCAACGGCTGTCAGCTCATGATGGAGCTTGGCCTGCTCGGAGCCGAAGGACGCATGACCCACAACATAAGTCATAAGTTCGAAAGCGGATTCATTACACTCCACATACCCCATAACGACTCCGTACTCTTCCACACCCTCGGCGGCAGCCGACTCGGCATCTGGGTAGCTCACGGCGAAGGCCGCTTCCAGCTCCCGCGTCCCGAAGCCGACTACCATGTTGTAGCCAAATATGCCTACAGCGGCTATCCCGCCAATCCCAACGGCAGCGACTACGACGTTGCAGGTCTTGCCAGTGCCGACGGCCGTCACCTTGCCATGATGCCACATCTCGAGCGTGCCATATTCCCATGGCAGATGGCTAACTACCCTGCCGACCACCTTCACGACGACGTCACACCGTGGATCGAAGCATTTGTCAATGCACGTCGCTGGTGTGAAGAGCACGCCAAATGATTGTTTGAGCCATCGGGTTACTCTTGTTTGGTGCTATCATGTGAAGTATGCATATTATGAAACAACTTTTATCATTCATACTTTCCATCCTCCTCATCGCCGCCTGCACCAGCGGCGGCGACGAGGCAACTATTGCTGTGCTCGACCGGGCCGAGGCCTATCTGCCACAGTATCCCGACAGCGCCGCCGCCCTGCTCGACAGTATCGACACCTGTGATGATAGTTTCCAAGTGGTTGAATCCTTTCCCCACGGGGGACAATTACGGAATTGTAGCAATAGGGGAGCGAAGCGGCGGAAGGAAACAGGGGAATGGTTCCCTCTCTACTCCCTCCTCCGTACCATGACCGACGACATGCTCCGCGGCATCACCCCCACCGACTCCATCATCCGCCCCACCTATATATATTATAAGGAGCAGATGGATGGCAAAGTGTTTTTCTTACAATCCAACACCATGAAGCGACGCTATGCCCGCAGCGCATTCTACCTCGGCAGATGCCTGGAGCAAAGCGACAGCATAAAGGCAGCAGAAGATCTGTATCGCGAAGCTGCCGAGTATTCAGAACAGGCCGAAGACTGGCACACGTGCTATCTTGCATGCTATTATCTGGGACGCAGCGTTAGCTACAGCAACCAGAACAATGGTCTTTCAATACTTAGCCAGGCACTGTCAAACTACGACAAATGCA
>JAFUSD010000240.1 GCA_017480685.1 Bacteroidaceae bacterium
ACACCTCCTGCTCAGTGCGCCCATCGTGGTAGGTACCGTGAGCAGCATCACGGGTGCACGCTCGCTGATGAACCTTCGACAGTTCGACGTGGCAATCATCGACGAAGCTTCGCAGGTGCTCGAACCCCAACTCATGAGCCTGCTTTGTTACGAAGTGAATAATAAACCGGCTATAGGCAAGTTTGTCATGATAGGCGACCACCGTCAGTTGCCAGCCGTGGTGGTGCAAGACGAACAGATGTCGAAGGTGGAGAATCCGGCACTGCATGCAATAGGCCTTACCGACTGTCGCAACTCACTCTTCCAACGCCTGTATGCCTTGGCACCACCCGAGGTGAAAGGTCAACTCACACATCAAGGGCGCATGCATCCCGACATTGCTCGCTATGCTGCCGACATGTTCTACGGAGGACGTCTGCTGCAAGTAGGCATTAACCATCAGACGGCACAATTGCCTTACATTCACTATAAGCCCGAACAGCAAACAGTGGCTACACAGCGTGTGGCATTCTTCGACGTGCCTGCACCTCCATTCGTAGAGCGACAAGTGAAGATGAACCGCGGCGAGGCACAGCAGATAGCCGATATCGTATGCCAGTTGTGCGATTTGGCACGGCAGAACTCGCTGACGTTCTGTCCAAACGAGCAAATAGGCGTTATTGTCCCATATCGCCGACAGATAACCATGGTGCGCGATGCCCTCACATCGGCAGGTATCGACAGTGCCGACCGCATGCTCATCAACACCGTTGAGCGCTATCAAGGCAGTCAGAAGGACATCATCATCTACGGCACCACCATCACCCGTCCCTACGAGCTCGACACCCTGTCGAACATCGTGGAGCAAGACGGCACAATGGTCGACCGCAAGCTCAACGTAGCAATCACCCGTGCCCGCATCCAGCTCTTCATCGTAGGCAACCGCCACCTGCTCATGCAAAACGCCGTATACAGGGAATTGATTGAAGAGATTGAAAGATAGAAAAGATTGAACTATTGAGGTGTTGGATGATTGAAGATGATGAATGATTGAATATATTGAATGACAAAAGGTTGAAGCAAACAGGCTTCAACCTTTTGCTATTCTTGGGCCATGCATTTACATGCTATAGGTAGAACGTACATGCTACAGTTAGAACGTACATGCTATAGGTAGAACGTACATGCTACAGGTAGAACGATTGGGTGAGCTCCGTGTATTCGTCGGTGCGCAGACCTGTTTCGTTGTAGAGGGTGAGGGTGGTGTGGTGAGTTGTGGTTGCGCGTCGTATGAATTCGAGCAGTGAACGCTTGAAGGGGCGGCGGTTGTTGGCGCGGATGTCGCATCGGCGTGCGAGCGCGAGGCCCGATGTGGCAGCTATGCCAATGAAACGCGAGGCAGCGGGGTAGGGGATGATGACTGCGAAGCGCCCATGGGCTGATAGGTGGTGTGCTGCTGTGCTGATAAGTTGACTGAATGTGAGCGATGTGGTGTGTTTGGCGCGATTCATCTGAATGGTGGCCGATGGTGTGTCTTCCTCAAAGAATGGCGGGTTGCTCACTATGAGGTCGTAGGTCTGGGTCTCGTCGGTGAAGTTGCGCTCCTGGGCCTCGATGCGGTCGCTCCAGGGCGATGCGGCGAAATTCTCGCTTGCCTGGACGATAGATTCGTGGTCGATATCGATGGCGGTGATGTGTGCCTGCGGGTTTCGTTGGGCCATCATCAGCGCTATGAGTCCCGAACCGGTACCCACATCGAGGATGGTGTGGCCTGCCTCGCACGAAGCCCATGCACCGAGCAACACCCCATCGGTACCTACACGCATGCTGCAACGGTCGTGCTGCACCGCGAATTGCTTGAATCGAAAAGAATACATTGCGAATTGTCGGTTGCCAATTAATTTTGGCTGCAAAGTTACCTGTTTATTTCCATATCTGCAATTTTCTCTCTCACTTCTTTGTAGTTCTTGTGAAAAATATGTATCTTTGCAGCGAATAACTGAGGTAGAAAGACTGCACATGGTCGTCGCAGTGCCGGTGTGATGAGGCCTTTCCCTCCCTGTCAAACTTGTCAAAAAGAATAAACTATGTTGAAGACATTGAACAGCCGTACGGCTCCCAAGCGCAAGGCACCGGAACGTATCATTCAGTTTGGCGAAGGTAATTTCCTGCGCTGTTTCGTAGATTGGATTGTGGAAAAGATGAACGACCGCACCGACTTCAACTCGAGTGTTGTGGTGGTGCAACCCATCGAACGGGGTATGGTCGATTGGTTGAATGGGCAGGACTGCATGTATCATGTCAACCTGCAGGGGCGTGCCAGCGGCGAGGTGGTGAACTCCATCGACCGCATCGACTGCATCAGCCGAGCATTGAACCCCTACACACAGTTCCGAGCATTCTTGGCACTGGCCGAACAACCCGAGATGCGTTTCGTGATATCCAACACCACCGAGGCTGGCATCGCGTTCGACCCTCAGTGCCGCCTCACCGACCAACCGGCTGCTTCTTACCCTGGAAAACTCACACAACTGCTTTATCACCGATATCAGACTTTCGACGGAGCTGCCGACAAGGGGCTCATCATCATGCCGTGCGAACTTATTTTCCTCAACGGACACCACCTGAAGGACTGCATCTCGAAGTATATCGAGCTGTGGCGCGACGACCTGGGCGGCGACTACGAGGGTTTCCGTCGATGGTTCGACGAGTGTTGCTACGTATGTGCTACACTGGTAGACCGCATCGTGCCCGGATTCCCGCGTAAGGAGATAAAGGAAATACAGCAACGCATAAGCTACGAGGACAACCTCGTGGTGCAGGGCGAGGCGTTCCACCTGTGGGTGATAGAGCGTGCCGAGAATATGACCATAGAGCAGTTGAAGGCCGAATTCCCTGCCGACAAGGCAGGACTGAACGTGCTCATCGTCGACAGCGAAGCTCCATACCACGAGCGCAAGGTGACGTTGCTCAACGGTCCGCACACGGTGCTCAGCCCTGTTGCCTACCTGAGTGGCATCGACATCGTGCGCGATGCAGTCAACGACCCACTTATCGGCCGATTCATCCATCGTGTGCAGTTTGAGGAACTGATGCAGACACTCAACCTGCCGCAAGACGAACTGAAGAAATTTGCCGAAGATGTGCTCGAACGCTTCAACAACCCATACGTCGACCATCAGGTGACGAGCATCATGCTCAACTCGCTGCCCAAGTATGCCACACGCGACCTTCCGGGCCTCAAGACCTTCTTGAGCCGCGCGGGGCAGTTGCCGCAGGGCCTGGTGTTCGGTCTTGCAGCCATCATCACATACTATCGTGGCGGTACACGCGCCGACGGAGCACCCATCACGCCAAACGACTCGGCCGAAAACATGAAGCTGGTGGCCGACCTCTGGCAGACGGGCGACACGGCAACCGTGGCTCGCGGTGTGTTGGCAGCCAAGGAGGTGTGGGGTGAAGACCTGAACGAAATCGACGGACTGACACAACTGCTCACCTCCGACCTGCAACTCATCCAGACGAAGGGCATGAGGGCAGCCGTGGAAGAGATACTGAAATGATGAGACGACTTGTAATCATATCGACGATGATGCTCGCCGGCTTCGTATCGACCTTGCGACTGGCGGCACAGATACCGGTGGACACCACCGAGGTGCGACGCATATCGTGGCAGGTGGCCCAGCGGCCGCACGATGCCGACTGGTATATGTCGCGCGAGGCGCGAGCTGTGGCCGACAGCATAGTGAAGTATCAGATGCCAAGCGGCGGATGGCCGAAGAACCAGGATTGGGGCTTGGGACCCGATACCATCGAGATGGAAGACTGTATGCGCACGGGCATAGGGTCGACCATCGACAACGGAGCCACATACACCGAACTGCGCTTCCTGGCACGCATGTATCGCTACACCAACATCATCGAATACCGAGTGGCATTCCTCGACGGCATGGAATACCTGCTCGGGATGCAGTACCCCAATGGTGGTTGGCCGCAATTCTATCCATCGCGCGGTGCGGGGCATTATTCCAACCACATCACATTCAACGACAATGCAATGATCAATGTGATGCAGTTCTTGCTCGAAGTGGCAGAGAACGGCGAACCCTACGACATGCTTTGGCTGAAGGACGACCTGCGCCAGCGCTGCCGCAAGGCCTATGCAAAGGGTGTGGATTGCATCCTAAAGTGCCAGATTGTGGTCGACGGACAGCCCACAGTGTGGTGTCAGCAACACGACGAACACACGATGAAACCCACGCAGGGACGTGCCTACGAGTTGCCATCGTTTTGCGGAGCAGGCGAGACAACCCCTATCGTCGAGTTGCTACTCTCGCTCCCTGACCCCTCCGACAGCATCATACTGGCTATCGACGGTGCGATTCGTTGGCTCGAAAACCACAAGATTGAAGGAAAAGCACTTGAGTCCTATATCAACGCAGATGGAAAGCCCGACCGTCGTCTGGTCGACCAACCTGGCGCACCAGCCATGTGGGCACGATTCTACGACCTCATCAACGGCGAACCCCTCTTCTGCGGACGCGACGGAGTGCCGCGCAAGCATATCGAAGACATAGAATACGAGCGTCGGAACGGCTACTCATGGTATGGCAGTCAGCCCGAGCGGCTCATACGTCGATATAATGAATGGGCAGAGAAGGTACTCGGCCGATATATGCTTTATGATGAAGAATAGGATGAAGACACGTCTGTTATCAATACTTATGCTTGCCGCGGCAGTGGCATCGATGCCCAGCTGCCATGGCAGTGCGGATGCCGACGATTCGGATGAGGCTGTCGACAGCATCCCCGACGACTCGCTGGGCCTGGAGCCACTCGACCTCTTCGAGGAAGAAGTGATTCCCGAATCGGTCGACGAGCTGTTCGACGACTTCCTCTACAGCTACATCACCAACCAAGACTTCATGCACCAGCGCACCATGCGCGGCATCCACCCCTTGATGCTCGGCGATGAGCAACCACTCATGGTGATATACGAGCGCGAAGAAGACCTCGAGCTGCAGAAAGACACGGCAGTCACCGAGGTTGTTGTGGAGCAAATCGACTGGAGCAACGACGCGATACTCATGTATAAGTTTGGCAAAAATTCAGGCCGATGGATGCTCAACCAGGTGACTGACAACGAGATATCAAACACCCCAAACGCTTCGTTCCTCGTCTTCTTGCGCGATTTCCTTGCCGACTCGCTCTATCGCAGCGAGTCAATCCAACTGCCGCTCATCATGCGCTACTACAGCGATGAAGACGAAACGGAGGTGGAGAGCGAGATGACGGCCGACGATTGGAACGCACTCTATGCCGACCTGCCCGACATGAGCCAACAAATCGTCAATGTGGATTACGGCCAGTCGCTCTTCAGCAAAAACCGTAAGTCAATTCAACTGCAAGAACTGAGCAACGGGCTCTTCATGAAATTCCACTTCGATTTCACCGACGGACGCTGGCGACTCATCGAGATTGAAGGCTGATGCAATCAGTTTTCAACGTTCATGCCAACAGTCCGAGCCGTTCGAACTGACAGTCCGAGCCGTTCGGACCGACAGTCCAAAGCGTTCGGACTGACAGTTCAAAGCGTTCGGACTAAATGATGCGGATATCGGCAATGGGCAGAAGGCATATAGAAAACTAAAGAAGAAAATACAGAAAACAATGGCTACAGCTATACACAACACGTTTCATATACCTGCAACGGCCAACCGATATGTGGAATACACATCGGTCGAGGAGCTGCAAGACATCATTCCTACGCTTCAGGGCCGGCCGTTCCTCCACATCGGAGGCGGAAGCAACCTGCTCTTCACTCGCAACTACGAGGGGACCATCATCCACAGCCGCATACTCGGAGCGGAGACCGTGGAAGAGGATGCCGACACGATTCAACTGCGTGTGGGCAGCGGCGAAGTGTGGGATGACTTCGTGGCTCACTGCGTCTCTCACGGATGGTATGGTGCAGAAAACCTCTCGCTCATTCCGGGCGAGGTGGGAGCCAGTGCTGTGCAAAACATCGGGGCCTACGGAGTTGAGGCAAAAGACCTGATTGACGAGGTGGAATGTATCGACCTCGTGACAGGCGAATGGCGCGTGTTCAACAACTCACAATGCAACTACGCCTATCGCAGCAGCATCTTCAAGCACGAAATGAAGGGCCGGTATGCAGTGGTGTATGTTGATTATCGCCTGTCGAAACACTTCCGGCCGAAGCTCGAATACGGCAACCTCTCGACCTATCTTGAAGGAAAAGATGTCACACCCGCGACGGTGCGACAGGCAATCATCGATATTCGCCGCTCGAAACTGCCCGACCCCGAGGTGCTGGGCAATGCAGGGTCGTTCTTCATGAACCCCGTGGTGAGCATCGAGAAGTATGAGGAAATACGCCGCGAATACCCCGACGTGCCCCACTACGACGTACCTGATGGCGTGAAAATACCGGCCGGATGGCTCATCGAGCAATGTGGATGGAAGGGCAAAGCACTGGGGCGCGCGGCTGTGCACGACCGTCAGGCACTCGTGCTCGTCAACCTCGGAGGTGCTACAGGAGCCGAAGTGCTGCATCTGTGCCACACCATACAGTCGGAAGTGAGCCGCCAGTTCGGTATAGATATCAATCCAGAAGTCAACGTGATATGAAACTGACGATACTTGGAAGCGGAACGAGTGGCGGTGTGCCACAGATTGCATGCCAGTGCTCTACATGCATGAGTCGCGACCCACGCGACCACCGACTGCGCACATCAGCCTTGGTGCAACACGAGGGGACGAACCTGCTCATCGACTGCGGCCCCGACTTCCGCGAACAGATGATAGCGCTGCCCGAATTTCCACACATCGACGGCATCTTCATCACCCACGAACATTTCGACCATGTTGGTGGAATCGACGACATACGTCCTGGAGTGCTCTTCGGCGACATCACTATATATGCTGAAGACCTCGTGGCCGAACACCTCATGCAACGCATCCCATACTGTTTCACCCCGCCCGAACGACGCTATCCTGGCGTTCCTGCCATCACGCTTGCACACATCGAGCCCCATACACCTGTAACGATAGGCTCGCTCACCGTCACACCCATCCGCGTGATGCACGGCAAGTTGCCCATCGTGGGATTCCATGTAGAGGCGAAAAACGAAGGGCAGGATGCGAAAAACGGTGGACAGGATGTGAAAAACGGTGGACAAGTGACGAAAGACACTGATGGCGGCATGCACACGTTGACCTACATCACCGACATGAAATCGATGCCCGAGAGCGAATGGGAATACATAAAGGGCACCGACACCCTTGTTGTCAATGCCCTTCACTACAGGTTTCATCCCACCCATCAGACGGTCGACGATGCAATCGCATTCTCGCGTCGGCTGAATCCACGGCAGACTTTCTTCGTCCACATGAGCCATTTCATCCTGCCTCATGCCGAAGCAGAGGCACAACTGCCAGCCGGATTCCACTTCGCCTACGATGGTATGGAGGTAGAAGTGTAGGTGTAGCTCACTTTATGTTTCCCCTTATCTTTGTCAGATACTCCTGCATGTGGTCCTCATCCTTGTCTTCGATGATTTGGATGAGTTCTTTCATTTCGTCGCGAATCTTCGACACCTGGTCCTTGGTGTAAGGGTTGAACAGTATTTCGCGCAGCAGCGTGTCGTCCTCGCTCAACACCCCTTTCGCTATCTGCATGTGGCGCTTGAAGGTGGTGCCAGGTGCATCCTGATGCTTCATCACGGCGGCAAACGCGAAGGTGGATATGAACGGAATCGAGAGCGAATAGGCCACGGTGCGGTCGTGCTCGTCGAATGTGTATTCACATATGTGCAACCCCAGGCGTGCATAAAGCTCCTTGAAGAAGCAACGACCCATGAAGTCGCCCTCGTTGATGATGATGGCGTTCTCGTTGGCCAGCTGTCCGAGGTTGGCGAATGTGGGACCGAACATGGGGTGGGTCGACACGTAGTGGAAGCCCGACTCCTCGTAGAACTCCTTGAATCCTGTCTTTACCGAACTTATGTCGCTCAGTATGCAATACTCTTTAGGCAGATGTGGTATCACCTCGCGGAACACATCGAGCGTGTACTTCAGTGCCACGGCATTGATCACGAGGTCGGGGCGGAAAGGGTCAATCTCGTCCATCGACGTGAATCGCTGGCAGTTGTATGTGAATCGCAGCCGTTTCGGGTCGATATCGTAGACAGCCACTTCGTGGTCGAACGATAGCAAATCGGTGAAGAACGACCCCATCTTACCGGCTCCAAGTATTAGTATCTTCATTGTTCTCGCCTCCTGTTTTTTTTTATTTCATCACTTCCACTTGCTGACGTACTGACTCCTCGTGTATCGACTCGAATATCTGCTTGATGCAGTCGGCTCCGATGCCCATGAGCGAACCCTGTGCACCGCGCTTGTCGAGTATTTCGCTGTAACGGCTCGTTTGCACGATAGTCATTCCGTGTTCCTTCTTATACTGACCAATCTCGCGGCTCACCCTCATGCGCTTGGCAAGAAGGTCGATGAGCGCATCGTCGATTTCATCGATTTGCTTGCGCAGTGCCACTATGTTCTCGGTGCTCACCACCTTGTCGCGAATGACGAGGATGCTGAGAATGTAGTCGAGGATGTCGGGTGTCACCTGCTGACTGGCGTCGCTCCATGCGGCATCGGGGTTGCAGTGGCTTTCTATTATAAGGCCATCCATGCCCATATCCATGGCTTGCTGGCAGAGTGGGGCAATGAGGTCGCGGCGTCCGCCTATGTGGCTCGGGTCGCAGGCGATGGGCAGGTTGGGTATGCGGCGGTGCAGCTCGATTGGTATCTGCCACATGGGCAGGTTGCGGTAAATCTTCTTGTCGTAGCTTGAGAATCCGCGGTGTATGGCTCCCATGCGCCGGATGCCGGCTCCGTTGATGCGCTCCAGTGCACCTATCCACAACTCGAGGTCGGGGTTCACGGGGTTCTTCACCAGCACGGGCACATCCACGCCCTTGAGTGCATCGGCCAGTGCCTGCACTGCAAAGGGGTTGGCGGTGGTGCGGGCTCCTATCCATAGTATATCGATGCCGTAGCGCAGGGCCAGTTCCACATGTTCGGGAGTGGCTACCTCGATGGCGGTGAGCATGCCGGTCTCTTGGCGCACGCGTTGCATCCACGGCAGTGCTTTCTCGCCGTGACCCTCGAAGCCTCCAGGTTTGGTTCGCGGTTTCCATACTCCGGCTCTAAACATGTGGCATCCCTTCTTAGCCAGCTGTGTGGCTGTGGTCATCACTTGTTCCTCGCTCTCGGCCGAGCAGGGTCCGGCAATGATAAACGGACGCGGGTTGTCGCTCGGCAAGTTTAATGGCTGTAATTCAAGTTCCATATTAGTAAATATTTTCAATTCTTTTTAGTGCCTCCTGCATCATCTCGTCTTTTGCGCAGAGCGAGATGCGGATGTAGCGTTCGCCGTTGGTGCCGAAGATGAAGCCGGGGGTGATGAATACGCGGGCTTGATGGAGCACTTGCTCGGTCAGGTCTTCCACGTTGGCGTAGCGGTCGGGGATGCGCCCCCAGAGGAACATGCCTTGCTGACGGGGGTCGAAGGTGCAACCCAGTGTGTGCATTATCTGTTCTGCTATGCGGCGACGCGAGGCGTA
>JAFUSD010000241.1 GCA_017480685.1 Bacteroidaceae bacterium
AAGACAGCTACAGCCGAAAGCGCTGCATACGTCAAGTCGGTGTGCGACGGCAAATTCACTGAGCCATCATTCAGCCGCTATGTGAGGGGAACAGAAGACACTGGTGAAATAGAACGCGACGAAAACGGTGAGCCTATCATCGATCCCAACACCAACGACTATATCTATATCGTCGACACTCTGTGGTACTACTTCAACGATACTACATACGTAGAAGATACAGAGGAAATATCTGACATCAAGCTCCACGGATATCCATTCGACGAGACAGTCGAAACAGACGACGGCACATTCTACTATCCATCGTCAATGTACGGCGCTTACTGCCGATTCGCACTCAGCCCAGAGGCTTACTGCAACGAGGTGACAATCGACGTGGCCAAGGGTGAGACCCTCCGTCTCGGATTCCGCAAGTCGACAAGCGTGAGCGGCGACTGGGTAATCTTCGACGACTTCCAGCTCTTCTTCCTTGGTGGCGACCTTTCTACCGCTATCAATGGTGTGACTACTGAAAATGCTGCTCCTGCTGCTGTATACAACTTGCAAGGTCAGCGACTCAATGCACCACAGCGTGGCATCAACATCATTGGTGGCCAGAAAGTACTGGTTAAGTAACAAGAGAATGCTCAGCTTGGTTTAGAAAGTAACCAAGACATACATACTTATGCAAGAAGAGGATGTGTGTGACACACCCTCTTCTGTTTTTCTGTACTATCATCATAACCCTAAAGACCGATTCCCTCTTTAGGCTTGTTCTAAAAATTAACTTTAATTTTCTACAGCTGTAAAGGAAATGCTTTATATGGGTTTGGGTTTATGTGTTGCTATGGGCTTGGGTTTATGTGTTGCTATGGGTTTGGGTTTATGTGTTGCTGTCAGTCGGCTCTATGTAGAATATCGGCTCGGTATCGCCGGGGTCGGTGTCGTAGAAGTGGATGGCACTGTCGTTCTTCTTGATGTGGAGCGTCTTTACCATCTCGTATATCTCGGCTCCTGCCCAGATGGTCACACCGTAGCCGTGAGCGGCAAATTTGCTCACAGGGCGGTAAGCATAGAATGCGGGGTCGAAGGCCAGACCGGTACCCACGCATGTGCCTTCCACTTGTCCCGTCTCGTTCACATGCTGTGCCACGTAGTTCCATGCCAGCAGGGCAGGCGCGCCGTAGGTCTCAGCATCAATCCAACCTTGGTTGATGGCGTGGGCCAGGCAGTAGCAGTAAATTGCGGTGCACGATGTCTCGAGATAGGTGTCGCCCAGGTCGAGCAGTTGGTGCCAGGCACCCGTCGGGTGTTGCAGTGGTAGCAAGCCATGCAGGTGGTCGAGGAAACATTGCATGATATAATCGTTTTGCTTCACGTCGAGCAACTCACATGCGGTCAGCAGTGCCCATCCGTTGGCACGTGCCCAGAAGAATGACGGATGGAATCCTTCCTCTTTCGTCGTTCCTCCTTCGTCTTTCGTCGTTCCTCCGTCTGGCCCCCATCCGTGTCGAAACAGGTGCATGTTGTCCACCCACATCTTCTCGTGGAAGAGTCGGAACTGTCGTTCGGCTTCCTGCCAGTTGCCATGCAGTGCGATGGCCGGTATTCCCATAAACATGTCGTCGAGCCACACGGTGTTCTTCACCGGACGCAGTCGTGCAAATTGTCCGTCGCTGTAGCGATATTGGTGGTTGATAATGTAGTCGTAGTAGGTCTCGATCTGTGCTTTCAGCCGCTCGTCGCCCGACTTTATCATGGCCGAGCATATGGCTCCGCAGTCGTCGAGTGCGGCCGGAGCTACCACCTGTCGCATAAGCGGGTCGATGTCTTCACCCTCGTCCATCCACTGGCGGAACTGTGGTGCCAGCTGTGCCAGATAGTTCATGCGCTCGATGGCGTAGCGGGTATATGCTTCGTCGCCTGTCACCTGACCCGCACGCAGCATGGCTGAATAGGTCACACCCCACTCGTAGGATGTGAGTCGGAATGTGCCGCGCTTGAGTTGCTTGCCGCTTTCGTCCAGTTGCATGAAAGTGGTGGTGTCCACATAGTTGAGTATGCGGTCCATCGTGGCCTTCACCGAGTCGGCTGTCGGTATCTCGTAGGGTGTATCGTAGTCGGGTTGCAGCAGGTGAAGTGGTGTGTTGGCATCGTTCAGTTCGTTGTCACTACTCTTCACGTTCGATGTGCATGCCGCAATCGCAGGCAGCATTAAGAGGATTGCATATTGTTTCATAATCAAATACTCTATTAATGGTTTGTCTCTGCTATTTATTGTTTATTGTTTATTGTTTATTGTTTAAGACTTCTTTAAGGAATATCGCATCGAGTGTCCATGTGGCGCAGTCGTTGGTCCATATCATGGTGCGGTTGCGCAGTGGTATGCTTCGCATTAAGTCGTTCCATGCTTCGCTCTTCATGTTTTCGTCTCCGGTATGCCATGCGGCGTATGCCTTGAGGCGTGGAATGCGGAAACTGTTGCGGCTCATGGGGTGGTACTTCAGTGCGTGGTCGAGCCATGCGGCATAAAACTGAGGACACTGTATGTCCTGCTCCATTTGGTTCACCGTCTCAAATCCGCCCATGATGGTCATGAGGTGGTTGGTGGCGGTGAGCGATGTGTCGGCTTCGCTGGTTATGATTCCGGTTGCAGGGTCGTAGCCCAAAGCGAGTGGACCGGTAAGGAATCCGTGGGGCAGGCGGGCGATGCTCATCATGCCGGCCATGAGTTTGTCGAGGTATTTCTTGTTGCCTGTACGCTCGTATTCGAAATACCAGTTGCCGGCGTATGCCAGCCAGTCAGGCCCCAGTCGCAGACGTGCCGGTGCGGTGCAGGGATATTGTCCGCGTGGTTGGGCCAGGCGCATGGGGTCGAGCGTGTAGAGCAGTGTGTCGGCATCTGCCATCTCGTGCATGATGTCGCCTGTACGTTCGTCGGCTGTGAGGTAGTAGTAGAACTGATTCCAAAAGGCCTCGCTCACTCGGGCTTCCTTGGCTCCGCATCCCCAGTGGCTCACGTTGTGGCGCGAACCTGTGCCTGCAAAGGGTCCGAAGTGATAGGAGTCGACTTCGCTGCAGTGGCGGGTCATAGCTACGGCCATGGTCCATACGTCGGGGTCGGCTGTGCGCAGGAACTGATACCACAGCATGGCTGGTGTGCCCAGCTCGGTGTTGTCCCATGCATATCCGCCCACATCGTATCGCCATTCATTGCGCGATGCATCGTAGGCATGCATCACGTCGCCGTAGTTGAAGAAGCCGTACCAGTTGTTGCGGCGTATCTCGTCGCTATAGAAGTGCATGATGCCGTCGAGTGTCTGCTCTATCAGCGAGTCGCGTTGCGAATGGCGTGTGGGCAGACTCCAGATACCGAATGCCTGCTTGCTGTGCAGGTATTCGGGCGTGCATATCAGTTGTGATTGGCTTTCGGGGTTGATGATGATGGTCGAAGTGCGAGCTATGCCCAGTGCGGTGCTCATGCCCGGCTGTATGTCTTCGTAGGCCGATTCAAGTCCGTGTGCCACCGTGTCGTAGTGTTCGAACGAGAAGGGTTCGCCCCATCGGGAGTAGAGGCTGAGTGTCACGATGGCCGTGTCGGTTCTGGCTTGTGTCACCTCGATGCTCGATGGGTATGACTGCCAGAAGTCGCCGATGCGGAATGAGGTGCGGCTCGTACTGTCGCCTACAGTGACCGTACCGTCGTGTTGCATGCCTTCGATGGTGCCTATCCATGGCGACTGGCTTGTGGCGCGTTTGCGTATGCTATATCCGTAGGGCGACAGTTGGGTGAGGCGGAACTCGTCCCATTGTGCGATGTCTTTTATCACCTTCTGTGTGCCTGGGTCCATCCATTGCAGGTTGATGGGCCGGCGTGCCAGCAGCGGTTGCACATCCATGTGCTGGCTGCCGAAATTCACGTAGCGCTGATATGCTGCACCGTGCATCGGTAGCTTGAAGTGCAGCGATAGATCATGCAATCCCTCGTGGTTTAGTGTCGAGTCGACCATCAGTGTGTGCACCAGCTTTATCTCGTTGCTGCCGCTGTATTGATAGGCACGCACCACGATGTTGGAGGCGAAATGTAGTCGCAGTGTGCGTCTCACTTTGCCTTGGCTTTCCACCTCCAACGATTGCATGTCGTATCGGCGACCGTTGAGGGTGATGTAGATTGGAGGCAGTGTTCCGAATGTGGGGTCAATGGGTTTCTTACACCTATCTTTATATAATAAGCACGAATCGGCCCCTTCGGTCACACGTGTGGCAAATGCCTGCCACTTGATGCTGCCGTCTGACCATCGGGCCATGGTCCATGTGTCGTACTCGAGTTCCACTCCGTTGTCGGTGGTGAGTCGGAACTGCGCTTTCTTCACTTCGCCCTTGGCAAACGGCACACCGAAGGTCACGTTGCCATGTCCCTTGCCGCCTATCCATCGCAGCACGATGGGTGAGTCTGAAGGTTGCTTTGCCTCCTTTCTTGCTCCCCATGTAGTCACAGAAGATAGCAAGATTATGAGGCTGATAATGAGTTGGTATTTCATAGTTAGGTATTAAGTTTCCAGGATTTTGAGCTACAATTGGCCTCCTGCTGAGTGCGTATCCCCATTTGGTGGATGTGTGGCTGTCACTCACTTCACCACCGTGGTTCCCAGTGCAAACACTTTCTCCATGTTGGCTGCTTCGTCTACGATGTAGGTCTTGGCCGACAGGTTGTCGAGGTGGTTCACCACGATTGCCTCGGCGGTGCAAGGCACTACGGGGCTTCCATACTCCTTCTCGCCATGGTGTGCCAGCACGCAGTGGATGATGCGTATGGTTTCCTGGTTGCTGATGCCTGCCTTGTTGAGCTTGTTGTGGAGCACATGAGCCGAGATGTAGATGTGTCCCATAAGGAACATGTACTCAGTGGGTTCGAATGTCTGGGCATCATATTCCTTCAGTTTCCCGTAGTCGTGGAACATGATGGCTATGATGCAACGTTCGATCTTTATCGGCGGCAGCGTGGGGTAGAGCATGAGCAGCATGTTGAGCAACTCGTAGGTGTGGTTGAGCAATCCGCCTTGGAATGCATGATGCACCGATGTGGCAGCGGGGTGGGTGGAGTAGTTGGCATAGAGTTCGTCGCGCTCGCTTCTGATGAATGCTATGAGCCCTGGGTCGGTGCAGTGGGTGATGAGTGCATCGATACATGTGTCCCATTTCGCTTTATCCACAGGTCGTGGTATGAGCGAGTAGAGCGCATCAGCAGGTGTGGCATGATGTGCCGAGCGGAAGAACCCTACATCTTGCATCTTCGGATACTTGATGCCCTTTAGCATCTCGATATCGAGGCTTACGATGTCGCCTATAGCAGGTCCTGTCGTCTCGTCCAGGTCCCATACGTTGAATGTGTGTGCCTCGCCCTTCTGTGCTGTCACCTTGAATATTGCATAGGTCGAACCGTTTTTCGCACGTTGGTTCGACCGCGAGAGTATGATATATTCCTTCATGTCATTTACGATTTACTATTTACGATTTACCATTTCCTTCCGGCGCGTGCCTATCCCCCTTTGGGGGGGAGTAAGGAGGGGCCAGGGAGGGGTCTTATAGTGACTTTACCACCACTCCCTCTTTCTTTATGCCGTCGATTTTGATGCTTATGGGGACTGGTACACGCACGTGGCGCACATGTTCAGTCTCGGCCTCGGCAGGCAGCGAGTTGAGGTAGTCTATGTCGTAGATGCCGTCGCCGGCATAATCGTTCACGATGAAGTAGCCGACGCCGAACGACGTGAGGTTCTGGAAGAAGTGTGTGCCTTGGCTGGGTTCGATGCGGTAGTCTTTTAGTCCGGCTTCCACTATGAGGCGTGCCGCGCTGATGTGAGGCCACTTCACTGGTATGCCAAGCCATGAGTCGTTGCTGCCCCAACGGCCTGGACCTACCAGTATGTATCCTTTGCCGTTTTGCAGGAACTGCTTGTTTATGTTTTCTACTTCGGTGGCTATCTGTGGATTGTTGGATGCCGAATAGCCTTCGGTCTTCACATACACAATGTCTTCCACATCGTTGGTCACACCTTGGCCTATGGCGTTATGGCTGCGCAGTATGCACCGTGAGTCGGGGATGTCGGCCAGGTTTTCATCGAGCATGGCCTTGTTGTCGACCATGGGTCGTATCTGCAACAGATAGAACTCGCCAGTGCGGTCGGTGTGCAGGTTGACGGCAAACTCTATCTCCACGGGTCGGCGCATCTCGTTTTGGCCATGTTGCAGTATGAGTTTCAGAATCTCGGGCAGCGGATATACACCTTGCTGCAGCACTCCGGCAAATGTGATGAGTTTACGGTTGCGTCCTTCGTAGAATCCGTCGTAGATGCATTGGTCGACAGGGTCGTAGGTGCTGCAGATGTATTGCAGCGAGCCGTTCTTCTCCACATCGCGCACGGTGAGCCGAACGAGGTTGAAACCGTCGTCCACCTTGAAGTCCTGCCTGATGTTCTTCGTGTCGAGTGCCAGAAGGCTGGTTTGTGTCTCGCGCAGTGCAATCTCCATCTCGCTTGTCTGCAACACTTTGTGTGGATGGTAGGGGCATACGCGAAGGCTCATGCCTCCGTCGACGATGTATTTTCCAAGTCCCAGTGCGAGGTTCACGGTGCCTTCCTCGGCGCGCTCGTCGCCGATGGGGTAGTAGTTGATGCTGCGTGCCACACCCGATATGGTGGGGTAGAAGTAGTCGTCGTATTGTGTTCCCACCACTTCTTGCAGTATCACGGCCATTTTTTCTTGGTCAATCACGTTGCTCGTGGCAGTCATGTATGCTTTCGAGTCGTGGTAGAACACCGAGGCATACACGCTCTTCACGGCGTCCGACAGCAGTTTCAAATGTAGGTATTTGTCTTTTACATACGGTATCATGTATGTGCTATATACTCCGGCAAACGGCTGGTAGTGTGCATCTTCGAGCAGCGATGAACTGCGTATGGCTATCGGCGACTTCACCACGTCGAGAAATGCCATGAGGTCTTCGGTCAGTCCTTGGCGTTCGGGCAGGCGGGCATGGAGGAAGTGGGCGAGGATTTCCTCGTCGGGCAGGTCTGACAGAGCTACTTGATAGAGTTCGTTCATATCCATAAACTCGTCGAAGATGTCGGTACAGAGCACCACCGTCTTGGGTATTGTGACCTCGGCATTGTCGAAGTGGTTGAGGTCTTCGTGGCGCGATATGATGTTGTCGAGGAATGCGATGCCGCGTCCTTTGCCTCCGAGCGAGCCTTCGCCTATGCGTGCAAAGTTGGAGAAGCGGTCGAAGCGGTCGCGACGGAAGGTGGCCACCACGCCTCGGTTTTTCATCTTGCGGTACGACACGATGGCGTCGTAGATGATTTGGCGATGGGCATCGACGTCTTGCAGCGAGTTCCACGTGATTTTCTTGAGGAAGTCGCTTATGGGGAATAGTGCACGCGAGCTGAGCCAGCGGCTCACATTGTTGCGGGTGATGCGGTAGAGCAGCGACTCGCGCGGCAGGATGAATATGTTGTCTTGCAGGTCTTTCAGGTTTTTGATGCGAGCCACTTCCTCCATCGTGTCGGGGTCGCGGAATATGAAGTCACCGAAACCGAAGTACTTGCGTATGAGACGTCGAAGGTCGATGTCGAGTTTCTTTGAGTTTTTGTCGATGAAACTGGCATGACACCGTGCCGCCAGTTCGGCATTGCTCGACTCCGACGACTCGAGTATGAGCGGAACAAACTCGTCGGCAGCACGGATGGCCGACAGCAGTTTGAAGCCTGCCATCTTGTCCTTCTCGCCGTTGCGACGGAATTCGCAGTCGCTGATGACTCCCAGCGTATTGTCCTTGAATCGCGAATAGAGTTCCCATGCCTCCTCGTAGTTTCTGGCCAACACAATCTTGGGACGTCCGCGCATGCGCAGTGTCTCGAGTTGTGAGTTGAGGGCTTCGGTTGCAAATTCAAGGCTTTGCTGCAGCACGAACTTGTAGAGACTGGGCAGTATGCTCGAATAGAAGCGGATGCTGTCTTCCACCAGCAGTATCATCTGCACCCCGGCGGTGTGTATGTCGTGCTCAAGATTCATCTTGTCTTCCATCAGTTTTATGATGGAGAGCAGCAGGTCGGTGTTGCCCAACCAGCAGAACACGTATTCGAAGATGCTGAGGTCTTCATTCTCCATGCGTTTCTTGATGCCGTGTGAGAATGGTGTGAGCACTACGATGGGTATTTGGTGGAACTGCGACTTTATCTTGCGTGCAATGTCGAACACGTCGTTGTTGTCGGTTCCAGGCATACAGATTACGAGTTCGAACTTTGTGTCGCGCATCAGGTGGTCGGCCTCCTCTTCGTTGGCCACACGGAAGAATCGCGGCGGATAGCGCAGGCCGAGTTTTGAGTATTCGTCGAATATCTTCTCGTCAATGCGCCCGTCGTCTTCGAGCATGAATGCGTCGTAGGGGTTGGCTACGATAAGAACGTTGAAGACACGTCGTGCCATGAGGTCGACAAACGACGTGTCTTTCAGTAATAGTTGGTTGGTCTTCACTTGTTTTTCTTGTAGTACTCAAATGCAGCCTTCATGTTTTCTTTCACTGCGTTACTGCTCAGTGTTGCGCCTGTCACGCCGTCGATGGTGGCATGGTCGGCAAATTTCACACCGGCATACTTGGGGAGCATATCATTGGCCACGCGCAGGAAGTACTTCGGGGTCTCCTTGTTGGGCAGTGCCTCCACGCTCACAATCTTGTCTTTCTTCACTGTCACCACGAGGGGCACCTTGCCAAGTTTCTTGTATCCCAGGGCGTCGCAGATGGTTTCGGTACGTATTACGTAGGTCCCGCCCTTCTCTTTGGTCATCACAGGCTCGGGCTTGTCTTGAGCCATGGCTGCGCCCGATGCTATCATCATTGCGCAAATCAGAATCAGTTGTTTCATAAGTATTCTTATTTCTTCCAGATGTTAGTTATCTCTCCTATATAGAAAGTGTGCAGCCCCATGCGTCCGCCGCCATACAGGCGTTCTTTCACGTCGGAGGGCAGGAGGTCTGCCTTGAATTCATCGGCATATATCTTCTTGCACTCAATGGCCAGGTTGCCCTCGCTGAAGACCGGATTGCCGGTAGGGGTCCACTCGGTGGTGAGTCCTGCACGGCGGGTCTTGTCGGGCTCGTCGCGTTGAGAGTGGGTGCCTATATACATCAGTGCCTGCCTGCATTGTTCGGTTTGAGGAAATGCCGTCACGGTAAAGTAGTCGTTCTCATCCATGAGGTGTTTGCTGTACCTCGAACTCGACACATAGACAATGACCACAGGCTTGTTCCACAATTGGCCGAACGTGCCCCACGCAATGGTCATGGAGTTCATCTTCTTCTCGTCTGTGCCGGTGGCCAGTGCCATCCATTCGTTGGCAATGAGGTTGATGGGCTTGGCTTCCCAGTCGCGAGGTTCTATGCGTTTCCAGTCGGCCGACATGGTGCCTTGGGCCAGCATGCTGCAAGCACAAAGCATCATCAGGGATAGGGTTGACGTGAGTTTTCTCATGATTGCACGGATTTGGTTTTGTGCAGCAAATTTACAAACAAATTCCGAATCAGCAATGAATTGACACCTTATTTATATATAATTAACACGATTTCGATGAAAACACAATGACATATCGCACGTTTTGAGTGCATGTGAGGTGGTGTCGTGAATGCCGACAAATGCACTGCCTGTTTGTGAGGATATCCTCGCAGGGCGTTGAGGATATCCTCGCAAGGCGTTGAGGATATCCTCGCAAGGCGTTGAGGATATCCTTGCAAGGCGCCGTCCGAAGATATCCTTGCATCAATGCGCCTCTGCTCCTGCTTATGGGTGTGGTTTGTAAGTTTCTGTAATTGTACGTTTCAAATGATTCACTGCATTTACCATACAGCTATAATATATAATAAGGTGTATCACACACGTTGATGTGACACACCTTTTCCTGATATTTTCGATGCTGACCGGGGGGAGATGATTACTCCTTCTCGGCCGTATCGATAATCTTTATCTTCTCGCGTATTTCCTTGAGGTCGGCACGCAACTTCTCAACTTTGTGGTTGAGTTCGTCTACAAGACTGTTCGACTTGCTGCCCTTCGAGAAGTTGAGGAATCCGAGGTTGTTCTCGTAAGTCTTGATTTCCTGCTCCAGTATTTCGGCCTGGCGCACCAGCTTGTCGCGCACTCCCGATCCTCCTGTCGAACTCAAATTGCTCTTGAAACGCTCCACACGCTGACGCGATGCTGTCTCGCCCAGGTAGTCGTAGAGGCGATCCATCTGTACGCGCAGTGCCTTATACACTTTGTCCTTTTCCTTGAATGGCACGTGTCCTATCTCGTTCCACTCAGCCTGTGCATCCTTTAGCTGCTGGCGCAGGTCGGTTGTCTCTTCAGGCACGATGGCAGCGAGGCGCTCCACGATGGCTTGCTTCTTCTTCAGGTTCTCCATCTGCTCACCATGCTCTGACGATGTTGCAGCCTTCTTTGCCTCGAAGAATGCGTCGCATGCGCTGTTGAAGCGGTTCCACAATTCGTCGCTATACTTGCGTGGCACGGTGCCGATGGTCTTCCACTGCTTCTGCATGGCAACAAGCTGGGTGGTAGTTGCTGCCCAGTCTTGGCTGTCGCGCAGGGCTTCGGCCTTCTCTACCAGTTCGCGCTTCTGTCGCAGGTTCTCGCTCTGGCTTTCGCGCACCGACTTGAAGAACTCCGACTTGCGACTGAAGAACTGGTCGCATGCAGTGCGGAAGCGGTCGTAGATTTTCTGGTTCATCTTCTGCGGAGCAAATCCGATGGTCTTCCACTTGGCTTGCAATGCCGACACTTGTTCGGTCATGGCATTCCAGTCGGCAAACGTCTTGAGCGAATCGAGGTCGTAGCCTTCGATGATTTCGCAGATGGCAGTCTTCTGGTCGAGGTTGTTGTTCTCTTCTTCCTTGCGTGACTCAAAGTAGTCTTGGTGGCGCTTGTTGATGATGGTCGATGCAGCCTTGAATCGACCCCACACCTCTTCGCGCAACTCACGGCTCACGGGGCCAGTCTCGCGGAATTGCTGGTGCAAATTCTGCAGCTGGCGGAAAGCCTCGATCACGTTAGACTCCTCGGTGAGGCGCTCGGCTGCTTCACACAGAGCCAGTTTCTTCTCGAGGTTCTTCTTGAAGTCGTAGGCGCGGAACTCGTTGTTCAGCTTCAGGGTGTCGTAGAACTTCTCTACGTTTACCTGATATGTCTTCCACAACTCAGTAGCTTTCTCGGCAGGCACTTCCTTCAGGTTGTTCCATTCGGCTTGCAACTCGCGGAATGTGTTGTACTCCTTGTTCACCTCGTCGGGAGTTTCGAGCATGGTCTTGATTTTCTCGATAATCTGCACCTTCTTCAGGTAGTTCTGTTCCTTGAGCTGCTCAAGGGCTTCGTGTTGTGCTGCACGCTTCTGGCGTACGATGGCAAAGAGGTCCTTGAACTGCTGCTCGCATGGATCGATTGTCGGCTCGTAGGCTTCGGGGTCGCCTCCTTCGTCCACATACTTCCTGTATGCAGCCTCGCTCTCGTTCTTGATTATCCGATAGAAGTGGCTCTTAAGGCTGTCCACCTCTTGGCGCTCAATCTCTTCGTCACTCTCTGCCACAGCTTTCAGACGCTCCAGTATCTGCTCCTTTGTCTGTACTGCCTCCTCTGCAGGAGCCGCTGCCTCTCCAACGGGAGCTGCAGCCTCCTCAACGGGAGTTGCAGCCTCCTCAACGGGAGTTGCAGCCTCCTCTGCAGGAGTTGCAACCTCCTCAACGGGAGTTGCTGCTTCCTCAACGGGAGTTGCAGCCTCCTCAACGGGAGTTGCTGCTTCCTCAATAGGAGCTGCTGCCTCCTCAACGGGAGTTGCTGCTTCCTCAATAGGAGCTGCTGCCTCCTCTACAGGAGCCGCTGCTTCCTCCGCAGGTGTTGCTGCCTCCTCTGCAGGAGCTGCTGCATTTTCTAACTGTGTCACTTCAGTCGACGGATTTGTTTCATTCTGTGTAGCCTCATTTGTTTCTGCAATGGGCTCCTTGTTTACGTTTTCTTCCATATTATTATGTTTTTTGTTGTATTCGTCTCTACATATCTATTTGTCTTATTTCATCATGAACTCGTTGATTGTGTATATATACAACACAGCCATAGGTATTGCTATAAGGCTGCTGTCGAATCGGTCGAGCATGCCGCCGTGTCCCGGCAGTATGTTGCCCGAGTCTTTAATACCCAACTTACGCTTCAGTTGCGACTCCACCAAGTCACCCCATGTGCCGAAGATGGTGACCGTGGCTGCCAGTCCAGCCCATACGAGGTGGTTGGTCAGCGGGTCGTCAGTCGGGATGATAGGTTGATATACTGCCACCAGCTGCGACACTGCCACTGCTGTCACGAATGCTCCGATGCACCCTTCCCACGATTTCTTGGGTGATATGCGGGGGAAGAGGCGGTGACGTCCCAGCCACGAACCGAAGCAGTAGGCGGCCGAATCGCCCACCCACAGGAATATGAACAGCGAGAGAGTATATACGGGTGTATAAATTGCTCCGGGCATGCCGTAGGTGGTGCCTGCCGACACGAACGACAGGGTGTTGAGCAGTGCGAAAGGCAGTGCTATGTATAGTTGCGACATCATGGTGAATGCCCAGTTAAGTAATGTGTTGTTTTCCTTGAGGTAGAGTTCGCTAATGAGCAGATATACCAATGTGAGCAGGTAGGGTATGAATATCTCAGAACCGCATATGTTGGCATTGAAGGCGAGTATTGCAGCAAAGAGGTAGACCGACGCCACGGTTGTGACCACGCGGTTTGTCTGGCAATTCAGCCGTCGGTTCACTATTGTGCAGAACTCCCACGTGGTGAGTGCGCTGATTATTGCAAACAAGATGGCATACGACAGCGGATGCCATAGTATGCAGAAGACCATCACAGCAACGAATGCTGTGCCGGTGATTGTTCGTATGATTAGGTTACGCTTCATCAGTCTTTTCAATTTACATATTTACCATTTACCATTTGGTGGGCTACTCCTCATAAGGCTTACCACCCAAACAATGTCTGCTCCACTACTGGTGGGGCTTGCGGTTTTGGTTTATGGTTGATTTGCGGTCGCTCGGCTGCTTGCACTGGTCGCTCGGCTGCTTGCACTGGTTGCTCGGCTGCTTGTACTGGTTGCTCGGCTGCTTGCACAGTCTGGGGTGTATCGGGGGTATCTACTTCCGACATCTCGGCCAGAGCTGTCGACTCGAAAGGTTCGATGGGTTCAGCCGGTGTTGCTTCGTTCGCCACACTTGTTTCAGCTGTTGGCACATCGGTCGTGTCGATGCTTTCAGCCGATTCGGTGTCGAAGTTCGTCACCTTCAGTTCCTGAAATCGTTTGGGTTCGGCTGGCGATGTGGCGTGCTCGGCCGGTGTCTGCGGTGCTTCAGCGGTTCCGTTGGCAGTGCTGCCATTGGCTGTGCCGCCGTTGGTGTTGGGCGGAGTGTTTTCGCCTCGCTTGGCCTTTTCGAGCACGGCCTCGACTACCTTCTTGCGTATGAACTCCTCGTTCTCGGCGTTGTGGTCCATGATGTCGTTGGTTTTGCGGTCGGCTTCAGCGTTGGCTGCCAATATCTCTTCGGTGCGCGACACCCAGGGGCGTTTGCCAAATATGCGCTCCACATCCTCGGCATATATCACCTCGCGGTCGATGAGCAGTTGTGCCAGTTGCTCGTGGCCTTCCTTGTGTTCGTTGAGTATCTGCTTTGCGCGTTCGTATTGCTCGGCAATGAGTTTTTTTACTTCCTTGTCGATGAGTTCTGCGGTGTGGTCGCTGTATGGTTTCGAGAATGAGTATTCGTCGTTGTTGTAGTAGCAGAGGTTAGGCAATGAGTCGCTCATGCCGGCGTATGCCACCATTCCGTATGCTCGCTTCGTCACTTTTTCGAGGTCGTTCATGGCTCCGGTCGATATGCGTCCGATGCAGAGTTCTTCTGCAGCGCGTCCGCCCAGTGTGGCGCATATCTCGTCGAGGATTTCCTCCTTGGTCGTTATCTGTCGTTCTTCGGGCATGTACCATGCAGCTCCCAGTGCTTGTCCGCGCGGCACGATTGTGACTTTTACCAGTGGGTTGGCATATTGGCAGAACCAGCTTATGGTTGCATGTCCGGCTTCGTGCAGTGCTATGGCACGTTTCTCGGCGTCGGTCATCACCTTCGATTTCTTTTCCAATCCGCCTATGATGCGGTCTACGGCGTCGAGGAAGCATTGCTTGTTGACCCATGGCGAGTTGTTGCGTGCGGCTATGAGTGCTGCTTCGTTGCACACGTTGGCGATGTCGGCTCCTGAGAATCCGGGTGTCTGTCGTGCCAGTGTGTCTACATCGACAGTTTCGTCGATTTTTACGGGTCGCAGGTGTACGTTGAATATTGCTTTGCGCTCGTTGAGGTCGGGCAGGTCGACGTGTATCTGTCGGTCGAATCGTCCGGCTCGCAGCAGTGCCTTGTCGAGTATGTCGGCGCGGTTGGTTGCAGCCAGTATTATGATTCCGCTGTTGGTGCCGAATCCGTCCATCTCGGTGAGCAGTTGGTTGAGTGTGTTTTCGCGCTCGTCGTTTCCGCCTGTGTTCACTCGGTTGGCACGTGCACGTCCTATTGCGTCGATTTCGTCGATGAAGATGATGCATGGCGACTTCTCTTTGGCTTGTTGGAAGAGGTCGCGCACTCGGCTGGCACCCACTCCGACGAACATCTCGACGAAGTCGCTACCCGACATCGAGAAGAATGGCACTTCGGCTTCGCCTGCCACGGCTTTTGCCAGCAGGGTCTTACCTGTTCCTGGAGGCCCGACGAGGAGTGCACCCTTTGGTATCTTTCCGCCCAGCTCGGTGTATTTGGCCGGATTCTTGAGGAAGTCGACTATTTCGTGCACCTCGCGCTTGGCTTCTGTCTGTCCTGCTACGTCCTTGAATGTGATTCGGTCTTTGGTCGAATCTTGTTCGAAGAGTTTGGCCTTAGACTTTCCGAAGCTGAATATGCCTCCGCCCATGCTTCCGCCTCCCATGCGGTTCATGATGAAGAACCAGAAGATGACGAGTATTACTATAGGTGCTGCTTGCAGCAGTATGTTCCACAACAGGTTGTCGTCGTGCTCGTAGGTCAGTTTGCCGGTGAATTTGCCGTCTTGCTTGGCTGCTTCTATTTTTTCTTCCACGCTTTCCACGGCGCCTATCTCAACCTGCGGTATGCGTCGTTTAGATGGGTCGGTCTGTATGTCGCCGTATATGTATCGTTCGCCCGTGGGGTTTACGGCAAATTTCAGTGTGAGGTTGTCTTTGTTTACGAGTATTTCCTTCACGTATCCGCTGTCGAGACATGCCTGGAAGTCGGTATATGCCAGTTGCTTGGCGGCGGGGTTGCCTGTTTTTGAAAGGAAAATATATCCCAGTGCGGCAAACATCAGCAGGTATATCCAGCTGAAGTTGAAGCGTGGTTTGCGGTTGCTGTGTCCTTGCTGCCCTGGCATGTTGGTGTTTTGATTATTCTTGCTCATGATGCACTTTGTGCAATTGATGGTTTAATTTGTTGATAAATAGCTGGCGTTTTGGTCTTTATTCTGCATTGGGTATGTCGGTTGTGTCGGCATCTTCCCACAAGTTGTCGAGGTCGTAGAAGCTTCGCCACTCTGGCACAAAGATGTGTACCATTATGTCTTCATAGTCCATGGCCACCCAAAGGCTGTTCCTCAGTCCTTCAACGGCCAGTGGCCGCGTGTCGAGTTTAGTGCGCATCTCGTCGCCCACCGACCTCGTTATTGCGTTCACCTGTGTAGGGGTATTACCTTCACATATCACCAAATATCTGCATATCGTGTCGCCGCAGTGCTGCAAGTCCATCACTCGTATGTTGCGGCCTTTCTTCTCTTGGATACCGTTTACTATTGTCTTTAAGTCTTGATTGAGTCGTTTCATTTCTTTTAATGCAAATTCCGTGCAAAGATAAATAATAACTGCGTAAGGACAAAATAAAATAAGATTTATTTTATACGTCAAGGCTCAAAGGTGTCGTTGGAAGTGGAAAAATTGGTGAGTCACGTTGCAACAGTCGTGAAAAATCGACCCACATCTGTGTTTCCCTCTTGTGGCGCGCGCAGCATGTGTGGTGTGCGTGTGGCGATGGTTGAAAATGAGGATATCGTCAACGGCCTGCGAGGATATC
>JAFUSD010000242.1 GCA_017480685.1 Bacteroidaceae bacterium
GATGGCATTGTTGTCAAGACTATCGGAAAACAGCGGGATGAATGAAGCGACACGTGCACACCATGCCTGAGGCAATCCTATCTTAAGACAACCGTCAGCCAGCTGTTCGAGTACGGCAATAGTGTATTCCTCATCATCACCGATGTCGCGAAACTTCTCAATGGCAGTATCGAGACAATCGTGGAACCGGTGCATTCGGCTGTTGCGCAGACTTAGACCAGGTATTTCCTCTGGATAATTATAGTCGCTAATGTCCTCCTGCATAGGTCGGAATTCGGGTGTCGCTTCCGGTTCTGAAGAAACGGTTAGGGCGATAGCCGATGGATTATAGAATGGCTGCGGATCGTAGCTCGCCTTGCAACTGGTTTCGAAGGTTGGCTCGTGCTCGGCCAAAGGCGTACCCAACTGTGACGAATAGATGTAATGCAGCTTGCGGAAGGCGTTGAGTAATGCTGCCTCCGACGGATTGCCATCCGACACCGTGTATGGACATACGATGTGGAGTGAATGACCATCGTGCCCCATAAAACAGAGTAGGGTATAGGGCTGCAGGATGGCAAGCCGTTTATATTCCTCAACGGTACTCAGGTCACGCAGGTTCTCCAGCGAGAGCAGTGCCAGGCAGTTGTAGCTTTTAGCTTTCAACTCACCATTCTGTTTCACCCATTCCGCCGCAAAACACACCTCCTTGTTAAAGTCGCATACATACTGCTGACGATAGGTACCGTCACTCAACTGCGCAACAAACGCCTCGAGTTCTTCCCGCGTGTACCTCTTTTCATTCCTTTCTGTGTTGATAATTGTTATTTTCATATTCTAGTTGGTTAATGATTGGCAAGCATAGTGCAAGCCGAGTGCAAAGATACAAAATTTTAAGGCCAAATGCAAGCTTTTTACAGAAAATCTTGCATTTAGCCTCAAATAGTGATAGATAAATAAAAAGTATCACTCATATTATCTTATTGAATATAAGATATTTATGCTAAAAAGTGATACTTTTGAATGTTTTGTGTCAATAATAGCTGAAATATTGAGCGTTACTCACTATAATTGTGATCCACTACAATGACAACTTGCAAGCCTGGGGCTAAGGGCTGTATCTCATGAGTGAGCTGACAGACAAAGGCTGTATCATCGTGGATGGAAATATCTGGGACAACATCGACAGAAAGCATATTCTCCTTTTCTGAATAGTAGAATCCATGTACCTGCACAATATCCTGGTGGTCTGCGAGGGCCTGCATCACCTTCGCCTGCAACTCGGCATGGCGGTTCTCGCCTGTTGCCACTGCATAGACGCCAACCGTCATGATAATGCCGTGACGCTCAATCATCTGCATAGTGATCTTACGTGTCAGACCATGAATGTCGTGAGCTGACATGGTGTCATAGACGTTGATGTGCAGCGAACTGATCTTTATGTCTGGACCATAGTTATGCAATATCAGGTCGAACACACCGTGAACGCCCTCGAAGTCGGAGACCTCTTTGATGATCTGTTTCTTAAGCTCAGCCGGAATACTCGTACCCAGCAGCTCATTGACAGGCGATGCCAGCATCTCGATACCTGCCTTGATAATCACAATGGAAATCAGTGCACCAAGAATGCCATCGAGCGAGACACCCCACAGCAGCATCACACCTGCAGAGACGAGTGTAGCCAAAGTAATAACGGCATCAAACAGAGCATCAGAGCCAGAAGCGATCAGCGCGTCGCTCTTCAGTTGCTCGCCCTTGCGCTTCACGTACTGACCGAGAATAAGTTTTACCACGATAGCCACCACGATAACCACCAGTGTGGTTGTTGTGTATGAAGGCTCCGTAGGGTCGAAGATTTTCTTTACCGACTCGATGAGTGAGGTGATACCTGCCGAGAGTACGATGACGGCGATGATGATGGCACTGAAATACTCAATGCGCCCGAAGCCGAAAGGATGTTTCCTGTCGGCCGGACGTTGGGAGAGTTTAGTGCCCACGATGGTGATGACGCTCGATAGTGCGTCGCTCAGGTTGTTGACGGCATCCATCACGATGGCTACGCTGCTGGCCAAAATACCTACTGCGGCCTTGAATCCTGCCAACAATACGTTGGCTATAATACCAATCCAACTGGTACGGATGATTTCTTGACTTCTGTCCATAAATAAAAAGTTAATAATTTATCGGCAAAGCACAAGGACTGTTCAAACTTCTATAAGTAAGTCTTTGCTTCACTTCATTTGGAGATATAGATGTACGTACAAAGCATTTAGTGGGGACACTAGGTAACAGGTCGAAATAGTTGTTGTCAAACCAGCAGTCTTCTGCACCATCAATGGAGAGGGCAAGGGCGCGAACAAACTTGTCTGCTTTGAGGGTGATCAGACAACCGCCTTCTGCTGTCTCAACACTTATCTCAGGTTGAACAGGTATCAGCCGCAGGTCTTTCTGTAGGCAGAGGAAACAATTAGTCTGATAGTTCACACCTGAAGATGCTGTAAGTTCCATGCTGACCACCACATCTTCAGGCTGATGACCATTCAGCAATTCGGCTAAGGGCTGCTCATGAATCAAAGTGGATGTATTGGCAGGAATGACAACCGTTTTTGTTTGCGTATTTACAGTCTGCCCGCTGAGGGTATAGACAGTTTGTTTCAACTTGCCTTGCTGTTGACGTAACAGGTCGCTGACAGCATAGACGAGCAAACTGTCACCTTCAGCGATGGCGGAGCATATCAAAGGCTCAAATGCGTGGCGCACCATATAGTGTGCTGCCTTCCAACGACCATAGTAGTCGCGTGTGACCCACGATGCTACAGGCCAACAGTCGTTATGCTGCCACAGTAGCGACCCCATACAATGGGGCATGTTGCGGCGATGGGCTTCGATGGCTGTACGCATCGCATCACCCTGCAAGAGTTGCGAGGCATACAGGAACTGGTGAA
>JAFUSD010000243.1 GCA_017480685.1 Bacteroidaceae bacterium
ACTGCGTGAAGTACGGCACCGAGGCCGACGGCTACGTAAACTACGTGAAGGGCGCAAACGTTGCCGGCTTCATGAAGGTGGCTAAAGCTATGATGGCGCAAGGCATCGTATAAAAAGACAGCTCGGCGGAGCAAAGCGAAGCCAAGGTCTGTTACATGATGGCGCAAGGCATCGTATAAAATTTCCATAGCATTATAAGCATAAAACACGACAACCAGGGGCGTACCGAGCGATCGATGCGCTCCCCTTTTTTTATTCCCTCGCTCCATGTTCGGGCATGCAAGTTTGGACGAAAAAGCACACCTTCGACTGCATACTTCACTTTTATTTGTGCAATAAATAATTAAAAATACATGCACAAACACCCCAAAACGTGTGTAGAATTACATTTTTTTGCACGTTTTGTTGGTGGCGTGCGCAGTTATTACTACCTTTGCAGCCGCAAAATAAAACGTACAAATAATAATGCGTAAAAGCAATAAAACAAGCAAAGAAAGATGAAACGATTTTTCACATGTGCCATCATGGCACTTGCATCAGCAAGCATGTTTGCTGGCGACTATCTCACAAACACCAACCAGAGTATCCAATTCCTACGCAATCCGTCGCGCGACGCATCGATCGGTATCGACGGAGTATACTACAATCCTGCCGGAGTCTCATTCCTCGACAACGGATGGCACCTGCAGTTCAACTGGCAGTCGCCTCATCAGAAGCGCGACTCACGCGCAAACTACGGTCCATTGTTTGCTGCCAACTATCTCAACCCTGGCAATGCAGAGGCCAACGGCACCTTCAGCCGCAAGTATAAAGGGCGCGTCGATGTGCCCATCCAGCCATCGCTCTTCCTCGCCTACAACCACGACAAGTGGTCCTACCAGTTCGGATTCGGAATCATCGGGGGCGGTGGAACCTGTGAGTTTGAGAATGGAGTAGGTTCGTTCGAAGCCCTCGTAGGTCAGATGGCCGTAGGCCAGCTCGGTGCAGCATTCGGCGGATACAGCATGAACAGCCAGCTCACCGGCAAGTCCTACTACTTCGGAGCCACCCTGGCAGCCGCCCGCAAACTGACCGACAACCTGAGCGTCAGCCTCGGTCTGCGCACCATGTATGCCATGAACAACTACGACGGCTCAATTAGCGACATCACTTTCCGCACCTCGACCGGAACCATCATCCCCGTTCAGCAGTCGTACATCCTCGATTGCAAGCAGACAGGACTGGGCATCGCACCCATCCTGAGCATCGACTACCGTGTCAACCGCTACCTCAACCTCGCTGCTCGCTACGAGATGCGCACACGCCTCAACGTGAAAGCAGATGCCAGCAACAACGATGCCTTCAACGACATGGCAACACGCCAACCCTCGTTCGCACCCTACCTCGACGGAGTGAAGACCCGCGTCGACATGCCAGCCATGATTGCTGTAGGAGCTCAGGTGACCCCTATCGAGTCTCTTCGCCTCAACGTGGGCTATCACCACTTCTTCGATGTCGATACCAAGCAGTGGAACAGCGACCTGCTCCACGACACCGACGAGATAACTCTCGGAGCCGAATATGATATCACCGACCGCGTGGAGGTCAGCGCCGGATATCAGAAGACGATGTACAACCAGTCAGAAGCCAACTATTCCGACCTCTCGTTCAACCTCGACAGCTATTCGTTCGGACTTGGTGTGGGCGTGCGTGTCAGCGACCGCGTGAAGCTCAACGCCGCATATTTCCAGACAAACTACAAAGACCACACCCGCGTGGTCGAAGGTGTGAGCCGCACCACCTACCACCGCGAGAACCGCGTGGCAGGCATCGGTATCGACTTCAGCTTCTGATTGCCTTATGCTTCAGAGCCTTTAGCCCTCATAACTTTGGGGCTAAAGCATTGCCGTACGTGGCAGCTGCAGGCTAAACATCAATACTCCACTTTGTCTTCCTTTGCTTCCCATGCACGGAAGGCAGCAAGTGCTTCAGTGCGCATCATGCCGGCCATCGGTATGGTGCGCAGTTCGTATGGCTTGTCAATCTCCTTGTAGATGAAGTCGTCGCCAAATCCTATGTGGTCGGCATCTGCTTTTGTGTTGCCATACCAGATGCGCGACACGCCAGCCCAGTAGAGTGCGCTGAGGCACATGGGACAGGGTTCGCACGATGTATAACATGTGCAGTCGGTGAGGCGGAAATCCTGTAGTTGTGCACATGCGCTGCGTATGGCGCTCACTTCGGCATGGGCCGTGGGGTCGTTGTTGGCAGTCACTCGGTTCACGCCTGTGGCCACCACCTTGCCGTCTTTCACTATCACGGCGCCGAACGGACCTCCGCCGTTTGCTACATTCTCGATACTAAGGTCGATTGCCATCTGCATGAAACGGCGATCGGCAGTTGTTGGTTCTTTCATATCTTGCTTTTTAGGGTTGTCATGGATAAGGGTTGCCGTTTGTTTACGGCTTGTTCTTGAAGTAGTCGTTGTATATTTTTATTGCAAACACAATGACACTGCATGAGGTGGTTATTGTGTTGGTTATGAACAGCGACCATAGCACCTCGGGCTTGTGGAGCAGACCTTGCAACATGAAACACATGCCGCCCACTGCCATCATCAGGAAAGTGGGCAGCGCTATGCCGTCGGTGTTGCGCGTGCGTATGGTGGTTATGGCCTGTGGCAGATATCCGAGCACCATGCCGATGCTTGCTATCCATCCGCAAATTTCATAGAAAAGTCCTTGTTCTGTCATGACGTTCGGTTTTTGTGGAGTTAATAAGTAGGTCGAATGGTATGGAGCCCGATTGTTCCATAACGGGGTTCGATGCTGTATGTGCAGCTGCAAATATACAAAAAAAAAGCTGATTCGGCCTTATGTTTCCGTCAAATATCGTATATTTGCACCTGTAAATATGTATATATCTATGGAAAAAGACAAATCAGACTTAGACAGCCGTGTTGTCAGGGCAGTAGACAATTTCATGTCGGGCTACGGCTGTTGCCAGAGTGTTGTAGCCGCCTTTGCCGACCTTTATGGTCTTGACGACCTGCATGCCAAGCGTATATCTGCCGGTTTTGGTGGTGGAGTGGGACGGCTGCGCATGATGTGTGGTTGCGTGTCGGGCATAGTTATGCTTGCAGGGCTCGACTGCGGGCAGACCGAGGGTGCCGACCGCGAGGGCAAGAGTGCATGCTACAAGGTGGTGCAAGAGCTCCTGGCACGTTCGGAGGCAGAAAACGGAAGCCTCATCTGTGCCGAGATACTGGGACTGAAAGGTTTCGAGAAGGCGCAATCGAGCTATGTGGCTTCAGCCCGCACGGCAGAGTATTATCGCACACGCCCCTGTGCTGCCAAGGTGGAAAGTGCTGCGCGCATATTTGCCGACTATCTTGCAAGTAGACAGATGCAGAACTCATGAAAGCCCAGGCAGGCACATCGCACACCATGCTTGCGTGAAAACGTAGAAACAAGGATATCCTCAACATACCGCGAGGATATCCTCAACATAACGAAAGGATATCCTCAACACACCGCGAGGATATCCTTATTTTCTTATACATATATTTTTGCTGTTCTTTCTCAGCCTATTCTTACCTTCAGCGGGGCTTTTGCCTGCTCGGCAAAACGGCTGAGGTAGGCTTCCCAGTCGGTGAGCGACTGCAGGTTGGTCTCGGGGTTGCGGCTCCATCCGCTGCCGAAGTAGTAGGTGTAGCGGGTTTGCGGTGCGAGCTGAGTGGTGGCAAGTATGTGGCCGGTTGCGCCCGGAAGTCCTTGTTCGGCCTGATATTTCATGTCGGTAGGCTTGCCTGGGAAGACGGTTCCGACGTAGATGTGGCCGAAATCCTTGTTTTGTGTTGCGCGATACTTCTCTTTATACTGCGTGGGGTCGCCCAGGTCTTCATATCCCATGTATCCTGCTGCGGGCTGCATGATGTAGGCCGTTGGGTTCTCGTTGTGGATGATGATGCCCACCGCCATCGGTGTTGTGGCTGTAAGTCCGTCGTACCACACGGTTGCGCGGTTCATGTGTGAGCCTGCATCGAGGCTTATGATTCGGTGTTCCACCACGTTTTGTCCGCCCACGCTCTCGGTGCCGTAGTCGAGTTTGACGGTGAAACGGAGTGGTCCGCGGTCAAGAATCTCGTAGGTCTTATAGCAACGCGGATAGTTTATCTTGCCGTCGGTGAGCAATGCATTGGTTCCGCAGCCCAGTGTCGGGCCTACTTTGTAGCAATCCATTCCGTTTCCGTGGTCCACATGATAGCTCACAGCGTTGTACACATCGTCGGCCACATCGCCGTGCCCCATTTGACGCAGTTTGCTGACAGCGAGTTGCAGGTCTTTGTCGAGCTCGCCTGCATAGCGTGCTTCCACCACGAGTTGGCTGGTGCGTTTGTTCCATACGTCGTATCCCCACGCACGTTCGCCGCTTGCCTGCAGTGCCGGGCCGTAGCAACGGAATGCCACGCGGTCGTTTTCCCATGCCATGTCGTCCACGCGTTCGGGGAACTGGCGTCCGAAGACACGTGTCTCATACCGTGCCGGGGTGCCTGCCTTGGCGTAATACGTTGATTTGCCTTTAGCTGCCACAGCTGCCTGGAAGATGATTTTGCCGTCGTAGGTGACCTGGCTTGGCAGTTCTCGCCCGTCGGCATCGGTGATGATGATGCTCTGCGCGTCGCCCAGTTTTTTCTTTATCACGCTGATGTCGGCCTCCACCATCTCGCCGCTTCGCGAGTGTGCTATTGGGTTCGACACAGTGATTGTTACTTTGTCGGCTGCCTTCACATTGGTCAGCAGCGCTCCTGCCATGAGGGTCAGGATGGTGATTAGTATTTGTTTCATAGTCGATGATTAATGATATTTCTTTACGAAATCGAAGTCGAGTGTCTTGCGGAAGAGGTTGGCGCGTGCCACCTTGATGCGGATATCGTCGCCGATTGAGTAGCGGTAGTGCGACTTTCGGCCTATGAGGCAGTAGTTTTTCTCGTCGAAATCGAATGCCTCGTTGCCAAGGAATCTCACTCCGATGAAGCCCTCGCAGTGGTTGTCGACTATCTCGGCATACACTCCTGCCTCGGTCACTCCGCTGATGCGGGCGTCGAACTCCTGTCCTATCTTGTCGCTCATGAACTCCACCATCTTGTATTTTATTGATGCGCGCTCGGCTGCGGTGGCCAGTTGCTCCATTGCCGACGAGTGTTCGCACAGTCCTTCATACTTCTTTTGGCTGGCGCTTGCACCTCCCCCTGCATAGCGTGTGAGCAGGCGGTGCACCATGAGGTCGGGATATCGGCGTATGGGCGAGGTGAAGTGTGTGTAGTAGTCGAATGCAAGTCCGTAGTGTCCGATGTTGTGTGTAGAGTATTTTGCTTTCATCATGGCACGCAGCGATACTGTCTCGACGAGGTTCTGAATCTTGTCGCCACGCACGTCGTTGAGCAGTTTGTTGATGCTCTTTGCCACTTCCACCTTCGAGCCTTGGGTGACGATGTGGTACTTGAATCGCTCTACAAACTGTGCCAGGTTGTCGAGGCGGTTGGGGTCGGGCAGGTCGTGAACGCGGTAGGGCAGAGTTTTCGCCTTCTGTCCTTTCTTCACCTTACCTACGCTTTCGGCCACGGTGCGGTTGGCGAGCAGCATAAACTCCTCGACCAGCTTGTTGGCATCCTTTGCTACTTTGAAGTAGACCTCGGTGGGATGGCCTTTTTCATCGATTTCGAATCGCATCTCTTCGCGGTCGAAATCGATGGCACCGGTGTGCATGCGGTTTTTGCGCAGCTGATGTGCCATGCGGTTGAGGGTGATGAGTTCGTCGGCATATTCGCCCGTGCGTTTGTTTGCCGCCACCGGTATGTGTCCCTCTATGTCGTCAGCTTCGCCGTTTTGTTCCAGTATAGCCTGCACTTCTTCGTAGGCAAACCGGCGGTCGGAGCGTATGATGGTGTGCACTATGCGCGATGCATATACTTTTCCTTCCTCGTCCATCTCGAATATTACAGAGAAGGTGAGCTTGTCTTCATCGGGGCGTAGCGAGCAGATGTAGTTGCAAAGTCGTTCGGGCAGCATGGGCAGTGTGCGGTCGACGAGGTAGATTGATGTGCCTCGCTTCTGTGCTTCCTTGTCGATGATTGAGCCTTCTGTCACGTAGTGCGACACGTCGGCAATGTGTACTCCCACTTCGTAGCGTCCCTTTGGCAGTGAGCGTATCGAGAGCGCATCGTCGAAATCCTTGGCGTCGTGTGGGTCGATGGTGAATGTGGTCACTTGTCGGAAGTCCTCGCGCCCTTCCATGTCGGCCGGTGTTATGCGGTCGCTTATCTCGTCGGCTGCCCGTTCCACTTCCTTGGGGTAGGTGTAGGGCAAGCCGTACTCTGCCAGTATGGCATGCATCTCAGTCTCGTTTTCGCCCACCCGGCCGAATATCTCTTTCACCCGACCGATGGGGTTGCGTGCCTCGTCGGGCCAATCCACGATTTCCACCAGTGCTTTGTCGCCGTCTTTGCCTCCCTTCAGCCTGCCCGAAGGTATGAGCACATCGCACGGTAGCAGGCCGTCGGGGCGCACGAGCATGGCGGTGCCGTGGCTCACGTTCAGTTGTCCCACCACGGGCTTGTTGCTGCGTTTCACGATTTCGATAACCTCGCCGCATAGTTTGCTCTGCCGCTTGCCGCGTGCATAGAGTGCCACCTTCACCGTGTCGCCGTTGAGGGCATGCATCGAGTCCTCGTCGTGTATGCTTATGTTCTGTCCGTCGGGAGCCTCTACATAGTTGCGTCCGGTGGCGGTGCGGCGCATCACTCCCTCCACCACCTGGCTTGCGGCGCCGTTCCATCCCACTTCGCCGTCGTAGTTGCGGTAGATGGTCTCGTCGTCGAGCAATTCGTTGAGCACATCCACACACATCACCTTCAGCGGGTGTGTGGTGAGTCGCATAGCGCTGAACAGCTGTTTCAGCGAGAAAGTCTCATGCTGTCGGTTTTCGAGGAAGCTCACCACGCGTTCGCGCAGCTGCCGTTTGTTGAGTTTTGCTCTGCTCATGGGGTTTGAGTTTTTTAAGTTTTCGAGTTCGTGAGTTCTAAAGTACTTGCGATTGCAAATATACATCATTTTCGCATTTCCTGCAAGCAATCGCCCACTTTTCGCTCGCTTATATATATAAAATAAGGTGGAGAGGCGCCGTTTTTGCCTTTTCGGGCGGCGACGGTGGTGGTTGTGCATGTCTGCGAGAACGTTGTTTCGGCTCGTCCCCCGTACAGGGGACGGTCGTACTTTGTACGGAAAACGGTGGTCCCCTGTACGGGGGACGACTTTATCAGACACAAGCGACGGGATAAGAATGCAAGCGCTTGATTGTCAACGTGCGTTTTTTGCGGGTGTTTCTGATGGAGGAGGGATGGAGGCCTTGCAACCAAATTGCAAGGCACGGACGGGGGGGAGGGAGGATTGGAGAATTGACGAATTGAAAAATTGATGTTACTTCGTCTTTCGCCATTCGTTGCTTCGGCCCTTCTGCTGTAAAGTGGAGTGCGCAAAACAGGCGTGTTTTGTGAAATTTGGGATAGAAAACTGCAAGGTTTACGGGTGTGGTGTGCAATTATTCGGGCATAAACATCTAACTTTGCACCGCGTTTGTGCCCCCATGCTTCATGAGCGGAGGGCATAAGTTTTGACGTGTAAACATACATTTTTTCACAATATTAACTACATCACTTTATGTTAGCAAACATCCACGGAACGCCAATGATGACCTACATCAGCGACATGTTTCGCAGCGAATGGACCAACTTGGCATTCTGCGACTATGGTACTGACACATCCTACACCCACTCACAGACTTACGAACACATGGTGCGCCTGCAGATGCTCTTCGACCTCTACGGCCTGAAGGCAGGCGACAAGGTGGCGCTGTGCGACAAGAACAGCTCGAACTGGGCCGTTTCGTTCCTCGCCATCTTCACCCACAACATGGTGGCAGTGCCGTTGCTCTCCGACTTCCATATTGACCAAATCGACAGCCTCGTAGAGCACAGCGAGGCCCGACTGCTCATCACCAACCACGCCGTCTACGAGAAGGCTGCGACCACCGACCGCAGCATCATGATCGACATCACCACGTTCGCGCCATTCGACACCGAGGCCGACAACCCGCTGGCACGTGCCTACAAGCAAGTCGATGCTGAATTCAGCCGCCGCTACCCCAACGGAATGACCCCAGACGACGTGAAAATCGACGACGTAGACCTCGAAGACCTGGCACTCATAAGCTACACATCGGGCTCAACCGGCAACCCCAAAGGCGTGATGCTGCCCTACCGCACCTTCTGGTCGAACGTAGTGTTCTGCCACGACTTCCTGCCACCCGTGCCCGACGACAGCAAGTTCATGTCGATACTGCCCATGGCCCACATGTACGGATTCTCGGTCGAGTTTCTCTACCCCATGACCACCGGACGCCCCATCTACCTCCTCACCAAGATTCCAAGCCCGTCGTTCCTGCTCAAAGCATTCGCCGACGTACGTCCGCAACTGGTAGTGACAGTGCCCCTCATAGTCGAAAAAATCATACGCGGCAAGGTGTTCCCACAACTGCGCACACCCAAGATGCGCCTGCTGCTCGCCATCCCGGGCGTGAAACACATAGTATACAAGAAAATACGCAAGACACTATACGAACTCTTCGGCGGCCGGTTCTACGAACTCATATTCGGCGGTGCAGCCCTCAGCCGCGAGGTCGACGAGTTCCTGCGCAAGATAAACTTCCCCTACACCGTGGGATACGGCATGACCGAATGTGCGCCACTCATCAGCTACGCCAACCACAACGAAGCACGCATAGGGTCGTGTGGCAAAGTGGTGAGCCGCATGGAGGTGAAAGTGCTGAGCGACGACCCGCTCAACTGCCCCGGCGAACTCGTGACACGAGGCGTCAACATGATGACCGGCTACTACAAAAACCCCGAAGCCACACGCGAAGCAATCGACAGCGAAGGCTGGCTACACACCGGCGACCTCGTCACCATCGACGAAGATGGATTCATCTACATACGCGGACGCAAGAAGAACATGCTGCTCGGAGCCAACGGACAAAACGTATATCCCGAGGAAGTGGAAGACGTGATAATGGGCCACACCATCGCCGACGAGTGTGTGCTCGTACAACGCGAAGAGAAGTTCATCGCACTCACATACACATCCGATGCAACACTCGAGCGACTGGGCATCACACGCGACCAGCTGGCACACCAACTCGAGGCATCGCGCGCCGAGTTGAACAACCTGCTGCCCAAGTTTGCACAACTCACCGCATTCGAAG
>JAFUSD010000244.1 GCA_017480685.1 Bacteroidaceae bacterium
ACAAAGATGTGAAGGATGCATTTGCTGCTGAAATCGAGAAGTGCAAGGAACTCACCGAGGGATTCGAAGAAGAAATCGATGTGTTGAAGTCGGCATACAATGCATTGCTTAGCTCTATTGACGACTATAAACTCCTCAAGGCTGCTCTCGACGAGTGTCAGGAATACATGGACAATCTTGCCGAGACATTCCCCGAACTTGCCAACGAGTTGGGCGACTTCAAGATGGATATGGAGAGTGAATATGACGAGCGCAGTGCCAACAGTGAATACTGCCAGGGTGCATCGGCCATGGTTCACGACAAGATTATGGAGGAGATTGCCAAGAACGAGAAGGCAGGCGATGAAATCACTGCCATCTTGGTCAACCCCAACTTCTCGAAGAAAGACACCGGTTGGACCTGGAATCCGAAGAATGCAGCCGATGTGAAGCAGCCGGCATCTGCCAACCCGGTCATCACCGCATACGGCACAACATTCGACATCTCACAGACAGTTACGGGTCTGAAACCTGGTATCTATCGTGTTGACGTACAGGGCTACTACCGTACTGCAGCCGTGAACGATGCATACAGCGAATACGTGGCAGGCACCTCGACCGAAATCATCGCAGAGCTCTATCTCAACAACATCGCAGGCAAACTGATGAACGCATTCGACGACTGCACCGAGACAACCCTCAGCAGCGGCTCTTATCAGATTCCTGACGGCGACAACGCAGGCAAATGGATACCGGCAAGTGGTGGTGACGTATCGAAGGCATTCGGCGAGAACCCCGACCTCTATCGCAACAGCGTATACGGATATGTGCTCGACGACGGTAAGCTCACCATCGGTGTGCGCCAGCCTTCAAACCCACGCGATGCATGCTACACTGCTATAGACAACTTCCGTCTCTTCTATGCAGGCGTTGAACCTGAAGCAGTGGCCAAGGTGGTCGACAAGCTGCAAGCAGAAGCTGACGCACTGGCCGAGGCTGTGATGTCTGTCGAAGCACGACAGAACATGAACACAGCCATCCAAGCCGTGAAGGATGCCGACGAGGAAAGCATAATCAAGGCTATCGGTGAATTCTACGATGCAGTTGAAGCTGCAAAAGCATCAAACACATTGCACGAAGGTCTTGTAAAGGTTTACGACAATATCGACGCTGCACTCAACGACTATCCCGATGCATCGGCCGAGAGGATTGCAACCCTCAACGAACTGAAGAAAGAAGTCGAGACAGCCATGGCATCAGGATGTGAGAGCGACGAAGCATGCAACGACCTCATCAGCCGCGTCGGCAAGGCTATCGTATCCATGAAGTTGCCCGATGGTATCGCATCGGTCGACAACCCAATCGACTACTCTTGCCTGCTCATCAACCCCGACCTCGACCAAGACTCCGGTAACAGCGACAAGAACGTTCCTGGATGGGACCGCGGTTCTTGCAACGGATACAAGCAGAATACATTTAGTGCGTTCGGTGGCGCATCTCACCTCTATCAGACAATTTCGGGTCTGCCTGCTGGTAAGTATATCATCGAGGCACAAGGTGCATATCGTGCCGGCGACTGCGCAGGCGATGCAAGCCGTTACGAGGCCAATCCTGAAGGCGACAAGAATGCATGGGTATTTGGTACTACATCCGACACTACAGTCATCGGCTACCTCCACCGCAACTCTGAATACGCCCTCGAGGAGAACCTCGGAGGTTCGGGTTCACAGACTGTCAACCTCAACGGTCAGTCGCTCTATGTACCTTACAACACAGGTGCATACGTAGCATGGTTCAATGCTGGTTACTACATCACTCGCATCGAAATCACAGTGCCTGAAGATGGAGAACTCAAGTTGGGTATTGACAAGCCAAACACCGTGACCAACGACTATATCAACATCAACTACATCCACCTCTTCTACCTCGGCGAGGAAACAGCTGATGCAATCGATGGTCTGCCTGCTGGTGTCAAGAGTCAGAACGGTATCTACAGCATCACCGGCCAGAAGTTGCAAAACATGCAGCGCGGCATCAACATCGTCGATGGCAAAAAGGTGCTGGTTAAGTAACCCTACCCTTCTGGTTAATTGTCAATTGTTAATTGTCAGTTGAGAACTGATAACACAGACAATTAGTCCCACGGTGAAACAATCAAAGCCATGCGGAAATCAATCCGCATGGCTTTTTCTTATTCCTTCCACAATAAAACGTATGTGCTTTGCGTTATAAAAAAAATATATATATTAAGGATGAAATACGACGTCACGAAACATATATTGCCGGCGGTGCTCATGCTCCTGCTCAGCCTTTCTTGCAGCAACGAAGGTGTCTACTTCAAGAAGGGTGAGCAGCGCTATGCCATGGGTGAGTACTTCCAGGCAGCCACATACTACAAACGCTCCTATCAGCGCATCTCGACCAAAGACCGTGCCAAGCGAGCCGACCGCTCCCTTCGTATGGGCATCTGCTATGCTCAGATAAACAACACACAGAAGGCGATGCAGGCATTCCAGAATGCGGTACGTTATGGCTCGCCCGATTCCACCGCCCTACTCCGCCTCGGACAGCAACAGCTGAAACTGGCCAACTATAAGGGTGCGCGCGAGTCGTTCGAGAAATATCTCGCACTCGACCCCGGCAACGAGTTGGCGCGTGCCGGACTGCTCTCGTGCGAGCTGGCACCGCAATGGAAGGCCGAGCCCAACCTGTATATAGTGAAGAAAGAAGCCCAGTTCTCGTCCAATCGTTCCGATTTCTCGCCCATGCTCGTGGGCGATGATGCCGAGATGCTCATCGTCACCTCCACACGTCGCGATGCCACCGGCGACGACCTCAGCGCCATCACCGGAGTGAAGTCGGCCGACATGTTTGTGGCACGAAAGGATGAGGCCAAACGCTGGAAGCCGATGGAGCCGGTCGAGGGTGAGATCAATTCCGAGTATGAAGAGGGAGTGGCATGCATGTCGCCCGATGGCAAGACCATGTACTTCACCCGTTGCTCGTCCGACCCCTCCTATCCACGCTATGCCGAAATCTACAAGTCGACGCGCTCTGATGCCACATGGTCGAAACCCACCAAGTGCGAGATAAGCAAAGACACACTCTCCTCCTTTGCACATCCTGCCGTAAGCCCCGATGGCGAGTGGCTCTACTTCGTGAGCGACATGCCGGGCGGCGAGGGTGGATACGACATCTGGCGCACCCCAATCACCAAAGACGGATTCGGTGGAGTAGAGAATCTGGGACGTCCCATCAACACCTCGGGCAACGAGATGTTCCCATCATTCCGCCCCAACGGCGAACTCTATTTCTCGTCCGACGGACACCCCGGCATGGGAGGTCTCGACCTCTTCAAGGCAGAAGCCGACAGCCTGCGCGGATGGATAGTGACCAACCTGCAATACCCCATGAACAGCCCGCTCGACGATTTCGGCATGACATTCGAGGGCATCTACAACCGCGGCTACTTCTCGTCATCGCGAGGCGACAACAGCCGTGGATGGGAAAACATCTACAGCTTCGAACTGCCCGAGGTGATACAGCTGCTCACCGGATGGGTCTACGAGCGCGACGGATACGAACTGCCCGAGGGACTTGTCTATGTGGTGGGCGATGATGGCACCAACGAGAAGGTAAGCGTCAGGGGCGACGGCTCGTTCCAGATGGTGCTCACACCCGGAGTCAACTACGTGCTGCTCGGCACATGCCCCGGCTACCTCAACGTGAAGCAGGAAATCTGTGCGCCGCCATCAAGTGAAAGTGTGGAATACGTCATGCAGTTCCCGCTGCCACCAATCAACATACCAGTACTCATCAACAACATATTCTACGAATTCGACAAGGCAACCCTCACGCCCCAATCGACCACAGCCCTCGACAGCCTTGTCACCATGATGAACGAAAACCCCAGCATCACCATCGAGCTGGCATCACACTGCGAC
>JAFUSD010000245.1 GCA_017480685.1 Bacteroidaceae bacterium
CAGAAAACTCTGCTGGGTCTTGATTACGTATCCGTTTCCTTTACATGTGGGGCATGTGGTTACCTTACCGTCTTCGGCACCGCTGCCGTGGCAGTGTTCACACGTCACATGTTTGCGCAGTTTGAATTTCTTGGTGGTTCCGTTTACTATCTCGTCGAGATTCAGTTCTACCTTCAGGCGTTGGTCTTGTCCTTTGTATGTTGGTTTGCCTCCGCCTCGTGCACCTCCGAAGCCTCCGAATCCGCTGAAACCACCGAATCCACCGTTTATGATATCGCCAAACATCGAGAAGATGTCGTTCAAGTCCATGCCTTGACCGCCGAATCCGCTGGCACCGCTCACTCCTTCATGTCCGTACATGTCGTAGCGTTGACGCTTGTCGGGGTCGCGCAGGATGTCGTATGCCTCGGCTGCTTCCTTAAATTTTGCTTCGGCTTCTGCATCACCCGGGTTGCGGTCGGGGTGATACTTGATAGCCATCTTCTTGTATGCTGTCTTTATTTCATCGGCACTTGCAGTCTTTTCGACGCCAAGCACCTCATAGTAATCTCTTTTCGCCATATCGTAGGTTTAGTTGGCTACCACCACTTTTGCAAATCTTATCACTTTGTCGTTGAGCATATATCCTTTGTTTATGCAGTCTACTACCTTGCCTTTCTGCTCGCCGCTTTGGCTTGGTATCATAGTCACTGCTTCGTGGTAGTTCACATCGAAGTCCTTATCTTTGGTATCGATTGGTTCCACACCTTGCGATTTCAGATATTTCATGAATTTGTCGATGATGAGGTCCACACCTTGTTTTACGGCATCGAGTTCGGTGGCTTGGTCTATCTGTTGTTGTGCGCGCTCAAGGTCGTCAATCACTGGTAGCAGTGCCGTCAGTGCCTTCTCGCCTCCGTTGAGTATGAGTTCTGCTTTCTCTTTCATCACACGGCGACGGTAGTTGTCGAATTCGGCAACTTGTCGCAGGTATTTGTCGTTCAGTTCGGCAATCTTCTCGTTGGCAAGCTCCAGTTCGCTCTTTTCGTCTTTCGGTTCTTCTTTCGGTGTTTCGTCGGTTTCGGGGCTCTCTGCCTGTTCTGCATTTTGTTCTGCATTCTGCTTTTCGAGCTCTTCCGAATCTTCAATCTTTATGTCTCTTTGTTCCTTCATTTTATCTTTAAGTTTGTAGTTTCTTTTCTTCGTAGAGTGCAAATTGTGTGCCATGTGGTTGCCGTATTGTTTATTCTGCCATTATGTCGTTGTCGGTATAGCTTTTTGGCAAGGGCCGTTGATTGTAGCCCGATGCCATTGTTTCGCCGTATGCTCCGGCCGAGAGTATCGCGATGATGTCGCCGCGTTGGGTTTGTGGCAGGCTTATATCGGTGGCAAATACGTCGCTCGATTCGCATACCGGACCCACTACATCGTAAGTCTCAGCGGCTTTGCTGCTGCTCAGGTTCTTTATCTTATGGTGTGCTCCATAGAGTGCGGGACGTATCAGTTCGGTCATACTGCCGTCGATAATAACGAACTTCTTGTTCGTGTTGTCTTTTACGTACAATACTCGTGTGATGAGGCTTCCACATTGTGCCACGATGGCACGACCAAGTTCGAAGTGCAGTTCTTGTCCGTCGCGCAGTTGTAGGTTTTGTCTGTATACAGCGAAGAACGACTTGAAGTCGGGTAGGGGATGTATGTCGGGATTATCGTAGTCGATACCAAGTCCGCCTCCCACATTTATTATCTTCAGTTTTATGCCTTGATGGTCGAGGCCGTCTTGCAGTTCGTTGATTCGATTACACAGGGCGATGAAGTCGTCCATCTCTACAATCTGGCTGCCGATATGGAAGTGCAGACCTATTAGCTGCGTATGCTCCATCTTTTGTGTCATGGCGATTACGTTCATCATGTGGGCCATGTCGATACCAAACTTATTGTCCGACAATCCTGTCACGATGTTGGCATGTGTGTGTGCTCCTACGTTGGGGTTTATGCGCAGGCAGATGTTGGCTGTCGTGTGCGCTTGCTTTGCCAGTTGGTTTATCACCTCAAGTTCGGGCACGCTCTCCACATTGAAGCATCCGATTCCGTATTTCAGTCCTGTCTCTATCTCCCAGTCGGCTTTACCAACTCCTGCAAACACAATGAGTTTGGGGTCGAATCCTGCTTGGCATGCCAAGGCTATCTCGCCACCGCTTACGCAGTCGATGCCAAATCCTGCTTGCTGAATATGTTTCAGCACCACGGGGTTGGCGTTGGCCTTTATGGCGTAGTGCATCACGTATCGGCTGTCTTTGCTCATTTCCTGCTTCAGGCTGTCGATGGTCTGTTGCAGCAACTCCTCATTATAATAATAATAAGGTGTGGCGAATCGTCCAAGTTGTGATGCTTGTGGTTTTATTATCATGTTGTCTTATGTCGTGTTGTGTGATGGTATGTTTATTTCGTGTGTGTTGTGTGTTGTTTTCCCGTCGTTATGCGTTGAACAGGTGGTTGCTCAGCGATTGCAGTGCTTTTTTCTTGTCGGCAGCTGCCACGAGGAACGATATGTTGTGGTTGCTTCCTCCGTAGCTTATCATGCGTACGGGCACTTCCTTCATCGTCTCGGTGGCAAGCGATTCGAAACCTATGTTGTGCCAGTCGAGGTCGCCTACGACACAGATGATACACATGTCGACATCAACGGTCACGGTACCCAACTTCTTCAGTTCGTTGAGTATCTGGCTCAGGTTGGTTGTGTTGTCAATCGATACCGATACACCCACCTCGCTTGTGGTCACCATGTCGATGCTGGTCTTGTACGACTCGAATATCTCGAACACCTTTCTGAGGAAACCGTATGCCAGCAACATGCGGCTCGATGTGATGTTGATGGCTGTAATGTTGTCCTTGGCTGCCACAGCCTTTATGGTTCCGCGTTGTGTCTTGTTGCTTATGATGGTGCCTGGTGCTGATGGGTCCATGGTGTTGAGCAACCTCACTGGTATGCCTGCAAACTTGGCAGGCTGAATGCATGTGGGGTGCAGAATCTTGGCACCGAAATATGCAAGCTCTGATGCTTCTTCAAAGCTGAGCTGACCTACTGGCGATGTTTTGTCGACTATGCGTGGGTCGTTGTTGTGCATGCCGTCGATGTCGGTCCATATCTGTATCTCGCTTGCACCGATAGCAGCACCTATGAGTGATGCCGAATAGTCGGAACCACCGCGTTGCAGGTTCTCCACCTCGCCGTATGCGTTGCGGCAGATAAAGCCTTGGGTGATGTATATCTCGTGTTCTTCTTCCTCCGACATGATGAGCTTCAGTTTCTCGCGTATATACTCAAGGTCGGGCTCGCCGTTTTTGTCGGTGCGCATGAACTCCAATGCTGGCAGCAGTGCTGCGTTAAGGCCTTGCTCCTGCATGTAGAGTGCTACCATGTTGGTACTGAGTATCTCGCCTTGTCCCACGATGATTTTCTCTTCAAACATGGTGAAGATGCCTTTGGTGAACGAACGTATGTAGTCGAACTCTTGTTGCAGGAACTCGGTGGCCTTTTTCTTGTATTCTTCGGTTGTGTAGAGGTCGTCAACGTGTTGGAAGTATTTCTCCTCCAGTTGGTTGATGTTTTCGTTGGCTCCCACGGGGTTTTTCTTGTGCAGGTAGTCGGATATTTCATACAGCATGTTCGTAGTGCCCGACATTGCTGAGAGCACTACAATCTTCTGTTCGCCGTCTGTGATGAGTTTCACCACATCTTTCATCCTTTGAGGTGTTCCTACGGATGTGCCTCCAAACTTCAGTACCTTCATTGTCTTGTCTGTGTGTGTCTTGTTATTGTTTTTGATGTTGTATTCTCTGTTGGTTTATTCGAGGTCTTCGAGTATTTCGAAGTCGGCTTCGTGGTATGCTGGCTTCTGTTTCTCGCCCTTGTCTTCTTCTTGTTCGTCGTTGTCTTCTTCCTCGATGTCGGTCGGTTCTTCCAGGTGTTCTATGTCCTCGATTATCTCCATGTCTGCGTCGGCATTTTCGTCGAGAGCCTCTTTGTCGTCATCGATTTCGGCTTGCAGTTCGTGCATCTTCTTGTTGGCATGTGTTATCTCCACCAGTGCCTTGTCTTTGCATTCGAATGTGCGTTCTGGATAGCGTTCCACCAGATGCAGGTTGTGGGTAATCATCATTACTGTCACTCCTTGTTCTTTCACTATCTTGTGCAGCAGTTCGGTGATTAGTCGGCTGGTTTCTGCGTCGAGGTTTCCGGTTGGCTCGTCGGCCAGTATCAGTTTCGGGTTGTTGAGTATGGCACGTGCTATGGCAATGCGTTGTTGTTCTCCGCCCGAGAGTTCGCTTGGCAGTTTATAGCCTTTGGTTTCCATGCCCACGAGGGTCAGCACCTCCTTTATGCGGTCGTCGATCTCCACTTTGTTCTTCCATCCGGTTGCTTTCAGCACGAATCGCAGGTTGGCGTCGACGGTGCGGTCGGTCAGCAGTTGGAAGTCCTGGAAGATGATACCCAGCTTTCTGCGTAGTTCTGGCAGGTGCTTGCGTCGCAGGATTGCCATATCATATTCCATCACATGGGCTTCTCCGCTGTGTATGGGCAGTTCGCCGTAGAGGGTCTTGAGCAGTGAACTCTTGCCCGAGCCTACTTTGCCAATGATGTAGACAAATTCGCCTTCATCTACCGAGAAGGTCACGTCTCTCAACACTTCCTGTGTTTCCTGATATACTTCTACGTTTTTGTATTCTATGAGCATGGTCTAAAATGTTGATTGTTGAACGTTGAGTGTTGATTGTCAATCTTCAATTTACCTCTCTCTCCGGATGGTCAGAGCTCCCCTCCTTAGGGGGTGGAGGTGGGGGGAGGGGTTGCAATTATCAGTGTTTGTGCCACTGTGGGTCGTGGCGTTCTATGAGTTCGCGAGCTATGTCTTCGATGCTCAGTCCCTTCGATGTGAGCAGCACGATAAGGTGGTACATCATGTCGCTGGCTTCGTAGATGAGGCGTTCGTTGTCGCCTTTCATCGATTCGATTACCAGTTCCACTGCTTCTTCGCCCACTTTCTGTGTCATGCGGCTCAGTCCGTCGCGGAACAGGCTGGTGGTGTACGACCCTTCGGGCATCTCCTTATGGCGGCGTTCGATAAATCGTTGCAGTTCGGTGAGGAACATGATGGGGTTGTCGTTATCCTCATCCCAGCATGTGTCGGCACCGGTGTGGCACACGGGGCCTACGGGGTTCACCTTGATGAGCAGTGTGTCGTTGTCGCAGTCGTTCTTTATGCTCACCACGTTGAGGTAGTTGCCGCTTGTCTCGCCTTTGGTCCACAGGCGCCCTTTGGTGCGGCTCCAGAAGGTCACCTTGCCTGTCTCTACTGTCTTTTCGTAGGCTTCTTTGTTCATGAAGCCCAGCATCAGCACTCGCAGGGTCTTGTCGTCTTGTATGATGGCTGGCACCAGGCCGTCCATCTTGTCGAAGTCTATTGTCATAGTCTTACTGTTATGTTCTGTTGTTTCAGGTATTCTTTTAGTTCGCGTATGCCTATCTCGCCAAAGTGGAACACGCTGGCGGCCAGCGCTGCGTCGGCATGTCCTTGTGTGAATGCGTCGTGGAAGTGTTCCATGCTTCCGGCACCGCCCGATGCGATGACTGGTATCGTCAGTTCGTCGGCCAGGCGCGAGAGTGCCGTGTTGGCAAATCCATGCTTCACTCCGTCGTGGTTCATGCTGGTGAAGAGTATCTCGCCGGCACCGCGTCGGTTGGCTTCGAGTGCCCAGTCGAAGAGGTCGCACTCTGTCTCCACTCGTCCGCCGTTGAGGTAGCAGCGCCACTGTCCGTCGGTCTCTTTGGCATCGATGGCCACTACACACACCTGACTGCCGAAGTGTCGGGCAATCTCGTCGATGAGTTCGGGGCGTCGCAGTGCTGCCGAGTTGATGCTCACCTTGTCGGCTCCTGCACTCAGCAGGCGGTCTACGTCGGCCAGTTCGTTGATGCCTCCACCCACGGTGAATGGTATGTTTATTTCTTCAGCAATGCGGCTCACCAGCTGGGTGAAGGTCTTGCGCCCTTCGTGACTGGCAGTGATGTCGAGGTACACCAGTTCGTCGGCACCCTGCTCACTGTATGCCTTGCCCAGGGCTATGGGGTCGCCAGCCTGTTGCAGGTTGACGAAGTTCACTCCCTTCACTGTCTGCCCGTCCTTGATGTCGAGGCATGGTATGATTCGCTTTGCTAACATTCTTTTATTTTTAATGAATAGCGGATGCTTCACATCCGGATGGATTAATCTTCAATCTTCAGGAATTAGGGAATTAAGGAATTACAGGAATACAGGTATCGTCCCTTTAACTTCTATTTAACTTCCCTTTTTTAACTCCCTTTTAACTTCCTTTCAATCTTCAATCTTCAATCTTCAATTTTACTCTTCCTTCATATATTGCCTTGCCTACCACCACTTGGCGCACTCCTATCGAGTCGAGTTGCTCGATGTCGGCCATCTGTCCCACTCCGCCGCTGGCTATGAGGTTGAGGGTGGGGTAGTGGTTGAGTATTTTCTTGTAGAGGTCGATGGCGGGCCCTGCAAGCATTCCGTCTTTCGATATGTCGGTGCAGAGCACGTTCTTTATACCGTATGCCATGTATCTCTCAATGAACGGCAGCAGGCTTTCGTCGCCTTCTTCCTTCCAGCCGTTGATGCTGATGCGTTCGTTCTTCACGTCGGCTCCCAGGATGATGTGGTCGGCTCCGTATTTGTTGAGCCATTTCGTGAGCAGGGTAGGTTTGGTCACTGCCACACTGCCTACGGTCACCATCTGTGCTCCGGCATCAAACACTTTCTTTATGTCGTCGTCGCTCTTTATTCCGCCTCCGAAGTCGATGATGAGGTTCGTCTCGCGTGCTATAGCCTCCACCACAGGCAGGTTTACCACATGCTTCGAGCGTGCACCGTCGAGATCGACCAGATGCAGGCGTCGCACTCCTTGTGCCTCAAACTCTCGTGCCACTTCTACGGGGTTGTCGTCATACACCTTCTTCTCATCATAATCGCCCTGGGTCAGTCGCACGCACTTGCCGTCGATGAGGTCTATGGCTGGAATTATCTCAATCATCTATATCGTATTGTATTATACTTTGTAATCTAATTGGTTACGTCTTATCACCAACGGATATCGTTCTGGATGACGAAGGCTTTCCACTTCGAGGTCAACATCAAGATTTGGCCATTCTATTGCATGTTTGCCACACATCCTTACGTTGAGCACGTCTCTGATAGGGGCATCTTGCATCCATGGAATGCGATTATATGATATGAAATAATCACATCCTTGCACATTCAGCATTATTCCTTGCGCATTAATCATTAACACGCTTGCCGATGTGTCTGCTGTATTGGTCTTTAAAATAGTCTCCATATTCGCTTAAATACCGGACTCATGATTCACGCTACATTTCAAGGAAGTTTCTTATTATCCGTTCGCCTACCGTGCCGCTCTTCTCTGGATGGAACTGCGTGGCGTAGAAGTTGTCGCGATGCAGGGCCGAGCTGTAGGGTTGCACGTAGTTGGTCGTGGCTATGGTGTCGTCGCAAATCGGTGCGTAGAAGCTATGTACGAAATACA
>JAFUSD010000246.1 GCA_017480685.1 Bacteroidaceae bacterium
GCCCAAGACCGTGGTGAAGGGACACATCATAAAATACACCGACGATTCAGGCAACCGCCGCTACGACTTCCAGTTTGAAAACCGTCGCGGCTACAAAACCACCATCGAAGGGCTCTCAGAAAAATTCAACAAAGAATACTGGAACTACGCCAAACTCATATCGGGAGTGCTGCGCTACCGCATGCCACTAACCAACGTCATCAAACTCGTAGGCTCACTGCAACTCGAGAGCGAAAGCATCAACACATGGAAAAACGGAGTGGAACGCGCACTGAAGAAGTATGTGCAAGACGGCACCAAAGCCACCGGCCAACGCTGTCCCAACTGCGGCGAAGAAACCCTCGTCTACCAGGAAGGATGCCTCATCTGCACCAACTGCGGACACTCACGATGCGGATAGGCCACACACTGCCATCATGAACATACTGCTGAGAAACCTGCGCATCTACGCCTACCACGGAGTGATGCCACAAGAAGAAACCGTAGGCGCATGGTACACCATCAACCTACGGCTGACAATAAACGACGAGCAAGCCACACATTCCGACTTGCTCGTCGACACAGTGAGCTACGCCGACGTCTACAACATAGTGTGCCACGAGATGCAAACCCATTCACGACTCATCGAACACGTATGCGGCCGCATCTGCCGCTCACTGCTCCATACATTTCCACAGATAGACCGAGTGTGGATATCAATGCTCAAAGGCAACCCACCCATAGGAGCCGACTGCGACGGCTGCGGTGTGGAACTCGAAATGAGCCGCTGACAGGTGCAGGCACAGGCGGCTACATCATCAGACAGGAAACCAAGACCGGACACCCTACTTCACCTTCCACACACGAAGCGTGATGCCAGCCCCCTGCCCCATCGACGGAGCACACACAAAGATAGCCTTGTTCAGCCAAGCATACTTGCTGTCATTAGGCGCCTCAAACGTTGGCGCACAACGAAAGTAAAAACTGGGATGACCCTCCTCATCCTGCCCCATCACAATCATGCCCTTATTCCGGATGTGAATATTCACACCATCGTCAGTGCGCAGATTATAGATAGCCTCAACATCGGTGCGGCCGTTGGCAGGGTCAGACAACTGATAGTCGGCACCACCCTCAAGCACCTCGCCCTTAATCTTCGGCCCCTCAAACCTGCCACCAGTAATCGGCACTATGTTACGCGAACCGTGAACCGTGTTACCAACACTGTATGCCTGACCAAGAGACACGTTGAGTTCCATCACAAACTCCAGCTCAAGCGGTGCCGGAGTTTCTTTTTCCTGAGCCACAAGCTGCATCGCAGCAAACAGCAACATAGCAAACAAGCTGATACGTTTCATGTAGATTTCTCCTTTCGTTTTTAATTGTTATTTTTTGAGTAAAACATTATTCAGGCCACAAAGATAGCAAATAAATATCTATGACAAATCATTATTAATGTTTTTTTTCGTACCTTTGCGGTCGAAATGACGATACGACACGCAAAAACATCCGATTCAGAATTCATAGCCTACAGTGTGGCCGATGCCGTAGGAATGAGTAACCCCTCAGCAAAACTTATGGAGTGGATGCAGCAACTATGCCTCAGCACCGACACCCTATACAGCTGGCAGAACACCCTGATTGCAGAAACAAACGGCCAGCCGGCAGGCAGCCTCACGCTATATCCCGGCAACGACTACGCCACGATGCGCCACACAACATTCGAGCTGATAAAGCAAGCCATGGGGCAAGACTTCTCGACAATGGACATGGAAGCACTCCCAGGTGAATACTATCTCGACTCACTCTCGGTTCGCCCACAGTTCAGACGCCAAGGCATCGGCACCGCACTGCTCAGAGCCGGCATCAACCAGGCAACCATCCATGGAGAGAAAACCGTTACACTTGCATGCGAACCCGGAAACGAAAAGGCATACAAACTATACTACGAGCTGGGATTTCGCCGCACCGGCACACTATTCATCTTTGGCGAAAACTATTGGAAAATGGCTCTGCACATCGATGACACAAGCCACAGGTAAACAAGCAGACACAAGAAGAACAGACATAAAAACCACACAACAGCAAACAAACAAAAAACAGATGATAACAAAAACAGAGACTTTAGACTATCGCGCCGACGCATTCAATACCGACTTCAAACGCGAGTTGGCCTACGAAGTGTTAGGCCGCAACCTTCTCAACTGTGCAGAATACCACGCTTCGCGACGTGGATTCGGATTTGGCGAACTCTACAAAGCAGGCCACTCATGGGTGCTTTCGCGCATGACCATCGAGATGTCACACATGCCGCAGATATACAACAACTACCACATCACCACATGGATAGAGAGCATATACCGCATGTTCACCAACCGCAACTTCTGCATCACCACCGACGATGGCCAGGTGTGTGGATATGCACGCTCCGTATGGGCTATGATAGACAACAACACCCGTCAGCCACTCGACCTTAAATCCGCCTACGGTGAGCAGTTTCAACTCTTCATGGCTCCAGAGATAGAGTGCAACATGGAGGGGCACTCTCGACTGCGACCACTGACCGACGTAGAACCGCTGATGACCATCGAAGCAAAATATAGCGACCTCGACTGCAACGGACACTTCAACTCCATCAAATACATCTCGCACATGCTCGACCTCTTCTCGTGCGACTACCACACGGACCACCACATACATCGTGCCGAGATTGCCTATGTGGCCGAAGCATACTACGGCGACCAACTGTCGTTCTTCATGAAGGAAATTGAAGACGGACACTTCAACATCGAAATAAGAAAACACTATGAGCGCGACGGAAAAGGGGAAACCATAGCACGCGCACTCATCATCTTCGACTGACAGCCATACATCCAGACATCAACAAATGCAAGCGTTGTCTGACTGAATTGTGTTCATCGATGATGCCCCACACACATCCAGACATCAACAAATGCAAGCCATGGTATGAGTTTTAGTCTCATACCATAGTTTTTTTTGCCATTTCTTAAACTTTTTTCACGTTTTATTTGCACGTTTCATATTATTGTATTATATTTGCCGCGAAACCAACAACAATTTGATAACCTGTTTTGCTTAACAATATAAACGCTTGTACCTATGAAACGAAACCTATTGATTACCATTTCGACCTTATTGGTCGTGCTCATGCTTACGGCATGTGCTGAAAAGAAGCCCAAAGAACAAGTGATTGATGCCATCAACTCGGCCATTGAACGTGTTGACGAGGCTAAAACCCGCAAGAAACTCGACTGTGCATCGCAGATGCTTATGTATGACTACAAGAAAATCTTCAAGAACATGTCGCAGGCCGAACAGATGAATATAATGAATTCATCAGATGTGGTGAAACTGCAGAACGAGTTCAACAAACGTGTTGCCGAAAAGCGCAAGGTGGTCAGATAACCCACATGCCATACATAAAATGATGACTGCAAGGCATGAAGAAAGAGTTTCTGATGGCCGTTGCAAGAGACTTTGATGGCCGTTGCAAGAGACTTTGACGGCTGTTGCAAGAGACTTTGATGGCCGTTGCAAGAGATTTTGATGGCTTATGGAAGAATCTCTAATGTGCTTTTCTCAAGAAATTGAAACCAACAATGAATTTAACGGTTCCGTAAGAATTGGTTAGCGAGAACTTATGCTGGCGGTAGGCGTATGTATGTACGTCTACCACCAGGCCCGAGAAGTACTTGGTATTGTTCCAGAACAGACTGGTTCTGAAAAACACGTCGGTACTGACTCGGCGCAATATGCTGTGTCCTAAATCTTGCTCTGTGATGTTTGACTGACGATATCCTATCGAAGGCAGTACCGAGACAGCCCAGATGCAATTCTTGCGGAATGCCCAGTTGTATCCATACCCCACACTTACTGCATAATCATAATACGACACATGACTGAACAGCAATGTGGAATCGATAGATGATGCAATATATGGCGATAGCTCGTTTGCATTGAAGTCGATAGTTGTATGATTATATGAAAAGCCTAATTTCCAAGAACCCTGACTTCGACGCTGCACTGCATTCTCTCCGAATGCAGCAGGCCAGGAGTAGCGTCGATGGTTGAATATGTATTGTGCATCTACCCCCACACACTTGGAACTCAAGCCTGTGAAGGTCCGTTCATGCCCTGCCAGGTCAACGTTGGTTATGTCTGTAAACTTAGCTGTCTTGCCCGATTTGAACGTATAGACCTCTGCCACAATACGCGCCGTGTTGAGCACAAACGAATTACGGTATCCGTTGTTGCCGGCGCTTGCATGGTGGTGGCGGCCTATATCTTTCAGGTTTATCGAGTGGCCGTATCCGAAAATGCTCCA
>JAFUSD010000247.1 GCA_017480685.1 Bacteroidaceae bacterium
CCTGCCTGAGTGCACGTGTGGCAGGAGAGCAATGAAAATGTTGCCTGCGCCACAGATAATTTTCATTTTTCAACCTTCAATCTTCTTTTTTTTCGTATCTTTGCACGTGCCAAACAGCAAACCGACGTTTTTTGGCAGTAGTGATAACAGATAAGGAACCTATTGATAAGCAATATGCAGATACAATTCAAGATAGAATACTACACGCAGTGGGGTGAGGAGCTCCACGTGGCGTTGTGCTGTGCCGATGGCGTGATGACCGATTACAAACTCACCACGACCGACGGCCGCATCTGGAGCGGTAGGGCCGAGTTGCCCGACGGTGCTGCCGATGTGGAGTACCGCTACTACGTGACGCGCGACGGAGTGGAAATCCGCCGCGAGGTGGGATGCATGCCCCATACGCCCTGTGCGGCGCAAGACTGGTGGCGCGAGCCCATGCGTGCGGCAGGGGTGGCAATACCCGTGTTCTCGCTCAAGAGCGAGGGCAGCCAGGGAGTGGGCGATTTCGGCGATTTGAGCAAGATGATAGATTGGGCAGCAAGTGTGGGGATGAAGGCAGTGCAGGTGCTGCCCGTCAACGACACCACGGCTGCACACGTATGGACCGACTCCTATCCCTACAACCTCATGTCGGTCAATGCCTTGCATCCGCAGTATATAGACTTGCGACAGATGACTCCACTGCCCACGAAGCGCGAGATGGCCGACTATGAACGCGAGCGCCGCCGTCTGAACCGACTGCCGCAAGTGGACTACGAAGCTGTCGAAGCACTGAAGCAGGGATACCTGCACAGCCTCTACAAGGTGGAAGGTGAGCGCACACTCCGCTCGGCACCATATCGCAGGTATGCCAAGGAGAACAGCGAGTGGCTCATCACGTATGCTGTGTTTTCGTTCTTGCGCGATGCGTATGGCACGCCCGACTACACCCAGTGGCCCGAACACGGCACATACACCGATGCCGATGTGGCGCGTGTGGCCAAAGCTCATGCTGCCGAGGTGGGCTTTTACTGCTATGTGCAGTATCACCTCCACCGCCAGCTGCGTGCTGCGGGTCGACATGCACGCCGCCGCGGCATCGTGTTGAAAGGCGATATACCCATCGGGGTGAGTCGACGCTGTGTCGAGACGTGGCAGCATCCGCATTACTTCAACCTCGACTGCCAGACGGGTGCACCGCCCGACTTCTTCAGCCAGGACGGACAGAACTGGGGATTCCCCACCTACAACTGGAGCGTGATGGAAAAAGACGGCTACAGCTGGTGGACACGCCGCATGAGTCGAATGTCGCAATACTTCTCGGCTTACCGCATCGACCACATCCTCGGTTTCTTCCGCATCTGGGAGATTCCGCATCCACACCGCACCGGACTATGCGGCCATTTCGCGCCTGCTATGCCGCTGAGCCGCGAGGAAATAGAGGGTAGGGGAGTGACGTTCTGCCGCGAGATGTACCTGCAAGACCTCAACAATCCATCGCTCTATCATCCACGCATATCGGCCAAGAGCGAAGAGGCGTATAAGCAAATGACCGACGAGGAGCGCCGCCGATTCGATGCCCTCTACGAAGACTTCTTCTATCACCGCCACAACCAGTTCTGGTATGATGTGGCAATGCATCGCCTGCCGCCTGTAGTGCATGCCATACAGATGATAGCCTGCGGCGAAGACCTGGGCATGGTGCCCGAGTGTGTGGGCTGGGTGATGCGCCAGCTGGGCATCCTCTCGCTCGAAATACAAAGCATGCCGAAGGAGATGGGGCTTGAGTTCGGAATCCTCAGCCACAACCCGCAGCTGTCGGTGTGTACCATATCGAGCCACGACACGGCATCGATGCGCGGATGGTGGGAAGAAGATGCCGAGCGCACCCAACGATACTACAACCATGTGCTGGGCATGGCAGGGGCTGCACCCGCCAAGATGCCAGCCGACGTGTGCCGACGCGTACTGGCCGACCACCTCGCATGTCCATCTGCCCTGTGCATACTCACCCTGCAAGACTGGCTCGCCATCGACCCCCGTCTGAGACTCGACGACCCGTCGAAAGAGCGTATCAACATACCAGCCAACCCGCGCCACTACTGGCGTTATCGCATGCACCTCACGTTGGAACAGCTGATGCATGCCAACGAATTTAACAACAATGTGAAACAACTGATAGAAACCACCCGACCATGAACCTCCGTAAAACAACGAATGATGGAATAAGGCTGTGTGCAGTCCTCGTGTGCTGCATGACATCGATAACCATGAATGCCGAAACGATAGATGTGACCACGATGCGACATGCAGGCCCGTATGCACTGCACAGGCCGTTTATCGTAGACTCCACCGACGTGAATTCACACAAGTTTGCCGATACCTCGCTGCTCAATCAGCCGCTGTCGTTCAACCTGCTCAACGATGCAGCAACCATTCAGGGCAACTACACACCGCAACCGCAGGACGACGTGAGCGTCGAGATGCTCGGATTCAGCATTGCCACCACCGCCTACACCGATGTGCTGGTAAAGGTGGACGGCGTGAAACACTATCAGGTGTATATCGATGGCCGTCAGACCACCTTCGTGAAGGGCGAACCCACCACACGACGCGTGGTGGTGAAATACCTCGTGATGCCAGGCGAGGCTGACACCGTGAAGGTGAGCATCGACACCCAGCGCCCCGAGCTGGTGAGCATCGGCGACTATACATCGAAACACGACTACAACTTCATGGATGTGCTCCATGGCACCCACTTCAGCGGCATATCTGTATCGCCCAACGGCCGATTCCTTATCGTCAACTACTCGACCGTGATGCCAGGCGGACAGACATCGAGCCGCACACGGGTCGTAGACCTCACCACCGGCAACACACTGCGCGAAGCTGCGAGTGGCATCAGATGGCTGCCACGCTCCAACCGCTACTACTTCCTGCGCACCGAAGCCGACGGGCGCACACTCATCAGTGTCGACCCACTGAGCGGACAGCAGCAGGTCATGGCACATGGCGTGCCATCAGGCTCGTTCACCATCGCACCCACCGAGGATTTCCTCATCTACACCACAGCGGCCGAAGGCCCAAAGGAGGACAGCGGAGTGTATCAGGTGATTGAACCCGACGACCGCCAGCCGGGATGGCGCACACGCACCAACCTCGCCATCTACGACCTGACGACCGGCATGATGCAACCGCTGACATACGGACACCACAATATATCGCTGCTCGATATCTCAGACGACGGACAGCAGATACTGTTCAGCAAGAGCGAGTCGCGACTCACACAGCGTCCAACCACGATTTCCACCATCTACTGCATGAACCTGAAGACGAGGGAGACACGCATCATCGTCGACCGCGACGGATTTGTGGCGCAAGCACTCTTCTCGCCTGTCGATGGCAAGCAAATCGTCGTTACAGGTTCGCCCGAAGCACTCGGAGGCATCGGACGCAATGTGGGTGAAGGACAGACACCAAGCATGACCGACATGCAACTCTACCTCTACGACGGCGGGCAGTTCCGTCCCCTCACCAAGACATTCAACCCCAACGTGGGACGTCTGCAGTGGAGCAGGGCTGACGGCAACATTTACTTCACGGCTGAGGACCGCGATTCGGTCAACCTCTTCTGCCTCGACATGCGCACGTATAAAATAAATAAGGTGTCGGTGCCCGAGGAGATGGTCATGAGTTTCAGCATGTCGCAGAGCTCGCCCCTCATGGCATTCTATGGCCTGAGCGCCTCCAACAGCGACCGCCTCTACACTCTCGACCTCAAACGCCGTCGAGCCACACTGCTCGAAGACCTCAGCGCCGAAACACTCAAAGACGCCCGACTGGGGCGCTGTGAGCCTTGGACATTCGTGAGCAGCAGGGGCGACACCATCTCGTGCCGCTACTACCTGCCTGCTTCGTTCGATGCATCGAAGCAATACCCCATGATTGTGAACTACTATGGAGGATGCAGCCCTACGAGCCGCAACTTCGAGAGCCGTTATCCGCAACATGCATACGCCTCGCTGGGCTATGTGGTGCTGGTGGTCAATCCGTCGGGAGCCACAGGATTCGGACAGGAATTCTCGGCACGCCACGTCAACACAGCCGGCCGTGTGGTGGCAGATGACATCATCGAAGCCACGCAGACATTCTGTAGGCAACACTCGTATGTCAACAGCAAGAAGATAGGTTGTATAGGCGCGAGCTACGGAGGCTTCATGACCCAATATCTGCAGACAGTGACCGACATCTTTGCGGCTGCCATCTCGCATGCAGGCATCAGCGACCACACAAGTTATTGGGGCGAAGGATATTGGGGCTACAGCTACAGCGAGGTGAGCATGGCTAACTCGTATCCGTGGAGCAATCCCGAACTGTATGTCGACCAAAGTCCGCTATTCCGTGCCGACAAGGTACACACGCCGCTCCTGTTCCTACACGGCGATGCTGACACCAATGTGCCGGTGGGCGAAAGCATACAGATGTATACCGCCCTCAAATTGCTCGGTCGTGAAACTGCTATGGTGCTCGTGAAGGATCAGAACCACCACATCCTCGACTATCAGAAGCGCATACGCTGGCAAAACACCATCTTTGCATGGTTTGCCAAGTATCTGCAAGACGACCCCGAGTGGTGGAACTCGATGTATAGCGAAAAAGATTTGTAGTGAGTGACGCTATCCTATAATTCTGGTAGCGATGCTGAAGAGCCAATACTTCCAGGTGTAAGTGCGGATAGGTAGCGGGTAGAGTTGTTTCAGACGGAGCGACTTTACCCGCTTCCTTGTTTCGTGTAGGCTATGGGTCAACTTCAGTGTGAGGTATATATAGACCATCACGAGTTGGTTGGTGCGTCGTGTCAGTGCTTTTCTTTCGTTGGTTGGCTGTGTTTGTGCATTTTGTGCTATGCGGCAGATGATGCCCTGCAGGTCGTCGAGGCGGCGGTTTGTCCATTCGGGTGTGCGGTTGGTGGTTATCGAGCCTGGTCGGTGGTTGTAGTTGTAGGCATGTGTGGTGGTTGTAATCATTCGTCGGGCCCGCATGACCAGTTGCGGGCTGAATTCCTCGTCTTCGTGCACGATGCCGTCGGTGAATTTCAGTTCACCCAGAATGTTGTGCTTGAAGAGGTAGGTGCATGCAGCTGCGTGCAGGTTGTGGTGTAGCATGTATTCGGTTCCACTGCCGTCGAATGTTATGACGTTGTGGTTCTGTGTGGGTATATGGCTCTTCCACTTAGGCATGTCGAACTGTATGATGTCGGCATCGGCCGTGTGTAGTGCCAGCCAGATGATTTGGCGATAGCCCTCGGGGCAAAGTGTGTCGTCGCTGTCTACAAACTGTATGTAGCATCCCTTGGCATGGTCTATGCCTGTGTTGCGCGCAGCGCTAAGTCCGCGACTTGTGTCGTGGCGCAGATAGACTACGCTATTGCAGAATGCCGTCAGTTCTTGGCTCAGGTTGTGGGTGCTTCCGTCGTCAACAACGATGATTTCGGCTTCATGTCCTGCTTCATGCAAATCCTTCTGCGCTTCGTGTATGGAGCCGATGCAGGCCTCTACCATGTCGGGAGATTCGTTGTGATAGGGCATGATGAAGCTTATCAGTGGTTTTCTCATTTTATGACACGCATTATCTTGCATAGGGCATTCAGTCCACATGTGTTGAGTATTATGATTTTTATCCGTTCGGCCATGGTCTGTGCTGCGCTCAGGGGTAGTCGGCGTGCAGGCAACTCTGGTGGCATGTTTAGTTTGCGGCTCGAGTCTATTTGCAGGTTGAGCAGGGCCATGTACCATGGTGCGGCTTCAGTGCTTTGCAGGTCGATGTTCAGTAGTCTTGATGCTTCGAGTTGTGCCTTTAGCAGCGAGTGCATGTCTTTGCCGGTGGCTGTGGCGGTAATGCCTCGGGGGTTCCATGTGTAGTAGTAGTGTCCGTGCTCTATGGTTACGATGCAGGGTTCGGCAGCCAGCACCTGTGGTAGTGTCCATGCATCTTCGAATTTCTTTCCTTTTGGAAACCTCACGTGCTTCAGCAGATGGTTTCTGAACGCTTTGTTGCAGGCGTAGGTGTGTGTGTATGCCTTGGTTTCGAGCCAATAGGTTGCGGCGTCGGGGTGTGTGGCTGGTGTCAGCATCAGCTCTTGCTGGCGCATGGGGTCGCCCCATTTCAGCGTTGCGGGGTATTCTATCAGTTCAGCTTCGGGCTCGTCGGTTGCCGCTTTTGCAATGGCTTCGAGTGTATCGGGAGCCACGAAGTCGTCGCTGTCTATGAACGTCACCCATTCGCCCCCTGCCACGTCGAGGGCTGCGTTGCGTGCATCGCTCAAGCCTCCGTTTGCCTTGTGTATCACCCTTATGCGTGGGTCGTTCCGTGCATAGTCGTCGCACAGGCGGGGGCTGTCGTCGGTCGACCCGTCGTCCACGACAATAGCCTCCCAGTCGGCATGCGTCTGGGATATGATGCTGTCGATACACCGCCCGAGCGTATCGGCTGTGTTGTACACAGGTATTACGACCGTAATCTTCATTCTGCCTGCAAAGTTACAAAAAAATATACTCTCGTGTACACTTTTTCTCCCATTTGTTTGAAGCGACAGAAAAAATGACTATATTTGCAGCACAAAAGTGAGTGTATATTGTTATTCACTAGTGTCCATTGGTAGGTTGTGTAGACAAATGGGAGAACTTTCAGTATCTATTTACGATAATGATAGTACAGTTGGTACGACAATGTTTTTTCTGCAGAACGCGATGCAACTATTAGGTATGAGCTGTGATTCGATTAGATATTATTCAAATCAATGTACAAGGGCGAGCCTTGCTCGAAATAGATTAATAATTATGTGTGGTGAACATTCTGGTATCATCCAATAGTGCAATGTTAGATAGTAGCCCATATAGTCCATATAATGTCCCAGATGATTATAGTGATAGAACAAGATATTTTGTTGTTTATAAGAAACAAACACACGGATAAATTATGAAAGTACAGTTTAAATCGAGATGTCTGTTGTTTGTGGTATGTGGCATTGTTGCATGTACCAGTGACGACGACACTGCCAAACCTCAGGATGAGGTTGTTGCACCAGCAGAGCAGCAATCGGAGTCGGCACTTCGGGATTTGACCATAGTGGATGACTCGTCGGCCAATACTGATACGATTGCATATACCGAAGCGCTTACTGCAGCAGAGATGGAACAATCGCGCGGCTTGCGCGACTTCGCGTTCCGTTTCATGAAAACAGTTGTTGCCCACAAGCCCGAAGAGAATGTCTTTGTATCGCCGTATTCTGCAAATGTGCTTTTGTCGCTGTTGGCCAATGGGTCGGGTAGCGAAACGCGCGATGAAATTCTGTCGGTTCTTGGTGTTGACGACAATGGGATGGACTGTCTCAATGCCTGCAACAAGAAGACGGCTTACAGGTTGCACACCGCCGATGATCAAGTGGCGTTGCGTCAAGCAAATGCGGTGTGGGTGCAATACTCGTTGCCAATTTACAAAAGCTATGTTGACGTAGTAAACCAGATGTACGATGGCAATGTGGTCGGTATCGATTTCAGTTCGGTTTCAGCAGGCAGGACCATCAATGACTGGTGTAGTGAAAACACCAACGGACTTATTGACCACATCCTGGACGACGGAGCCCACAGCGAGTATGCCATGATTATGGCTAATGCCATATACTTCAATGCAAAGTGGTTTATGCCGTTTGACGAATCTGATACCAATCCAAAGGTGTTTCACAATGTCGACGGAAGTGAGTCTACTGTCAATATGATGAGTCAGAAAGGGTCCTTCAAGTATGCGCAGACCGATTTGTATGACGTTGTGGCAATGCAGTTGGGATACTATCTGAAGCGCTATTTTGCAATGCATATACTACTTCCACATGCAGGTGTCACACTCGACCAATGTCTTGATTCCCTTGAGCCCGACTCCTGGCTCTCCCTGTTTCCTGCCCCCACCTCGACCGATGCAGACAGGGTAGACCTATGGCTTCCACGTTTTGAGATGAACATGCACACCAGCTTGAGGCCTATGCTGCAAAAGATGGGCATGTACAGGGCGTTCAGTGCCGGCAGTGCACAATTCGACAGCCAATCGCCACAACCCCTGTTCCTAAGCGACATACTGCAAAACACATCGCTCAAGGTGACCGAGAGCGGAGTGGAAGCAGCGGCGGCGACGTGGGACGGCATGGCGGCAGGCCTGCCCGGACAGACCGTCACATACAAGCACTTCCATGTAGACCGCCCATTCTTTTTCACCCTGCAAGACAATCGCGACGGAACCATCTTGTTTATGGGCGTAGTGAACAAACTGTAGGGAGTGCCTAAAACGAGGATATCCTCGCAGGGCGTTGAGGATATCCTCGCATGACGTTGAGGATATCCTCGCGACCCCGTGAGGATATCCTCGTTTTTCGTCACCTATATGAGTGTGCAGAAAGCAAACTGCCCGTGTTTTGCAGGACCGATGTATTGCGACCCCCATTTTTTTGAAGTTTCGTGATGTGAGGTGCCGTTTTTTTCGTAACTTTGCACGGCAATATGTAAACAAAAGTAATATAATAAACAAAATGTTATCAGCAAAGGAAATACGCGAATCGTATAAGAAATTCTTCGAGTCGAAGGGTCACTTGATTGTACCCTCGGCTCCGATGGTAGTGAAAGACGACCCCACACTCATGTTCACCAATGCAGGTATGAACCAGTTTAAGGACATCATCCTGGGCAATGTGGTGCCAAAGAGCCGACGCATGGCCGACTCGCAGAAGTGCCTACGTGTGAGCGGTAAGCACAACGACCTGGAGGAAGTGGGACACGACACCTACCATCACACCATGTTCGAAATGCTCGGCAACTGGTCGTTTGGCGACTACTTCAAGAAGGAAGCCATCAGTTGGGCATGGGAATACATTGTCGATGTACTGAAAATAGACCCCAAAGACCTATATGCCACCGTGTTTGAAGGTTCGCCCGACGAAGGGCTGGAGCGCGACAACGAGGCGGCTGCCATCTGGGAGCAGTTCCTGCCGAAAGACCACATCATCAACGGCAACAAGCACGACAACTTCTGGGAAATGGGCGACACGGGCCCATGCGGTCCCTGCTCAGAGTTGCATGTCGACTCTCGCCCGGCCGAGGAGAAAGCAAAATTGCCCGGACGCGAACTCGTGAACAAAGACCACCCACAGGTGATTGAGATATGGAACCTCGTCTTCATGCAGTATAACCGCAAGGCCGACGGAAGCCTCGAACCACTGCCTGCCAAGGTAATCGATACCGGTATGGGATTCGAACGACTGGTGCGCACCCTGCAAGGTAAGACCTCAAACTACGATACCGACGTGTTCCAACCCATCATCAAGGTCATTGGCGACATGACTGGCGTGCAGTACGGACAAGATGAGAAGACCGACGTGGCAATGCGCGTAGTGGCCGACCACCTGCGTGCCATCGCATTCGCTATAGCCGACGGACAACTGCCAAGCAATGCCAAGGCAGGATACGTCATTCGTCGAATACTGCGCCGTGCAGTGCGCTACGGATACACATTCCTCGGACAGAAAGAGGCATTCATCTACCGCCTCGTGCCCACACTCATCGACGAGATGGGCGATGCATTCCCCGAGATAAGAGCACAGCGCGAGCTCATCATGAAGGTGATGAAAGAAGAGGAAGACTCATTCCTCCGCACCCTGGCCAACGGTATCAAGCTGCTCGACGACCTCATAGCAGGCGTGAAGACAGAAGGCAAGAGCGAAATACCAGGCGAGGAGGCCTTCCGCCTGTTCGACACATTCGGCTTCCCGCTCGACCTCACACAGCTCATCTGTCGCGAGCAAGGCATGACAGTCGACGAACCCGGATTCAACCGCGAGATGCAGAAACAGAAAGAACGCGCACGCAACGCCGCACAGGTGGAGATGGGCGACTGGACCATACTGAGCGAAGGCGAAAGCCAGTTTGTGGGTTACGACAACACTGAATACACCTGCCACGTGCTCAAGTATCGCGAAGTGAAGCAGAAGAAGGGCGTGGTCTACGAAGTAGTGCTCGACCAAACCCGATTCTACGCCGAGATGGGTGGTGAAGTGGGCGACACCGGTGTGCTCGTCAACGAAGCTGAAACAATCAACGTGCTCGACACAAAGAAGGAAAACGGACAGGCAATACACATCGTCGACCGCCTGCCAGCCGACCCCTCGGCCCAGTTCATGGCATGCGTCGACACCGATCGCCGTCACGACATCGAAGCCAACCACACATGTACACACCTGCTCGACGAAGCACTCCGACAAGTGCTCGGCACACACGTAGAGCAGAAAGGCTCGCTCGTGACAGCCGACGGCCTCCGCTTCGACTTCTCACACTTCGAGAAAGTGACACCCGAGCAACTGCGCGAAGTGGAACACATAGTGAACGACAAGATACGTCAGGACCTTCCGCTCGAGGAGTTCCGCGACACACCAATCGAGGAAGCAAAGAAACTCGGCGCCATAGCACTCTTCGGCGAGAAGTATGGCGACAAGGTGCGCGTCGTGAAGTTCGGCTCGTCGGTTGAGTTCTGCGGCGGATGCCATGCAGCATCGACCGGACGCCTCGGCATGGTGCGCATCGTGAGCGAAAGCTCGATAGCAGCCGGTGTGCGTCGCATCGAAGCCATCACAGGACGCAAGGTGGAAGAAATGATCGACCGCACACAAGACGTCATCACCAGCATCCGTGCCTTCTTCAACAACGCTCCCGACCTCGTAGCAGCCGTGCAGCGATACATCGACGACAACACAGAACTGAAACGTCAGGTTGAAGACTTCAAGGCACAACAAGTGGCAAGCGTGAAGCGCGACCTCATATCACAGGCAAAAGATGTGAATGGAGTGAAAGTGATAAGCGCGGTGCTGCCTGTCGATGCACAATCGGCCAAAGACATGGCATTCCAGCTGCGTGCACAGTTCACCGACAACCTGCTCGTGGTCATCGGTGGCGAATCGGCAGGCAAGCCAAACCTCACCATCGCACTGAGCGACGACCTCGTGAAGCGCGGCCTCAATGCCGGACAACTGGTGCGCGAAGCAGCCAGACACATACAAGGAGGAGGCGGCGGCCAGCCCCACTTCGCCACCGCAGGAGGCAAAAACCCCGAAGGACTGACACAAGCCGTAGAACACGTGATTGCAGCCGCGGCACTCTAATCACTATCATGACGAGGAGCAGCCACACTGGCTGTCTCCCCGTCCTTTTTGTCCCATAACATCTATTCCCTCTATAAATCCTCCGTAATCCTATATAATATCTATAATTCTCTATAATATCTATCCAATCTATTAACTACAAAAGACCAAACTCTCTATGAAGCAAACTTTCTTATATCTTCTTTTACCGTCGAAGCTACCTAAGCTTGCTATCATGATTGCATCACTCATGCCATTGCTGCTTGCCAGTTGCGATGACACCCCCGACGAACAGTATTATTACACGTCGAAGGGCGAAATGGCCAACAACTACCTGCTTAGCCGCAGCGAGACATTCAGCAAATTCATCGACATCATTCACCGCTCATCAATGGTGAATTTCGACCTTCTCGGCACCTATGGCTCCTACACCGTGTTTGCACCAACCAACGAGGCCGTCGACCGCTATCTGGCTTCGCGCGGACTGACATCGGTCGAGCAACTCTCGTCTGCCGACTGTGACACCATCGCTGCCACACACATCATCGAACAGTCGTTCTTCACCACAACATTTTCGGATGCCACATTACCTACGATGAACATGCTCGACCGCTATCTCACCATCACCTGCGTGGTCGACTCGACCGACGACAAGAACCTGCCCATCTCATACTTCGTAAATTCAGAAGCATGTATCATACACCCAGACGACTCGGTGGAGAATGGAGTGGTCCATACCGTTGACCATATCATAAATTGCACCACTGACATGTTGCCCGACTTTATGTTGCGCGACTCAACCATCTCCATCTTCTGCGATGCCATGATGATTACACACCTCGACGACTCAATGCGATTGTATATCGACGAAAACTATACATGCTCTGTCGACTCGTTTGAGGAAGGACGATGCATGCTCACCGGCTCAACCGTAGACAACGTGTTCTACATGGAACACCGGTATTATGGATTCACTGCATTTGTTGAACAAAACAGCGTATATGCCGAACATGGAATCTACAATCTTGATGACCTTCGACGCTATGCACACGAAATCTACGACGACATGTATCCCGAAGATGCAGGCATAACCGATGAGACCGACCGCCGCAATGCACTCAATCGTTTTATATCATATCACTTCCTGCCCGAGCGCATCATCTATAACATGCTCACACCCGACAATAAACTCCTGAGCTCCAACTTCGACCGCCGACACTGGGATGTGGCCGATTGGTATGAAACCATGATGCCACACTCCATCCTGAAGGTGTCTTATCCATCGGGCATACAGACCGGTCGCTACATCAACCGGCGCGGACTGCAGAATCGTCCCGACTCGCGTGGCGTCTTTGTGCCAGGCGCAAGGGTCATGGCTCCTGCTGAGTCGGGAGTCAACCAATTGGCAGTGAACGGTGTATATCATTATATCAAGGATATCATACACTATGGACGCGAAACCCAGGAAGTGGTGCTCAATGAGCGCCTGAGGTTCGATGCCACAACACTCTCGCCCGACTTCATGACCAGTGGCGCACGCCGCCATGGAGTGCGTGGAGTGGGTGGCTGTCCCGAGTATCCAGGACAATACGGCTTGCGCAGCACATCCTACGACCCCGAGCAGAACCCCAACACATGCATCGCGTTCAAGTCGGGATCAGTCAAGAACTGGCAATTCTCCGACAACCAAACACATCTGCACCTGCGCAACAGCTATCTCGACTTCTGGTCGTATCAGGGCGACGAGATACAGATTACCGGTATGTATGATGTGAAGTTTAAGATTCCACCCGTACCCGAAGGCGACTACGAACTGCGCATACAGGTCTGCATCGGCTTTGATACCCGCGGCATTATTCAGGTCTACTTCGACGGTGCTGCATGCGGCATACCGGTCGACTTGCGCCGACATGGCGACGACCCGAGTATCGGATGGCGGAGCGACGAGTCGCTGGGCGATGAAGAAGCCATATCGGCATACGATAAGGCACTCCACAACCGCGGATGGATGAAGGGACCGCTGTCCTACGGAGGTACATCGGCCGATGGAAGCGGCGGACGAACACCACAACGCAGCATACGCGATGACATGCGACGCATATACACTACATTCCATTCCGACGGAAAGACCGACCACTGGGTGCGTGTGCAGCAGAAGCTTGAAACCAGCAACGGCTCATTTGCTTTCGACTATATGGAGCTCTGCCCACGCTCGGTATACAACAACGAACTATATGTTGAAGACAAGTATTAAGACGTCATCTCCACTGGCAGCCATCAGCTATGTAGGCATCAACCTGCTGTTTGTGGCAAAGTATTCGCTGCGTGTGTCTCCACACCTGTGGCCGCTCATACCTCTCGCTGCACTTTTCTATATCCTCCTGTTTGTCTTCATGCCGCGTCTGCTGGCCCACGGCGGCTTACACCGGCCATTATTCATAGCATTGTGCGTGCTGGGCTTAGGGCTTGTCGTGCTACAATACGCCACCGACCCCTTCAGCTTGCAGGTAGACCGATGGTCGGCACTGCATTTCCCGTTGCAGAACCTGGTGCACGGACAATATCCCTACATGGCACAGACCCATCTGGGCGGTTACGCTTCGCCACTGCCCATGTGGCAACTCTTCCATTTGCCTTTCTTCCTGATGGGAAATGTAGGCTTGTCGGTCTTTGCAGTTATGGCATTCTTTTTTTGGACTATATACCGACGACATGGCTTTATCGCAATGCTCCATGCTATGACTTTCACCCTCTGCTCAGTGGCAGTAGTTTACGAAGTAATAGTACGTAGCGACTTGATAACCAATCTGATGCTTGTTGCAGCAATCATCAATCTTCTATACCCCCATTTCACTCCCAGCTTCATGCGCCGCCACTGGTGTATGACAGCCGTGTGCGTGGCATTGTTCACATGCACACGCCTCTCTGTGCTGCTGCCCATAACATTGTTTTTGCTGCCACACTATCTGCATATCGGATTGAAACGTCAAACTGCCATGGTGGCGGTATATGCAGTGGTGCTGGTCGCATCGCTCATCTGGGTTGCATTGTGGGATTCGCAGCTCTTCTTCCACTTTGCCTACAACCCCTGGACATTGCAGACCCGACAGGGACACATCGTCGATTTTCTGCTCTTCGTGCCGTTATTCTGTTTCATGTGTTACTGGCAGCGAGGCAGCGAGACACGCTACCTTAATGCAACGGTGTTGATGTTGCTGGTGTTTGTTTTGGTAACGTTCTTACACAATATGATACTCGAATGCAACTACAACATCTTCTCATCGGCATTCGACATCACCTATTTCTCTCAAGCACTGCCGTTCTGTATATTACTTTTCAGCCGGCACGACGCAATCTGATAGCTTCATCCACGTCTTACGTGTTGCTGCAAGGCTCATCCCGGTGACTCGTATGCTCTGACAGGTTCATTTATGTAGTTTAACCCAAATAGGTCATTAGGCAGTTATGCGCCAACAAACTTCCTTTTTGCCATATGTTTCACCGCTTTTCAGTTACAATGGCCCCCCATTTCGCCCTCAAATCAGCAAAACATCTGACTAAAAAGACATGTTGTTTTCATCATAACGCTAATGACCGATTTGGGTTTAACAGTATGAAACCCTGTTATGTAAACTGTTTGTGAACTCGATGTGAATTTTTTGTAAACTGAATGTAAACAAAATGTAAACAAAATGTAAACTAATTTCCTTGTGTGTTTTGTGAAATGTCGGTACCTTTGCAGCCGAAAACTAAAATACAATAGCAGTATGATACGACGAACAATCATTTCACTGATGGCAGCGTTGCTGTGCACGGTGTGCATGCAGGCTCAAGTGTCGCCCGGCGGCAACCTGCGTGTGAGACAAGAGAACGGACATTTAGTGTGCAGCCAACGCATAGGCAAGGTGTGGATTCCCATCATGACGATTAAATTCGAGGGATATGCGTGGCGCGAATACGGGGTTATGAAGGCAAGTGCCGACCCTACGTTCAGCACCGACCTGCATCGTGCGCGCCGATTCAGCATGACTGACTACAAAAACACGAAGTACACAGAGAGCCACCTCATCGTCCGTGTGGCCGACGACGGTATCGACTGGGTCGATAGTCATGGTGGATGTATTGTGATCGAAGGCTCAACACCATATTTCTCGGTATACAGTGTGGAGTTTCCTGCGGTGGAACGTGCTTGGATGCCACGCTACGATGATGGTCGATACATCTTGACCAGCTATTTTGAGAATGTAGATAGTTGCCGACATCCCATACTCGTGGAGAATGCCTACGCAACGTATATGCTCCTTACCGCAGCTCCGGTACGACAGAACCGAACGGCTTCGATTGCGGTGCCAACAGACGACCTGAAACTGAGCATACGGCCACACGACTACAAGGGCTACCATCAGGGCGACTGGCAGACGATGCTTGTGGGACGAATGGAGGACATACCGCAGTCGCAGTCAATAGTTAGCAACGCTACATACGACGACTCTTACTTCGACGATGACTACGAGATGCGTGCTTCGGAGCACACGAAGGGGCTGGATATAGTGATAGACGATATCAACTACAGGCTTTTCGACGAATCGATGACTGCCGTCGTCTCGTCGGAATTACATGCTTCCGGATTCTATTCAGGACATGTGGTCATACCTCCCACCGTTACATATAATAATAAGGTTTATACAGTGACCGAACTGGGTGAGAATTGTTTCAACAGTTGTCCCGACCTCCTGTCGGTGAAAATACCCGAGACGGTGTTGCGCATCGGTCGCTCTTTCAGCAACGACGAGCGTCTTGAGCGCGTCTACATACCACGTTCGGTGAGGCGAATTGCCGGTGCAAATTTCTTTATGTGTCCCAACCTGCACACAATAGAGGTTGACCGACGCAATCCATACTATGACAGCCGCGACCACTGCAACGCAATCATCGAAACCCGAACCGCCACCCTGCGATGTGCATGCAACGCTTCAACCATACCCACTGGGGTGAAACGATTGGGCAACAA
>JAFUSD010000248.1 GCA_017480685.1 Bacteroidaceae bacterium
ACGACAGCCACATCCGATAACATGGCCGGTGTGAAAATTGTGCCACAAGTACTGGCGCTGACTTGCAATACCGATAACAGCGAGGTGCTGAGCAAAAACGACGGTAAACAAACGTCAGTAGTACTTCGTGACCGCACACTCTACAAGGATGGCAAATGGAACACCCTCTGTCTGCCGTTCGACGTTGTGATCGAAGGTTCAGCCCTTGAGGGAGCCGTAGCCCGTCCACTCAGCAAGGCTAGTATCAGCGAATCGACGCTTAATATGACCTTTGGCGATGCTGTAACCGAGCTCAAGGCCGGCACACCTTATATTATTAAGTGGGAGAGTGGTGACCACCTCGAGAACCCCGTGTTCTATGGTGTTACCATCGACAAGACCGATCGCAGCTACGACAATGGTGCCAGTGGCGATGAGCGAGTGCGCTTCGTCGGCACGTACAAGAGCATGCTTTTCGAAAACGTCGACTATAGCATCCTGCTGATGGGTGATGAGAACAAGCTCTTCAATCCTATCGTAGGTAAATGTCTCGATGCACAGCATGCCTACTTCAAGATTGGCAGCGACGGTGCCGCATCGGCCCGCATCATCTCGTTCAACATCGGCTACGACGACGGAATAACAGGAATTCATTCAATTCATAATTCACAATTCACAATTGACAATTCTTGGTACTCGCTCGACGGCCGCAAGTTGCAAGGCAAGCCCACCACCAAGGGTGTGTATATCAATAATGGAAAGAAGATCGTGATTATGGGTAAACCATAAAAATACGCACAATTAGGGCACGTATTTCGATTACGTGCCCTGATTTTTATTTCCCGACTTTCAAAATAACAATCTGATAATGATTAAGATGAGAAATTGTATGATGGCCGCTATCTTTGCTATTGGCGGCGCAAGTGTGTTTACGTCATGTGTCAACAGCGACAATCCTCTGCCCAACACTACAGCTCTCGACCAGTGGCAGGCTGGCAGGACGGTGACTGCCGAGGCAGTAGCTGTTTACGGCGGCATCGACAAGTGCTTCGCTGCCGAGCCTATCCCCGATGACGTGTGGGAACGGATGCAGGGCAAGACCTTCAAGGAGAATCCCTACATCGGGCGCGATGACCTGCGCCATGTGCGGGCCCTGCACTGGGACTATGATAATCAGATGCACGTAGGCGAGATGGTGTGTAATGTGCAGATTGCCGACCGCCTGGTTAACATTCTGCGCCAGCTGTTCGATGCAAAATACCCCATCCAGCGCATGCTGCTGCCCGACGTGTATAATGCCGACGACGAGACGCAGATGCGCGACAACAACTCGTCATGCTTCTGTTATCGCAACATTGCGGCCACCAACAATCTCTCGAAGCATGCCCGAGGACTGGCCGTAGACATCAACACACTCTACAACCCCTACATCAAGACTCTTGCCGACGGCACGCTGCTCATCGAGCCCGCCACTGGCGAGCCCTACTGCGACCGCTCGTGGGACTTCCCTTACAAGATCACCCACGACGATTTCTGCTTCAAGCTTTTCACCGAGGCCGGCTTCGAGTGGGGCGGCGATTGGACCACCCGCAAAGACTATCAGCACTTTGAACTTGTCGAGTAAGCGAGCGTAGAGTCAAACTCGTTTGAGCTCTGCCGAGCGCGAGACAAGTCGAATGAAATTCAAGTCATAGAATAATAACTTAAAACAATCTGATAATGAAAAGAATGATTCAATGGGTGATGGCCGCCATCCTTATCTGCGGCGCAACGGTGCTGACAGCTTGCAGCAATAGCGATAACTCGGCGCAAGGAGTAAAGGGCGGTGCCGACCTCGTGGTCTATGGTAAGATCTTTACTTCC
>JAFUSD010000249.1 GCA_017480685.1 Bacteroidaceae bacterium
GCCAGGTCGTGTCATCGTTAGAAGACACTATCTTATACTGATAGAAGAATGTGGGGTATTCGAATTGCAGCCACACCTGGATGAACTGGGTTTCCTTGCCCAAATATATTTTAAGCCACGACTCGCCTTGGTTGTTCTTGGGGCGCCACAGGGTGGCATTGTTGTCGTCTACCGCATATTCGGCTTTGAAGTCATCGCCCAACACCGAAGAAGCGCTGACGTGTGCCTGATAGGCAAGGTTCTGAATGGCGTTCTTCTTGGCTTTCTTCATCAACGATGATGGCAGCAGACCAGCATGTGTGGGGGTAATGGGCAGGATGTCGCCATTCTGGTCGAACTCGATCTTGTCGATGCAGAGCTGGCGGTTGAAGCCGTGAACCGAGTGCGGGTTGTTGTGACGGTGATAAACGATGTAGTAATCATCACCATCTACGAGTATAGAGTGGTGGCCTGGTCCATGCACGGTGCCGTCTTCGTTTGATTTCAGTATGCAACCCTTGTATTCGTAGGGACCGATGGGGCTGACGGTGCTTGTGGCGTATTGCACCCGATATGTGGCATCGTGGCAGCTACCCGACGAGTAGGTGAAGTAATAAACGCCGTCCTTCTTGAACACGAAAGGGCCTTCGAAGAAGTCTTTCAGCTGGGTGTTGGGCACGAGTCCTTTGTCGGTGAACGACTTGCCATCGGGTGCGAGGCGTGCCCATCCGCATCCAGAGTTGTCGTAGATGCCCCATGTGCCTACGAATATGTACTGGCTACCATCGTCGTCGGTAAACACTTGGGGGTCGAGGGTGATGGCCATGGGGTCGCAGTAGCGGTCGCGCATGAGTACGGCGTCGGGGCGTCCGAGCATGTTGGTCCAGGGTCCTACAGGGCTGGAGCTCTCGCCTACATACACCTGGCATGGTGTGCAATAGTAGTAGCGATACTTGCCGTCGGGGGTGGGGATGACCTCGGGTGCCCATACCACTTCGGTGGTGGGCCAGTTCATGACTACGTTGCGCCAGTTTACGAAGTCTTTCGACATCCACACTTGTGCCGGTCCGTAGCCGTTGCCGGTACCGTCGGTGGTGGCGTAGATGTAGAAGGTGTCGCCGAACTTACGTATCGTAGGGTCGGCAAAATAACCAGGGATGAATGGATTCAGGATGCCAGGAGTGTTCCATGCAGGTGCTTCCTGGGCACTTAACGAAGGTGATGTGGCGATTAGTGTAATCGCAAATAGTGCTTTCAGTTTCATAGTCTTGTTTTTATGAGGTTAATGATTCATCTGTAAAATGTCATACTATATTAATAGCTTCGGAATAAAGTTTTGGAATGTCTTGGCTCTTGATGCGGAACTTCGTGCCGTGGTTATGGCCTGTACGGGCATCAAAGTCAACATAAACAGCACCATTCTCTATTGCCTCAATAAACTTTTCTTTATCAACGCTCTTTAGCATAAGGACATTGTTGTAGTGATAATACAGGCATCCATCTGCAAGTTTGGTCTCGGCCTGAACAAAAAAACAATTAATGAGTTTGGTTCCTATTTTAGTATATAGATCGTTGAATCCCCAGTATGGAAGAATTGGCAAGGGGCCAAGTCCGACATTCATTTTGATGTTTTTCAGCCAATCTCCATGGATGGTTTTATCACACATTTTGCTGTCAAATACTATTTCAACCCTTTCGTCTGTTCTATTGACATTCACTTTAAAACCTCTGTCAGTATATGAGATAGCATTTAGGGTCGCACGGAAAGACTTTTCATTAGCAGGGTATTTAATTCCGGCTTTTGAGTGGGGCCATCCGTATTTGGGTAAAAGCATGTTTGGAACAAGTTTGGCTGCTCGTGGTGATGGTTCTTGATGACACAATGTAACTAGTGACGATGTTTCTGCCCGTTGTGCTTTTAATTCCCATTCGGCCGCATTGGGGATTGGGAGGTTGTTTTCTGGTATTCCAAGCAGATCTTCAAGTAGATTACCTACAGAACCATCATTGTTTTTGCGCTTGGTAGGGCACTTAATCCAGCCTCTTGCTTCTATTTCTTTGAACTTTTCAATTAGTTCTTCTTTACTTATAAGTTTTAATGTTTTTGTCATATTAAAATAAATCAAGTTGTGAATCCCCTTGTTCTAGTTTAAACAATGTTCCTTCAATACGTGAATTAGCAAGTTCTACATATTTTTCGCTAATCTCAAATCCTATGTAATCTCTTCCGAGGGCTTTTGCGGCAACTGCAGTTGTACCACTCCCCATAAACGGATCTAAAATAACCTTGGCGTATGTTGACTTTATTATTCTATCTATCAGTGCCACAGGAAAGGGGGCTGGATGTTCATTCTTTTGTTCCTGCATAAACTCCCATATATCTCCAAATCCGCTACTCTTAGGAGTAAGCTTAAACTCTTTCTTTGGAATGAGATAGATTACTTCATATGTGGGTAAGAAATATCCTGGATTGAAGTTTATGCCTCCTTTGCGTTTCCAAATAATGATTTGTCTGACAGGAAAGTCTTGTACAATTTCATGTCTGTCTTGAATTAATCCGTTTTGTACTCTCCACTTATGATTATAAAAGATTGCACCATCATCTTTTATGAGCCTATACATTTCGGTCAGACAATCCTTCTGCCATTTGCAATATTCGTCATATGGCATATTATCGTCGTATGTTGCATATCCATTAATTAGTGCAGCATTAGACCATTTACCACCCCTTCCATCTTTCATACCGTTACCAGTTGAATTTTTCAGATTGTAAGGAGGTGATGTGACTATAAGGTCAATGCACTTGTCAGGGAGTTTGCGCATGCCTTCAAGACAGTCACAACATTGAATCGTATTTATGTATTGTTCTAAAATAGTCTTGTTCATTTTTTTGATGGTAGCAGATAAATACTTTATTTCAAGTCTTCCAGAGTTTTCTTGTATAGTTTGAACAATTGTGGCACGGCATTGTTTTCGAAAGTCACATCGAGTGCAGCCTTGGCTTCCTTGAGCTTCTTGCTTTTAGCCTGCTTGGGGTCTTGTTCCATGGCTTGCACCTTGAGCCTGAGTACTGACCATGCCTCGAGCATGTCGTACTCGTCTTTGGTGACAGTCATGAACGAACCGTGCTGGGGGTTGACATCGCGACCGATTTCGGGACCTTTGTCGATTGCTTCGAGTGTAGCATTGGCTTCGCACACTCGGTAGATCTTGGGATTGACGCCATAGTTGATGTATGCCACTTTCCAGCGGTTTTCGTCGATGAGGCGGAAGACGCTTGGTCCCTCCACCTGGCTGGCTCCTTCGTTGGTGATGTGTAGGATGTCGTGCCACTGGCCTGTGGGCAGGCGGTCGAACACTGCTTTGTAGATGCCGCGGTCAACACCTGCTGCACCTTCTTTCTTGAAGAAGATGTGATACTGACGGTCGCAGTCGTTCCAGTCGATGTGGCAGTCGATGATAGAGATGCCGCGGTCGTGGAGGAGTTGTGGTTTGGTCAGGGTGGTGAAGTCGCGGTTGGCATAGGAGTAGTAGATGCGGTCGTGGTCATCGCCCGGGTTGGTGCTGAGCATTGAGTAGTAGATGAGGTAGCCGCCTTGTCCGTCGTTATAGTCTTTGTCCCAGATGACTTGCGGAGCCCACACTCGGTTCACTTTGGTGTAGTCGGCAAACCAGTCTTTGCTCTGTGGGTCGCTGAACACTTCGTTGCCGCGACGGAAATCGAATGAGGTGGATGTCCAGTGCACGAGGTCGTTAGATTTCATGAGGTCGATGCCGTGGTTGAACCACGAGCGCGACTTGCGGTTGCTCATGTCGGTAGTCACCATGAGGTAGTTGTCGTCCTGTCCACGATAGATGAATGCATCGCGCACACCGCCCTCTATTGGTGCCACCACTTCGGGGTCGTAGATGGGTTGGTTGGCCAGCAGGGGGTGGAACGTCACGCCTCGGTCGGCCTTGGTGCCGAGAGCATAGAGCGTGTTCTCGCTCGTACCGGCCATGTGGCAGTAGAGGTAGCCGTACATCTCGTCGGCAGGAGCAATGGTGAGCTGGAACGTCACGGTCTCGTCGCCTGCATGGCACAGCAGGGTACCGCCTTCGGTGTAGGTGCCCTTTGGCAGTGATGTGACTTGGA
>JAFUSD010000250.1 GCA_017480685.1 Bacteroidaceae bacterium
AGACCTTGGCTTCGCTTCGCTCCGCCGAGCTGTCTTTTTATACGATTCCTTGCGCCATCATAGCTTTAGCCACCTTCATGAAGCCGGCAACGTTGGCGCCTTTCACGTAGTTTACGTAGCCGTCGGCCTCGGTGCCGTACTTCACGCAGTTCTGGTGGATGTTTTCCATGATGGAGTGGAGGCGTGCGTCTACTTCTTCGGAGGTCCATGACAGGCGCTCTGAGTTCTGACTCATCTCAAGTCCTGATACCGATACACCGCCTGCATTGGCTGCTTTGCCTGGTGCGTAGAGTATCTTGGCCTCTTGGAACACGCGGATGGCTCCTGGGGTAGAAGGCATGTTGGCGCCTTCGCTCACTGCCATCACTCCGTTGGCCACGAGTGTGCGTGCTTCCTCTTCATTGATTTCGTTCTGAGTGGCTGAGGGGAGTGCTATGTCGGCCTTCTCGCTCCATGGGCGTGCGCCTGCCACGTACTTGCAGCCGTACTTCTCGGCATATTCGCGTATTCGGCCACGATAGATTTGTTTCAGCTCCATGATGTAGTCGAGCTTCTCGCGGTCGATGCCGTCGGGATCGTAGATATAGCCGTCGGAGTCGGACATGGTGAGCACCTTGCCGCCCAATTGCAGTACTTTCTCGGCTGTGTATTGAGCCACGTTGCCTGAACCTGAGATGAGGACTGTCTTGCCTTTGAGGTCGGTGCCCTTGGTCTTGAGCATCTCCATGAGGAAGTATACGTTGCCGTATCCTGTAGCTTCGGGGCGTATGAGCGAACCGCCGAACTCCATTCCCTTGCCGGTGAATGTGCCGCTGAATTCGCGTGTGAGCTTCTTATACATGCCGAACATGTAGCCCACTTCGCGTCCGCCTACTCCGATATCGCCTGCAGGCACGTCGGTGTCGGGGCCTATGTGGCGTGCCAGCTCGAGCATGAATGCTTGGCAGAAACGCATCACTTCGGCGTTGCTCTTGCCGCGAGGCGAGAAGTCGGAACCTCCCTTACCGCCACCCATAGGCAGTGTGGTGAGTGAGTTCTTGAATGTCTGCTCGAATGCGAGGAACTTCAGGATGCCGAGGTTCACGCTTTGGTGGAAACGGATACCGCCCTTGTAGGGACCGATGGCGTTGTTATGTTGTACTCGATAGCCCATGTTGGTCTGAATCTGACCCTTGTCATCCATCCAGTTTACACGGAATTGGTAAACTCGGTCGGGGATGCACAGGCGCTCGATGAGGTTGACCTTGTCGAACTCTGGATGTTTGTTGTACTCTTCTTCAATAGTGCCCAGCACTTCTTCTACTGCCTGATGATACTCCGGTTCGTTGGGGAAACGCATCTTCAGGGTTTCCAGTACCTTTTTTGAATCCATAATCTTTCTTTTTTGATTAGACAATTATTTCCTTTTTTTGTTTGTGTTACAGATACGACCCGACATTTTGATAATGGCAGTTTGTCGTGCATATCTTGTGTTTGTGTTGTAATTTCGGCTGCAAAGGTAAGCATTATAGCTGAAACGACAATAGCGTTTTGACAAAAAATTATATGTAAGGAGCATTTTTCTTGATTTTTGCCACGTTTTAACTCTTTTTAATGCTAAAATGAAAGCATTTTCGGCGGTGTGCCCGAAAACAAGTTATGACATCATTGCTTTTTCACACTTACTGCAAGGAAACGAGCCGCGGATTGGCGTGCAGAAAAGTGAGGATATCGTCAACGGCCCGCGAGGATATCCTCAACGGCCTGCGAGGATATCCTCAACAGCCCGCGAGGATATCCTCAACAGCCTGCGAGGATATCCTCACAAAAATGGATGCATACACCAACAAGGAAAGTTCCCCGCCCTGGGGCCATTTGCCGAAACGGCACGCCAGCATATTCCGCACTCAAAACGGCAGCTCTTATATATATAATAAGGTGTGGAAACAAAGTGGCGGAATGCTTTAGTCCATACGATTTCTGCATGTTTTAACATTGTTTATATGTCATATTGTCATTTTATCGGATAATAATCGTGGTTAATTCAGCATTTTTGCGTACCTTTGCAATCGCGACACAATGCGACCCACCCCCTGCGGCTGCGGTTTCTGCCGTGTCGAACCATTGTTACACTAAACCAAAAGACCATAATGACAACCGACCGCAAAGTCAGGGTGCGTTTTGCCCCCAGCCCCACCGGTCCACTCCACATAGGCGGAGTGCGTACCGCTCTCTATAACTACCTGTTTGCCCGCCAGGCCGGTGGCGAACTGATATTCCGCATCGAAGACACCGACTCCACCCGCTTTGTGCCCGGAGCCGAAGAGTATATCATAGAGAGTTTCCGCTGGCTTGGCATAGAGTTTGACGAAGGCGTGTCCTTCGGCGGCAACCACGGCCCCTATCGCCAGAGCGAACGACGCGACATCTACAAGACCTACGTAGACCAGCTGCTGGCAGCCGGCAAGGCATACATAGCCTTCGACACCCCCGAAGAACTGGACAACAAGCGTAAGGAGGTAGAAAACTTCCAGTATGACGCATCGACACGCATGCAGATGCGCAACTCGCTCACACTGCCCGCCTCCGAGGTGGAACGCCTCATTGCCGAAGGCAACCAATATGTGGTGAGATTCAAGATAGAACCCGGCCGCGACGTACAAGTGGACGACATCATACGCGGCATGGTCAGCATCAACTCGTCGGTGCTCGACGACAAAGTGCTGTACAAGAGCGCCGACCAGCTGCCTACATACCATCTGGCCAACATCGTAGACGACCACCTCATGGAAGTGACCCACGTAATTCGCGGCGAGGAATGGCTGCCCAGCGCACCACTCCACGTGCTGCTCTACGAAGCATTCGGCTGGACCGACACCATGCCCCGATTTGCACACCTGCCACTGCTACTCAAACCCGTGGGCAACGGCAAACTCTCAAAGCGCGACGGCGACAAGCTGGGCTTCCCCGTATTTCCACTTGAGTGGCACGACCCCAAGACCGGCGAAGTGTCGAAAGGATACCGCGAGCAAGGATACCTGCCCGAAGCAGTGGTAAACTTCCTGGCACTGCTGGGATGGAACCCCGGCGGCGAGAAGGAAGTGCTGACGATGCAAGAACTCATACAAATGTTCGACCTCTCGAAATGCAGCAAAGCCGGCGCACGGTTCGACTACGTGAAAGCCATGTGGTTCAACCACCAATACCTGCTGCAACACCCAGCCATGGAGTGGACCCCCCAACTCGACAAGATACTGCGCGCCGAAGGCATAGAATCCACCCCCGAGCGCGAAGCACAAGTGGTTGAGATGATGAAACAGAAAGTAATAGAATACACCGACAACGAAGGCAACAAAAAGAAACGCAACATAAGCTTCGTAAGCGACCTCTGGCCTCTCTGCCGCTTCTTCTTCACAGCACCCCAAAGCTACGACAGCGCCGACAAATTCGTGCGCAAGAACTGGAAAGCCGAAACCGCCGGCGAGATGCGCCAGCTGGCCAACCTGCTCAGCACCATCGACAACTTCAGCGTCGAAGACATAAAAGCCAAAGTAGAACCATGGGCCGAGCAAACCGGCATACGCCCCTGGAACGCATGGCGAGTGGCACTGGTAGGCACAGGCCAAGGCCCCGACATGTACGAACTGTCGGCATTCCTCGGCAAAGAAGAAACACTGAAGCGCATGGAACATGCCATAGAGAGCATTGACTGTTAACCAACAAAAAAACACCCGCAATTGAAACGACTCTTCTATAGTGTAGGCATGTACCTCATGTCGCTCGGCGCACTCCTGCTCACACCATTCGTGAAAAAAATGCGCCACCAAGTGAAAGGCCAGGCACAAACCTACCTCAAACTACACAAAGCCATCCGCCCCGACGACCGAGTGGTGTGGTTCCACGCCGCCTCGCTCGGAGAATTCGAACAAGGCCGCCTGCTCATGGAAATGGTGAGACGACACCACCCCGAGTTCAAGATACTGCTCACATTCTTCTCACCCTCGGGCTACGACGTGCGCCGCGACTACGAAGGAGCCGACGTAGTGTGCTACCTGCCGTTCGACACCCCCGAAAACGCACTCACATTCATAAAACTGGCACACCCCGAGATAGCAATACTCATAAAATACGAATTCTGGACCAACTTCGTGAGGATGGCCCGCAAAAACGGCACCAAAGTATACAGCGTGAGTAGCATATTCCGCCCCGACCAACACTTCTTCCGCTGGTGGGGAACACTGGAGCCACTGCCACGCATCGACTACTTCTTCGTGCAGAACCAGCAATCCAAAGACCTGCTGGCAGAACACGGAATGAACAACTCGATGGTAGTGGGCGACACACGGTTCGACCGAGTAATCAAGATAAAACAACAATCATCCAACCTGCCAGTGGTGGAAGCATTCGTCGACGGAAAACCCACATTCATTGCAGGCAGCAGCTGGCAACCCGACGAACAGATATTCATCCCCTACTTCGACCATCATCGCGACTGGAAACTCATCATAGCACCACACAAGATAACCGGCCACCACCTGGCCGAACTCAGCCAGATGCTGCAAGGCAGACGCGTGGCATTCTACTCAGAAGTGACCACCGAAGACGGACAGCAATCAGTCGACACATCAGTGCTGCGCGATGCCGAAGTACTCATCGTAGACTGCTTCGGAAAACTCTCATCAATCTACCGATACGGCAAACTGGCACTCATAGGCGGCGGATTCGGCGTCGGCATACACAACGTGCCCGAAGCAGCAGTATACGGCATACCAACCATCTTCGGCCCCAACAACCGCAAATTCCAGGAAGCACAAGCCCTGATAGAGTGCGGAGGCTCATTCGAGTTCAACGACGCAGAAACATTCAAGACACTCGTCGACCGCTTCATATCGCAGCCCGACACCATGCAGAAAGCAGGGAAAGCCGCAAGCCAATACATCTATGGCAACGCCGGAGCAGTAGACAAATGCTATAACGCAATATTCGGATAAAACATGGCACTGATAAAAACCGTATGCGGCCTCACCCCACACTGGGGCAACGACTGCTATTTCAGCGAAAACGCCACCATCGTGGGCGACGTGACAATGGGCGACCAATGCACCGTATGGTTCAACGCCGTAGTACGCGGCGACGTAAACTACATACGAATAGGCAACCGAGTAAACATACAAGACGGATCATGCCTACACACACTCTACCAAAAGGCAGCCATCGAGATAGGCGACGACGTGACCATCGGACACAACGTCACACTACACGGATGCACCATACACAACTGTGCACTCATAGGCATGGGTGCCACCGTGCTTGACCATGCCGACATAGGCGAGGGAGCAATCATAGCAGCCGGCGCACTCGTACTGTCAGGAACCAAAGTTGGAGCAGGCGAACTATGGGGCGGAGTGCCAGCCAAGTTCATAAAAAAAGTAGACCCAGAACAAGCAAAAGAACTCAACCAAGGCATTGCAAGCCACTACATCATGTATAAAGACTGGTATAAATGAAAACCAACACAAAACGCCGCAACACACACCAGCTACAAACAATACATAACATACATTTCGACTGAATCATAACATATTTCGACAGAATCGTAACATACATTAAACACTAAAACAAACAATGGCGAGCAAACAGCATACATGCTGCCCACTCGCCATTTGTCATACCCAATATGCCATCAAGACCATGACGACACAAGGATTTACCTTTACTGCAATGTGAAAAAGCTTAGTGTACAGTAAGGAACAGACCCTTGCAAATCACAACAATGCTTCCACCTGCTTCTCAACATCCTCCATAGAGTGTGTGGGCTCGAAACGCGCAACCACCTCACCCTTGCGGTTAACAAGGAACTTCGTGAAATTCCACTTGATGTCAGGCTTCTTGTCATAGTCGGCATCAGCCTCACGCATCATCTTGTCAAGCAACGGCCCGAGCTGCGACTTCAAGTCGAAACCCTCAAAGCCCTTCTGCGACTTCAAGAAAGTGTAGAGCTCAATCTCTCCTGCACCATTCACCTCACATTTCTTAAACTGCGGGAACTTAGTGCCATAGTTCAACGTACAGAACTGAGTGGTTTCCTCATCACTCTCGGGCGACTGGTTGCCAAACTGATTGCATGGGAAGTCGAGAATCTCAAGCCCCCGGCCTGCCAAACGTTCATACATAGCCTCAAGGGCTTCATACTGAGGAGTGAATCCACACCTGCTGGCTGTATTGACAATAAGCAATACCTTGCCCTCATACTTTCTCAGCGATACAGAATCGCCTTTCTTGTCGAGCACACTGAAATCATAAACTGTCTTCATCTTCTCTTTTTGTTCTTTTTGTGCACACGATGCGGCAAATACTGCCACAATCACAGCAACGGTTAATACTAGAGTTCTCATACTAAAGTTTATTAGATTTAATTATGGACTGATTCATTCATCATTGTAGTCTGATTCATTCATCATTATGGATTGATTAATGCACCACTGTTGGCTGATTATTACATTTCACTGCAGATGAATTAAATGTTTCACTATCTCCCACATCACAATTCCGGCAGCAGTGCTCACATTGAGCGAATGTTTTGTGCCGAACTGAGGTATTTCGATACAAGCATCACACAAGTCGACCACCTCTTGCCTCACCCCGTTCACCTCGTTGCCCAATACCATCGCAATGCCACGCTGCGATGCTCCACTCACGCCCAACCTGTCGGTTTCATCGGCAAAATCGTGCAACATGATACTACCTTCTGCCTGCTCAACGGCAAGCACCACATACCCCCTTTCCTTCAGTTCGGATACTGCCTGCATGGCATCGCTGCGGTATGACCAATCTACCGACTCCTCTGCACCGAGAGCCGTCTTATGGATTTCGGGATGTGGGGGCCGTGGTGTGATGCCACACAGCACAATCTCCTCAATGCGCATTGCATCGGCAGTGCGAAAGATGCTACCCACGTTATACATGCTACGCACATCGTCAAGGATGCATACAAGCTGAGTTTTCCGACTTTGCTTATATTGTTCGATACTCATGCGATGCATCTCGAGTATGTTCAGTTTCTTATGAGTCATAGTTTAGTGACAAGAGTCAGAGGGTTTAGTGACAAGAGTCAATCTGTCTGCAACAAGAGTCAATCTGTCTGCAACAAGAGTCAATCTGTCTGCAACAAGAGTCAGAGGGTTATACCATAGTCTGGCTGCTGACAGCAGGAGTCAGAGGTTTGCGATGATTTTCTCCATTTCATCGAGGGTTTTGCCTCTTGCAGCCACGGTGTGGTCTTTGCCTTTGATGACGATGAACGACGGCACATCGGTCACGCCGAGTGCTGTCACAACGGGCGACTCCCATGCCTTGAGGTCACACGAGTGTTCACATAGTATGGTGTCTTGCTTTATGCGTTCCTGCCATCTGTACTTCTCGGTGTCGAGCGATATTGCGATGAATTGCATGTTGTCATCCTGGCCATATTCCTCGATTATGATGTTAAGATTGTCGATGAAATCGTATATTCGCGGCATCCACGATGCCCAGAAGACAAGCACCGTATGTGCAGCGGCCAGGTTGCTCAGGTTCAGTTTTTCTTGTGTACGGGTTTTGATGACAAGGCTGTCGGGCATTTTGCTGCCTGTCGTTCCTGTTGCATTGAGTCTTTGCCATGTTTCGGCTGCATGCCTTATGAATGGGTTGTCGGGCTGAGCCTCGATGAGTTGGTTTATTATTTGTGTGCATTCTTCTGCATCGGTGGCGGTTTCTTGCATGTAGTATCGGCTGAAGAGGTAGGTAGCCACAGGCGATGTCAGGTTCTGCAATATGAACTGCCGTGCCATTTCCTGTATCTGCACACCGCTCAGGTCTTTGGTTTCGTTGCGGAACTCGTTCATGAGTTTGTTTTCGTTGTTGCCGTTGGCTGTGTAGTTTTTCAGGTCTTTGGTCGATGCCCGGTAGTCTATTTCTTGTCCGTTTGCAGCAAATATCACCTGCTCGAGTGCATTTGGGAATACCAGTATGTAGGGTGTCACTTCGGGCGACGATGCGCTGTAGGTGAATTTTCCGCCGTTGATGTATATGGTGTCAAACGTTTCCAGCCCTGGTGTCATGTTGTAGATGTAGAGTTGTCCTGCTGGCATGTCGTCGAATTTTCCTTTTATGGTGAATGTGTCGGAATCTGGTCCGCACGCTGTGAGTGTGGGCACTGCCATGGCGAGCAGAGCGAGTAGTTTGCTGTTCACCAGTCGTTTGGTGAGTTGGTGTACTGGATACCACACCGAGATGAATCCGACTACCACCACGGTTGCGAAGATGATTATTATGTCTGTAGCTTTTACGCTCACAGGATATGAGTCGATGATGTAGCTGCCTGCCGATTGTCCGAATTTAATGATGCCGTATTGTTGTTGCAGGAAGCACAGTGCGAGGCCTGCCGCTATTCCTGCCACGGCCCCGAGCAGCGATATCATTCGTCCTTCGGTCATGAAGATGGAGGCTACCTGCCGTCGGGTTGCTCCCAGGTTGCGCAGGGCTTGTATGTCGGTTTGTTTGTCGATGATGAGCATTGAGAGTGAGCCTATGATGTTGAAGCATGCTATCATGAGTATGAATGTAAGGAATATGTATGATATGAGTTTCTCTATTTTCATGATTTTGAACGTGTCGGCCTGTTGCTCATACTGGTCGAGGATGGTGTATGCGGGCCCGAGCATTGAGGCGAATTCTTTCTTTGCCTTGCTTGTGCTGATTCCGTCTTTCAGTTTTATTTCGAGTGATGTAATCTGATTTTTGCGTTCGAATATGTCTTGTGCAAATTTCAGTGAGGTGATTACGTAGTTTGAGTCATACTTTCCTTGTTTCACGCAGAATGCCACGTGTGGCGAGTATAGTTCGTCTTGGTTGAAGCTTTCCGAGGGGTCGGTGGGGTCTATGCGTTCGCCTCCGCGTGGTGCATAGACTTGTATGGGGCTGGGAAAGTCGGCTCCGAGGCCCAGTGAGCTCAGCAGGTTCACGCCGAATATGCCGTATTGTATGACGTCGGCATGCAGTTCGAATGTCCCATCGCCGTAGCGTATCCGCTTGAAGTCTATCAGTTGCTCGAAGTTGTCGTCTACGCCTTTCACCGTTGCCACCACCTGCCGTGTGCCGGTGTTGAGCAGTGCCGGCAGCTCGAGTGTTTCGCTACATACTGCCACGCTGCTGTGTTCTTTCACCCGTGTGAGTTCCGGGCTGTGTGCGTCCATGTATTTGCCTTGTGTTGCCACCACTTTTATCTGGGGGTCGAAGGCGGTGAAGAGGTTGGCAATCATGTCTTGGAAACCGTTGAACACTGACATGATGCACACCATGGCGGCTGTTGCCACGGCTACTCCCACAACAGATATGGCGCTGATGATGTTGATGGCGTTGTGCGATTTCTTGCTGATGAGGTATCGGCGTGCTATGTAGAAGGGGAAGTTCACTGTTTGAGCAGTTTGTCTATGTTGTCTATATAGTCGAGCGAGTCGTCGATGAAGAACTTGAGCTCGGGTATGATTCTCAGCTGGTGCCGCTCCAGGTTGCCCAGTTCATACCTTATCTGTGATGCCTGGCGGTTGATGTTGTCGAGCAGTTCCTGGGCGCGTGCAGAGGGGAAGATGCTGAGGTATACTTTGGCTACGCTGAGGTCGGGGCTTATGCGTACTACGCTGACCGACACGAGCACCCCGTGGGTCTTGCGTGTCTGTGCCTGGAATATGTTGGCCAGGTCTTTCTGTATGAGTCGCGCTATGCGGTTTTGTCTTGTTGTTTCCACGTTTTTGTGTAATTATGATATATAGTTGTTAATAATCAGATTGTGTGATTGATAATAGTAGGGTTGCGGCTGTCATGCCTGGTTTTTGGTCGTGGCAGGCGGTAGGCTTATTATGGTGAGTCCGTCGCGCAGGGGCAGTATGGTTTTTTCCACCCGGGGGTCGGCGGCCACGGTGTCGTTGAATTCCATCACTCCGCGGGTTTGTTCGTCGGTGTGTGTGTGGGTCAGGCTGTCGGCCGCTTCCAGCACATGTCCGTCCCAGAGGGTGTTGTCGGCTATGATGAATGCGCCTGGGTTCATGTATTGCATCAGGGTTTTGTAGTATTGGGTGTAGCACCGTTTGTTGCCGTCGATGAATGCCATGTCGAACGTCAGCCCCATGCGTGGTATCAGTTCCAGCGCGTCGGCAATGTGCAGTGTCACTTTGTCGGCCCACGGCGACTGTTCTATCCAGGGGCGTGTGAAGTCTTCGAGTTCGTCGAACACCTCGATGGTGTGCAGCATTGCGCCGTCCTGCAGTGCGCTGGCCATGCACAGTGCTGAGTATCCGCTGTAGGTGCCTATCTCGACTACCGTACGCGGCCGAATCATGCGCACAAGCATGTGCAGCATGGTTCCCTGCATGTGTCCGCTTGCCATGCGCGGATAGAGCAGGTGTGTCTGTGTGGCACGATAGAGTTGGTGCAGGTAGGGGTGTTCGCTGTCTATGTGTGCCTCTATGTATTGTGCAAGTTCGTCGGTCATAGTGCCTTGAGTGCCTCTACTGCCAGGCGGTATGAGTCGAGCCCGAATCCGGCTATGGTGCCCTTGCAGGCAGGTGCTATGCATGAGTGGTGGCGGAAGGGCTCACGACTCATCACGTTGGATATGTGTACTTCTATCACGGGGCAGGCCACGGCCTTGATGGCATCGTGCAGGGCGATGCTGGTGTGTGTGTAGGCTCCCGCATTGAATATGATGCCCTGATAGCTGAATCCCACCTCGTGGATTTTGTCGATGAGGGCTCCTTCGTGGTTCGACTGGAAGTAGTCGAACTCTATCTGCGGATACGTCTCGGCAAGGCGTTCGAGGTATTTGTCAAACGGTTGCCGGCCATACACTTCGGGCTCGCGCACTCCCAGCAAGTTCAGGTTCGGTCCGTTCAGGATGAGTAGTTTCATAATCCGTTGGTTTCTGATTTCGTCTACAAATATACGGACTTTTCTCCGTTCGGCTCCATCTCTAAGCCATAAAAATGACGAAAAGGCCGTGCTGATGTATCAAAAATTACAAAAATAGTGTCTGCCACGACACACATTATATATTATTATTCGTAAATTTGCAGCCGTAAACATACGCTCTGCCACACACACCTGAGCACACACGCGCGAGCACTGGAAAACGAGGATATCCTCGCGACCCTGCGAGGATATCGTCAACGGCCTGCGAGGATATCGTCAACACCCTGCGAGGATATCGTCACAAAACCGCAACCACACAGACACCTCCACGCCCGCTGCTGCAACGACATATCAACATCAAATCATACAACACAATGAAGAAACTATTACTTACAATCTTCCTGCTGCTGGGAGCATGGATGGCCGATGGCCGCGCCCAGACATTCGGCAATGTGCCACCGCTGCACGTTGACGGCAAGTACTTGAAAGACGACAAGGGTAACATCGTGCGTCTGCACGGAGTGATGGACACCCCGAGCGACTGGTTCAACAGCGGACGCTGGGGATGGGGTATCGACGACTCGAAGGTGACGCCGTGTATCAACTATTTCAACAAGCTCTATACCGCCATCACCGACACGGTGAACGGGGCCTACTGCAACGTCTTCCGCTTACACCTCGACCCCTGCTGGACCAACGACAACAACGTGAACTACAGTTATGTGAACGACCAGGGCGAGACCATCGTCGTGGGAAAGACCGGCGACGGCGAGGCTAACATACAGCATTTCAGCAAGACCCGACTCACGAAATACATGCGTACGCTGTATTCGAAGTTGGCACTCAACGCTGTGAAGAAAGGACTGTATATCATCATGCGCCCACCAGGCGTATGCCCAGAAACCATCACCGTGGGCGACGGCTACCAGCACTACCTCATGGAGGTGTGGGACATAGTGACCCAGAACGACAGCATCCTGAAGTATTCGGGACAGATATCCATTGAGTTGGCCAACGAGCCTATCCACGTGCACGACGCAAACGGACAGAGCAGCGACCGTGCCCTCCACGACTTCTTCCAGCCTATAGTAGACAAGATTCGTGCTAACGGCTTCACCGGCATCATCTGGGGTGTGGGTACCGGATATCAGAGCGGATATGAAGGATATGCCAAATACCCGCTCGAGGGCGAGAACATCGGATATGCGGTGCATGTCTACTCAGGATGGTATGGACAAGGCGACAACAACGCCAATCCACAGACTTTCATCACCAACTTCGGACGCCAGGTGCCGGTGGTGAATACCAACCCGATTGTGGTGACCGAGATAGACTGGAGTCCGCAAAACACCGACAAAATCGACCACTACAACGAATTCGGCGACCCTGTATATAAGAACTACGGCACATGGGCAACCGCCTCGACCTCGAAGTGGGGCATGGCATGGAAAGCCACTCACGACTACTACGGCAACATAGGCATGACCCTCACCGGCACAGGCGACTACATCGACATCGACAAGTCGATTGCCACGACACCGGCCAAGGCTGTGGTGGCATTCGACGGCAACCCCGAATGCTGCGCACAAGCCTGCTTCGAGTGGTATAAAGACTGGAACACCACCACCCGAGCCTACAAGGCCTACACCCGACAGTGGACCGCCGACCAGGGCAACGGCACCTACAAAAACCCAGTCATCAACGGCGACTTCCCCGACATCGACGTCATACGCGTGGGCGACACATTCTACATGGTCAGCACAACCATGTTCTACATGCCGGGAGCAACCATACTCAAGTCGAAAGACCTCGTCAACTGGGAATACTGCGCCAACCCACTGCAGCAAATCGTAGACAACAACGCCTACAACCTCATCGGTGCCGACCACTACGGACAAGGCATGTGGGCATCAAGCCTGAACTACCACAACGGCAAGTTCTACCTCTACTTCCCATGCTCCACTTGGTCGCCCGATTCACGCAGCATCCTCCTCACCGCAGCCGACCCCGAGGGCAAATGGGAAGTGACCCTGCTGCCCAAAGCATACCACGACCCGGGATGGCTGTTCGACGACGGCCCCAACGGCGATGGATACCTCTACGTGGCATGCGGCATCGACAACATAACAGTCATCAAGTTCAACCCCAACACACTGGCCGAGATATCGAGCAGCACAGTAATCAGAATGGGCAACGGCCTCGAAGGCAGCCACATGTACCACATAGGCGACTACTACTACATCTATGCAACCTATGGCGGAACCGAAGGCAGCCAGACCATATTCCGCTCAAAGTCGCCCATGGGAACCTATGAGGAATGCGTGACCGCCACCTCGGCATCCAACCCCAAAGGCCGCATCTTTGCCGGACAAAAGATTCACCAAGGCGGACTTGTAGACACACCAACCGGCGAATGGTGGACCATGCTCTTCAAGGACGACGGAGCCATAGGTCGCGTGCCATATCTGGAACCCGTGACATGGAAAGACGGATGGCCCGTCATAGGCAACAACGGACAAGACGTAACGGCTGGCGGCAAGGCATACCCGAAGCCCAACGTAGGACGAACCTACGAACGCAAGTATCTGCCAACCAACGACACATTCACCGACCCCATCCTCGGCAAGCAGTGGCAGTGGAATCACAACCCGGTCGAGGGCGGATGGAGCCTGATTGAAAACCCAGGATACCTCAGACTGCACACCGTCACCATTACCGACTCGCTGCAACGAGCACGCAACAGCCTCTCGCAGCGAATACTCGGCTACAACGCCGTGGGCACCGCTGACACACGCATCACCAAGTCATACGGCACAATAAAGATGTCTACAGAACACATGACCGAGGGCGATGTGGCAGGACTCGCCATATTCCAGGAGCCCTACTCCATGATTGGAGTGAAGGTGGTCGACGGCAAACGCCGACTCTACCGCCTGAGCCAGACAGCGGTGAGCGGCACCCAGACCAAGCAACTGGGCAATGAACTCGAGGCCGACACCATATACCTGCGTGCAATCGTCAACTTCAGCACAAGCAAGGCTAACTTCTACTACAGCTACGACAACCGCACCTACAAGGAGTTCGGACCCGAGATGACTATGGCCTATACCCTACGCGTATTTGTGGGCAACCGTTTCTTCATATCCAACTTTGCCACCAAGCAGCTGGGCGGATATGTCGACATCGACTGGTTCAGCACCGAGCCACAATGGGAGGAAGAGTGGTTCTATGGTCCAGGAACCCTTCATACATATACCGAAGCCGACCTCACGACTGAGAATATAAAGCTCGAAAAAGAAGACTACAGCCTCATTCCGGGAGGAAACACTCCACTCGAAATCATCTGCACATCGCAGTCGGGCCTGGTGAGCAACGTGGCATCAAACAGCCATTATGAGTTCTCTAACCCCAATGTGGCACAAGTGGTGGGAGGCAGCATTCGCGGACTCAACCCTGGCGAGACCGATGTGGTGGCAACCTACACCGACCCGATGGGCAACACCAACAGCGTGAACTTCCACATAAGCGTCAACTACTTCCCCCTGACCGAGCAAGCGCTCAACCCGTCAATCTACGGAAACGGCACGTTCAACGAGCGGAGCAAGTCGCTCACCACATCGAAAAACGGATTTGGCGGATGGGAATACAACAGCGGCGTAGACTTCAGCCAGTATAACTACCTGGTGGTAAGGCTGCGCGTTGGCTCCACATCGCAACCGTCGTTCCGCCTGTACGACTCGAGCAACTACTTCAGCGACTACTATAAGTTCGACATGAAGACATTGCGCGAGGCAGTCATCGACTTGCACAACCTCGTGACACCGGGCGGACGCACCATTGACCCGTCGAAGATATACAAGGCCGGATTCCTGACCGACGGCACACGTGCGATATACATAAGCGAGATATTCTTCAGCATGGACGGCGAGAATCCGGTGGCCATCGACAACATCACGACCAACGCTCATGCCATGCAGTTGCACGAGGGTGGCATATACAACATAAGCGGACAGCGGCTGTTTGCTCCACAAAAGGGCATCAACATCATAGGCGGCCGCAAGGTACTCGTGAAATGAAAGATTGAAGATCTATAATTGAAGATTGAAGACTGAACCAGGAAGGGGATGGCACGCATGCCATCCCCTTCCTGGTTCATGACTCAGCCGGTGTTTCATCTCAGCCACAGCACACCTTCCGGCCCGTGGTTGAAAAGCAGGTCGGCAATGCCCAGTCCTGCGATGAAGCCATGTTTGCTGCCAAACACCTGGTAATACACTGTAGGCACAGGCCCTGCATGGCTTTTCAGCCCTTCCACCAACGACTCATCGTCAAGCCTCAAGAGCCGCACCACCAGCGCCAGCAACTCCTCGTTCAGTTCGTAGAGAAACTCCTGACTACCACCATATATGCGGCGCAGGTCGTCGTAATAGTACTCAAAATAAGGGCTGTTGTAGTAGGTCGACTCCAACGCATGCCAATGTTTGTGCCGCCAGTCGCCGTGACTGCTGATGCGGATATCGGCCACGGTGGAATGTGGGTACTCCAGCTTGCAGGTAGGTATGGTGAGTGTGAGCGCACCCGCAGGCGAGTCAATCAGCGTGTGCGACAGCTCGTTCCACCCCTTGATTCGCCCTCCATGTGTCTTCACCGGCATGTCATGACGAAAAGCAGGCATACCGGCCGACAGCCATGAGCGCCACCAGTCGATGCCAGGCAGGTAGGGAGCTGCACATAAAACACGCTCCAATGTGCCCCGTTCTGTTTCGTCTCTCGTGTATTCCACGATGCAAAGTTACGAACAAATCTGCATACAGCAACAACTGCAGGCAAAATAATTCATGCTAAACGGTAGACACAGCCACCTATACGCCACAAGCGCAAAGCCCGATGCATATCAACGCGGATTTGTGACGATATCCTCGCAGGTCGTTGACGATATCCTCACAGGTCGTTGACGATATCCTCGCAAGTCGCCAAACGATATCCTCGCAAGTCGCCAAACGATATCCTCACAGGTCGCCAAACGATATCCTCACAGGTCGCCAAACGATATCCTCACAGGTCGCCAAACGATATCCTCGCATGATGGCACACATTATAATATATATAGATAACAAAGTTGCGCCATCAAAACAAGAACCGGTATCACATCCATTGCATCCCTACCACCACATTGTCGTAAGCATCAGGGTTGTGGAAACAGGTTGTTCAACACAAAATGTATACCGTAAATTGACAAACCATGTGCCCAAAGTAAAAAATTCGTTGTTTTATAAAAAAAAAAGCATAAAAACTTTGTCAATTGAAAATAATGCTATACCTTTGCCAAGCAATAATGCATACAAAGACCAAAAAACCGAATTCAAACAAGAATAAACAAACAAACGAACAAACAAATAAGAATTGATTATGAAGAAAATTTTACTCACACTCGTTACAATGCTTGCAGTAGTAGGCATGAACGCACAGAACACTATGAAGATAGAGGTAGGTGAAACAAGCAACCTTGCAAAAATCCCTGTAAACATCATCTTCAACACTACAGAGCCAATGATTGGTCTGCAAGCCAGTTTCACTCTTCCAGAAGGTCTTGGAGCATCAAACTTCAAGAAGACCAAGGGTGCTTATGTAGCAATAAACCCTGAATTTTGGCCATACGACGAAGATAATGATGACTACGATGCATCATACTATACATTCTCTGGCAAAAAGGAGGAAATGTTTACAAATTCTGCTCCTAACGACTTGCTTGTATCTATCACAAGCGGTACTGATGCATCAGCCAAGATGATTGCAAGCGATGGTGGCACCTTTGCTACCTTCACATTCGACGGAAGCACATTGGCAGATGGAGAATACGTAGTTAAGATGTACAAAGCCACTCTCTTCCCAAGTGCAAGTGTACGCTATGACCAAGAAGACTACGAAGCCAAGTTCAAGATTGAATCTGGCACAGCAGTAGGTGTAGGTGCAATCAAGGCTAACAACACAGCAGCACAGACAGGCATCTACAACATCGCCGGTCAGCGCATGAACGGCCTCCAGAAGGGCATCAACATCGTAAACGGACAGAAAGTTATCGTGAAGTAAGCATCACACGAGATACACACAAAGAAGAGGGATGAACCGCTTGGCTCATCCCTCTTCTTTGTAATAGCATTTGATTAAAGATTGTCCATGCGGCTTGTCATGGGTCCACTCGCTTCGCTCGGGATGACGGAAGAATTGAAGTTAGCCTATCGGCTTGGCATCTGTGACAGGTCGTATGGAAAGCATCCGCTATTCATTATTCATTATTAATTATTCATTAAGAACAAGCAGCCAGCGTCATTTTGATTTCAGCGTATGTGATGTGGGGCGGCAGTACGGCTTTGAGGTCGGACAGCGTGTAAGCACCTCCGAACCGACCGACAGCCTCCATTATCTGCTGCTGATGTTGCGGCTCTACTGCCTGGTTGATGTCAATCTGTCCCACCCCGACCAATGCAGCCAAGTGATTCTCTATGGTTCCCGGTTGCAAGCCACGATGCTTCGCTATCTCGGCAATACTCATGCCCTGCTGATATAGTTCGTAGGTTTGCAGGCGGGTGTCGGGCTTCTTTTCTTTTTTCGGTGTTAAAGCACCATCGGTTTGCGCAGCATCCTTTCCACTTGCAGCCGGTGTGCGTGATGGTTCTTTTTTCTTCTTACGTTTCTTCACTTTCAGTTCCTCCAACGGGTCGAACAGTTCGGCACGAGCTTTTGCATCGAGATATACTTTCACGCTGAATGCTTGTTCTGGATTTGCGGCTAAGATAGTGAACATCTGCATCTTCAGTCGCGCTTCGCGCATAAGGCCGTCGAATGCGTTGTTGTACTGTCGGGCTGCCTGCTTGTTGGTTATAGCTACTGCCCCTTCGGTCACAATCGGTTCGTATGCATTGGCCAGTGCCTGCTTGAAATATGGCATAGCGGCTGCTATGCGTTGTGCGAGCCATGCATCGTGCGATGGGTCGGCGCCACTTTGTCGGCGCTGCCCGTATTGCTGACGGAACTTTATGGCCACATTCACCACGCGGTTCACCAGTTCGTCGTATGCCGTCCTGACCACTTCGAGCAGGTTGGCATGAGTCTTCGAGAGGTGCTCGTCAATAACTCGTATGAAGTACTTGTGGGCATAATCCAGTGTGGTGAAGTCCATCAACTGGTCGAGCAGGGTGTAGAAGTAGTCGTGCTTCAGTTGCGGCAGGTTTTCCACTGCGGTCTTTGCCTGCGATGCCTGATGGTCGACATATTGTGCGACGTTAGCATCGGTCTTGATGCTCGAGGCCGACAGCGGTTGTGTGAGCACGAGGCCCTCCAGTGTGCGGCATCTGGAAAGTGCCACATACACCTGTCCGTGGGTGAACGATGCATTGATGTCGAGCACTGCGTGGTCGAACGTAAGGCCCTGACTCTTATGCACCGTGATGGCCCATGCCAGTCGCAGCGGATACTGACGGAAGGTTCCTTCCACCTGTTCGCTTATCTGTTTCGTTTCGGGGTCGATGCTGTAGTGTATGTTCTCCCACTCCACAGGCAGCAGCATGATGGTGGTCGATGTGTCTTTGCAATAGATACGGATGGCATCCTCGCCGCTGTCGGGGTCGCGCTCTATGTCGTCCACCACCCCAATCTTGCCGTTGTAGTATGCAGCGTTGCCGCTCGGGTCGTTCTTTATGAACATCACCTGTGCTCCGCGTTTCAGTGTGAGGCGGAAGTCGGCGGGGTAGTTGGTCTCGGGGAAGTTGCCTTTCACCATTGCCTCGTAGTGCTGTTCGGGCGAGTCGAGTGCGGCAAGCATGCGGCTGTTGTAGTCGGCAGCCATGCGGTTGTGGGTGGTGAGTCGAATCCAATCCTCCTCGGCAGGCGGGGCGAATTGCGGCACATATCGGCTTGACAGCATGTTGAGAGTCTCGGTGTCGGGGTGTCCGCTGCGTATCTGTGCCAGAATGTCGACAAACTCGCGGTCTTGCTGCCGGTATATATGTTTCAGTTCCACGGTGACGTAATCCACCTGTTTCAGAGCCCTCGAGTCGTAGAAATATGGCGAATCGTAGTAAGGGCTGAGCAGTGGCCACTCGCTGTCGGTCACTACGGGCGCCAGCTGTGCCAAGTCGCCTATTAGCAGCAGTTGCACACCGCCGAATGGCTTGTAGCGGTCGCGATATTTGCGCAGGCTTTGGTCGATGGCGTCGAGCAGGTCGGCACGCACCATCGATACTTCGTCGATGACCAGCAGGTCGAGCGTGCGAATGAGGTTTTTCTTGTCTTCGCTCATCCGGTAGTGGCTCTGTCCCTCGCGCAGGAGGGCATCGGGCAACATGGGGCCGAATGGCAGTTGGAAAAACGAGTGTATGGTTTGTCCGCCTGCATTGATGGCAGCCACTCCGGTAGGTGCAAGCACCACCATTCGCTTCGGTGTCAGCTCCTTCAGTTTGCGCAAGAATGTGGTTTTGCCCGTGCCTGCTTTGCCAGTGAGGAACACCGAGCGGTCTGTTTGAGCCACAAACTGCCACGCAAGGTTCATCTCGCGGTTGTGTGTCTGAGCAGCTTCGGCCGCTTGAGTCGTGAAGATATCGTCGGTATTACAATAGGTCATGATGCATCATCGTTGTTTTTGTCTTTGCAAAGATACGAAATAATTGATAACTGACAATAATCAATCGACAATTGCGGTTCGAAAACCGAAGAATGAACCATTCGGGAGCCGATTTTGAGTTGCAAGTTCAAATAATCTTCACTTTTCAATGTTCAATCTTCATTTTTCAATTGTCAATTATCAATTATTTTGTATCTTTGTGGCGCGTTTGCACAATTACTAACATTATATGAAACGTAACAAGAGTTTGATTTCATGGCATGTTGCCGTCATGGCAGTGCTATTATCTATACACACATCTGCGGCTTGGTCGCAAATGTCGCGCATGTATACCACTCAAGACGGGCTCCCCACGAGCGATATCTACGATATCTATGTAGACAGCCGCGGCTGGGCATGGGTGTCGGGCATTGCGTCGCTCAGTTTGTTTGACGGCTCCAACTTCTACAACCTGCTCGACTGGAACAAAGCACCTATATTTAATACCGTGCGCGGTGTGCGCGAGGGTCACGACGGCCGCATGTGGATTTACACAAGCAACGGCCTCTACAACTACGACTCATCGCTTAACGACTTCCGGCACATATTCCTGAGCGAGACTGAAGACTCGGTGAGAGGCATGTCGGTGCAAGCATTCATAGACTATCCCAAGGAGGGATGCCGCCTGGTAGCTACCGACGAGAACGGCATCATGGTGTTCAACCAACAGACGATGGAGGTTGACCGCGAGACAACCGACCGCCTCATGGCCATATACCCCGACAACATGTGTACCGAGGCATGCATGGATTATGACGGATGCCTGTGGACCATGGGTACCCGCCTGCGGCGCATAGACCTGAAACAGATGAAACTGCTGGATATAGCCATGACCGACGAGGCAGCCAAGGTGGTGGGATTCCACCGCGTCGACGACATGATTTTGCTGAAACAGTCGGGCAACCTGCTCATTGCCACCGGTGGCGGATTGCTGATATTCGACCATGAGACACAGATGCTCCGGACGTTGAAAGGCGGACATACCAACATGCCAATATCGGTATTGAAGGAAACACACGACGGGCGTGTGCTGGTGGGCTCTGACAGTTATGGAATATGGCGCATGGAGGCCGACGAAACACTGCATACACTCAACGTATATGACCCCAACACAAACCTCACTTTTGCCAAAGTGAAGGCAATAGAGGAGGATGCCGAGGGCAACTTGTTGTTCGGACTTCTGCAGAAAGGTGTGATGGTGATGACAAGGCAACCAGATAATTTTGCATACTACGCCATATCGCCCACCACGAACAAGATAAATGCCGTTGCGGTGACATCGCTAAGCTACGACCCCAAGGTGGGGTACATAGTGTCGACCGACGGTTGCGGCGTGTTCAGGTGCAGCAGCAGCAACCTGTCAGAAAGTCAGCAGATATCGGGCGGACTGAAGTCGTCACTGGTACAGTCAACCATAATCGACCGTGATGGGCATGTGTGGGTTGGCACCTACGGCGGTGGTGTGCAATGTCTGAGCGGCGATGTGTTTATCACTCCGTCATGGCTCAACTCCATAAGCAACGCCTATGTCATGTCGCTCTCATATGATGCCAAAACCAACACAATCTATGCAGGCACCAACGGCCTGGGCGTGTTCATCATCGACTTGCAGCACCAGAAATATAGTAACTTGCGCGATCGCTACAGCATCAACAGCTGGATATCAGACCTGGAATGCGACCGCCAGGGCATAGTGTGGATTGGCACCGCAGCAGGCACCTTCCGCTACGACCCCAAGGCCGACGAAATGAGTGAGGTGAAATTCCAAGACTCAGGCATCAAAACAGCCCAATGCCTAAGCAACATGGGCGACACCACACTGGTCATTGCAACCAACAACGGGTTGGTGCTATACAACAAGCAGACAAAGAAATACCGCACCGTGCTCGACGACGAGTTCCTCAGGTCGGTAGAAGTGTTCGGTACCGACTTATGGGTGACCAGCCAGAAAGAGATAATTTGCATAGACACACGTGATGACAAGATACGCCGCTACTCATCGTTTGGCGGATATTTCATAGGCGAATTCCACGGGTGCTCACACCTGCAGACCCACGACGGCCAGATATTCTTCGGCGGTGACAACGGAATTATATCTTTCAATGCCAAAGGAATAAAACAACACAAAGACCTGCCGGGCAAGCTGGTGTTCACCCGCCTGCTGGTGAACGGCCGCGACCGCCGCTACCAGCCACAACTGAAAAACAATGCGCTGGACGCAAGCATACAAAGTGCCACAGAGATACGATTGCCTTCGAACGAGAACTCCATACGCATATACTACAGCGTGCCCGACTTTGCATCGCCCAACCGCATACATTATCTATACATGATGGAGGGATATGATGTCGTGTGGAAGTCGACCGGTTCATGGAGCGAAGCGTACTACCCCAACCTGCCATCGGGCAAGTACACACTCAAGATACGAGCATACTACGAAAACAACGAAGACAACTACAACGAAAACTCCATACGCATAATCATTGCACAACCATGGTACAACACCGTGTGGGCCTGGATTGTCTACATCGTACTGCTGTCATTGGCTGCATATTTCATATACCGCATCCAGCACGAACGCAGCCGCCAACGAAACCTGCTCATCAAAATACGCCATAACGAGCAACTGAAGGAAGCCAAACTGAGGATGTTTACAAGCATAACCCACGAACTGCGCTCGCCACTGACCATGATACTCTCGCCACTGCGACAACTGCAATCGTCGACCGACGATGAACATCTGCTTTCGCTATACGACGTGATGCAACGCAACTGCGAACGCCTGCTGGCCGTGGTGAAACAGATAACCGACATACGCAAGATAGACAACGGACAATTCCGCCTGCACTATAGCGAAGTGGAGTTTGCCAGCTACTCCGACTACATCTGCAGCTCGTTCACCGCATTTGCATCGGCAAAACAAATTACATTCACCATTGAACATAAGAACCAGAACGTGAACATCTGGATAGACAAGGTTCACTTTGAAAAGATACTGACCAACATCTTGTCGAATGCCTTCAAGTTCACACCCAAGGGCGGACGCATCATTCTGCGCACCAAGTGTATACTGAAAGATGCCAAAGACTGGTTTGAGATAAGAATCTACAATAGCGGTTCGAGCATCGATGCCAAAGACATACCACACATCTTCGAACGTTTTTACCAAGCCAATACCCCAACCAACAATGCAGGCTCGGGCATAGGACTTAACTTGGTGAACGAACTGGTGAACCTGCACCATGGAACCATAGAGGCACACAACATAGACCCCGACGGCGTGGAGTTTGTTATGCAGTTCCCACTTGGCAACAGCCACCTCAGCGAAGAAGAACTGCTGCCACGACAAGCACTGGAGGCCGACAAGCCCGAAGAGCCCGACGAAGACCTCTTCATCATGGCCGAACCCGAGACGACCGACGAAGAAGCAGAACCGGCAAAAAACAAATACACCGTCCTGATAGTAGACGACGACGTAGAGCTCTGCCAGTACATAAAGAGCCAGATGCAGGAATACTATAAAATCATTATTGCCAACAGTGGCAACGCTGCATGGCAGGAGCTGCTGAAGGTGAGACCCGATGCCGTAGTGACCGACATACGCATGCCCGACGGCAACGGAATGGAACTATGTAAACGAATAAAATCAAATCCAGAGACTGACGACATCCCAATCATCATGCTCACAAGCGAGAACAGCGACCGCGCACAAATACATAGTCTCAACCTGCAAGTAGACCACTTCCTAAGCAAGCCGTTCAACATGCTCATGCTAAAGGGAGCACTCTCACAATGCATACGCCTGAGAGAGCAAATAAAAAGCAGGATACGCCGTACCGAAGTGGGATTCGACTACTCAGAAGCCACGATAGACAGTGCCGACGACCAACTCTTTGCACGAGTGAACTCAATACTCAAGAAAAACCTCGACGACTCTACGTTCGGAGTGAGCGAGCTGGCCGAGCAAGCAGGCATAAGCCGTGTGCACCTCAACCGCAAGATGAAAGAGAGATACGGCATGTCGCCCGTCAACTTCATAAGGTCGTACAGGCTTAAACAAGCTGCATACTTCCTGGTCAACAACAATGTCAACATATCTGAAGTGGCATACCGCGTAGGATTCTCATCCCACTCACACTTCAGCAACTCGTTCCGCGACTTCTTCGGCATGACCCCAAAGGAATTCATAACCTACTACACCGAAAACGAAGACGACGAAACACTGCAGAAACTGCTTGAGTGACCCCCCCCCCGAGACACTCGAAGGCTCAACGCAGAAAACAGAGCCTGCAGAGTTGGCAAATGGTGACGAAAAACCTCAAAAAACACTTTACAATGTCTGTTTTTTAATTTTATTTATTAATCTGCATGCATTATTCATGTTTTTTGCGTAACTTTGCACACCAAGGACGTTTGTGACGAACTCAAAAAAAGAAACAAAAATCAAATACAATATTAACAAACAAAAGATTTATTTATGTGGTTATTTAATTCATCTATCGGAAGAAAACTGGTAATGTCCGTATCGGGCATCGCGCTGGTTCTCTTCATCACGTTCCACGGATGCATGAACGTGGTTGCCCTCATCAGCAAAGACGCCTACAACACCATCTGCGCCCTGCTTGGCTCCAACTGGTATGCCATAGCAGCCACGATGGGACTGGCCCTGCTCGTGTTGGTGCACATCGTCTATGCATTTATCCTCAACTTCCAGAACCGCAAGGCTCGTGGCAACAACAAGTATGCGGTCACTGCTAAACCCGACAAGGTGGAATGGGCCAGCCAGAACATGCTGGTGCTCGGCATCATCATCGTCATCGGACTGCTGCTACACCTCAAAGACTTCTGGTGCAACATGATGTGGGCAGAAATCATTGGTGCAGAAGGCCAGTTCGAACCTACCGACGGATTCGAATGGATCAAGTACACCTTCTCTAACCCAGTGTTTGTGGTACTCTACATCATCTGGCTCCTCGCCATCTGGTTCCACCTCACACACGGCATCTGGTCGTCTATGCAAACCATTGGAGCAAGCGGACACATTTGGTTCAACCGCTGGAAGTGTATCGGACAGATATGGGCTACAGTCGTTATGCTCATGTTCCTCATCGTGGTACTCGGTTTCGCCTTCTTCCCCGACTGCGTGGGTCAGTGCGACTTCAAACTCCTGCCATTTGCTGTGAAATAAAATCGTAAATAGTAAATCAGTAAATAGTAAATAACATTATGCCAATCAAAATAGATTCAAGAATACCCGAGGGACCAGTGTCAGAGAAATGGTCGAACTATAAAGCTCACCAGCGCCTGGTAAACCCAAAGAACAAACTGAAGCTCGACGTCATCGTCGTAGGTACAGGTCTTGCCGGTGCCAGTGCTGCTGCAAGCCTTGGCGAGATGGGCTTCAACGTACTCAATTTCTGCATACAGGACTCACCACGCCGTGCACACTCAATCGCTGCACAAGGTGGTATCAATGCAGCTAAGAACTATCAGAATGACGGCGACTCGGTATACCGCCTCTTCTACGACACAGTCAAGGGTGGCGACTACCGTGCACGCGAAGCCAACGTATATCGTCTGGCAGAAGTCAGCAACTCAATCATCGACCAATGTGTGGCACAGGGCGTACCATTCGCACGCGAATATGGCGGCACACTGGCCAACCGCTCATTCGGCGGAGCACAAGTGAGCCGTACTTTCTACGCAAAGGGTCAGACCGGACAGCAACTCCTGCTCGGTGCATATAGCGCACTGTCGGCACAGGTGCAGGCAGGAAAGGTGAAACTCTACACTCGCTACGAGATGGAAGATGTAGTAATCGTCGATGGTAAGGCTCGCGGCATCATCGCCAAGAACCTCGTCACTGGAAAGCTCGAGCGATTCACTGCCAACGCAGTTGTCATCGCTACCGGCGGATACGGCAACACTTACTTCCTCTCAACCAATGCAATGGGATGCAACTGCACAGCAGCCGTTCAGTGCTACCGCAAAGGTGCATACATGGCCAACCCATCATACGTGCAGATACACCCAACTTGTATCCCGGTTCACGGCGACAAGCAGTCGAAGCTGACACTCATGTCGGAGTCACTGCGTAACGACGGACGCATCTGGGTACCAAAGAAACTGGAAGATGCCAAGGCCCTGCAGGCAGGCACAAAGCAAGGCTGGGAAATACCCGAGGAAGACCGCGACTACTATCTGGAGCGCAGCTATCCTGCATTCGGTAACCTCGTGCCTCGCGACGTAGCAAGCCGTGCAGCCAAAGAGCGTTGCGACAAGGGATTCGGTGTCAACAACACAGGTCTCGCCGTGTTCCTCGACTTCTCCGAAAGTATCAACCGCCTCGGACTCGATGCCATGAAGCAGCGTTACGGCAACCTCTTCGATATGTACGAAGAAATCACCGACGTATATCCTGGCGACCTTGCCAACGAAATCAACGGCGTGAAATACTACAAGCCAATGATGATTTATCCTGCAATCCACTACACAATGGGTGGTGTATGGGTAGATTACGAACTGCAGACTTCTATTCCAGGCCTCTTCGCTATCGGCGAATGCAACTTCTCCGACCACGGAGCCAACCGCCTCGGTGCATCTGCTCTGATGCAAGGTCTGGCCGACGGATATTTCGTTCTGCCTTACACTATTCAGAACTACCTTGCCGACCAGGCTATATGGCCAAAAGTATCGACCGACCTGCCTGAGTTTGCCGAAGCAGAGAGGGCTGTGGATGCCGAGCTCACACGTCTGCTCAACATCAAGGGTAAGCGTTCTGTTGACTCCATCCACAAGGAACTCGGACACATCATGTGGGAATACGTAGGTATGGGTCGTACAGCCGAAGGACTGAAAACCGGTATCGCCAAGATGAAGGAACTGCAAAAGGAATTCGACACCAACCTCTTCGTGCCAGGCACAAAGGAAGGACTCAACGTCGAACTCGACAAGGCAATCCACCTCCGCGACTTCTTCACCATGGGCGAACTCGTTGCCCACGATGCCCTCTCGCGCAATGAATCATGCGGCGGCCACTTCCGCGAAGAATATCAGACCGAAGAAGGCGAGGCAAAGCGCGACGACGAGAACTACTTCTACGTAGGATGCTGGAAGTACGAGGGTGCTGACAAGGATCCTGAACTCATCAAGGAGCCACTCCAGTACGAAGCAATCAAGGTACAAACACGTAACTACAAGAATTAATATGGCTAAGAATATAAATGTCACTATAAAGTTCTGGAAGCAGAACGGTCCGAAGGACAAGGGCCACTTCGAAACTCACGATTTGAAGAACATACCAGACGATACTTCATTCCTCGAGGCTCTCGACATCATGAACGAGGAACTCATCGACGCTGGTAAGGAGCCATTCGTATTCGATCACGACTGTCGTGAAGGAATCTGCGGTATGTGCTCACTCTATATCAACGGCACACCACACGGAAAGACCGAGCGTGGTGCAACCACATGTCAGCTCTATATGCGCCGATTCAAGGATGGTGAGACCATCACCGTTGAGCCATGGCGCTCAGCCGGATTCCCTGTCATCAAAGACTGTATGGTCGACCGCTCTGCATTCGACAAGATTATTCAGGCAGGTGGTTATACTACCGTACGTACCGGCGCTCCGCAGGATGCTAATGCTATCCTCATTCCTAAGCAGGATGCCGACGAGGCAATGGACTGCGCATCGTGCATCGGCTGCGGTGCCTGCGTCGCTGCATGCAAGAACGGTTCAGCAATGTTGTTCGTGTCGAGCAAGGTGAGCCAGCTCGCGCTCCTGCCACAGGGACGTCCCGAGGCAGCTAAACGAGCCAAGGCAATGGTGGCCAAGATGGACGAACTGGGATTCGGCAACTGCACCAACACCCGTGCATGCGAAGCCGTATGTCCTAAGTGCGAAACCATCGCCAACATAGCACGCCTCAACCGAGAGTTCATCAAGGCAAAGCTTGCCGACTGATAAACACATACAGACCGAAAATAATACCAGAGGGGTGTGTAAATTCATACATATACCCCCCCGCAGAGAGAAGAATTTAATCATGAAAGAGCTGCAGCGTAGTGTTGCAGCTCTTTTTGTATCGTAAAAGAATGGACACTGATTTGCGAGGATATCCTCGCAGGTTAATGAGGATATCCTCGCAGGTTAATGAGGATATCCTTGTGGGTTAATGAGGATATCCTTGTGGGTTAATGAGGATGTCCTTGCATGTTGCATCATCTATGTCGACATGTACTAATATATGAACACCCAGATCTCGAAAAAGTGTCAATCGGGCTGTGTGCAGGGCTGTATTCTGTGCTTCTTCGACAGTTTTATGGTTTGTGGTTGTTGTGGTTTGACCGAAATGTTGTATATTTGCAATCTCAAAACATGTATAATATTGATGAACTCTGATTTTGATATACACGAAGAACAGTATGTGGCAGGCAAGGGTGACAAAGACTTCGAGAATGCTCTGCGCCCGTTGCGGTTCGACGATTTCAGCGGACAGACGAAGGTAGTGGACAACCTGAAAGTGTTTGTCGAAGCTGCTAAATATCGTGGAGAACCACTCGACCACACCTTGCTGCACGGTCCTCCGGGACTGGGTAAGACCACGCTGTCGCAAATCATTGCCAACGAACTGGGGGTGGGGTTCAAGATAACGAGCGGACCGGTGCTCGACAAGCCGGGCGACCTGGCCGGCATCCTCACTTCGCTCGAGCGGAACGATGTGCTGTTTATCGACGAGATTCACCGCTTGAGTCCTGTGGTCGAGGAATATCTCTATTCTGCCATGGAGGACTTCCGCATCGATATTATGATTGACAAGGGACCCTCGGCACGCAGCATACAAATCGACCTCAACCCGTTCACTCTGGTGGGTGCTACAACCCGCAGCGGACTGCTCACAGCTCCGCTCCGTGCCCGTTTTGGCATAAACCTGCACCTCGAATACTACGATGCCGACGTGCTGACTCGCATCATCATGCGCTCGGCCGCCCTGCTCAACATTCCTTGCAGCAGGGAGTCGGCCTACGAGATAGCGAGTCGCAGCCGCGGAACGCCTCGTATTGCAAATGCATTGTTGCGTCGAGTACGCGATTTTGCGCAGGTAAGGGGTAACGGCTCTATCGACACCGATATTGCCCGAGTGGCTCTCGAGGCGCTCAACATCGACCGCTACGGTCTCGACGAGATTGACAACAAGATTCTTACTACCATCATCGACAAATTCCGTGGCGGACCTGTGGGCATCAGTACCATAGCAACTGCTGTGGGCGAGGAGGCAGGAACCGTGGAGGAAGTGTATGAGCCTTTCCTCATTAAGGAAGGATTCCTGAAACGCACACCACGCGGACGCGAAGTGACCGAACTGGCTTACCGACACCTGGGACGCAGCACTTATGCTGCCAAGGACGACAGCGGGATGAATAGTTTGTTCTGACAACTATGTCTAAGATTCAAGGCTTGATAAAAGACACTGCTATCTACGGAATCAGCAGTATTGTGGGCAGGTTTCTCAACTACCTGCTCGTGCCGTTATACACCTACACTCTGAAGAGTCTGGCTGATTACGGCATAGTGAACGACCTGTATGCCATGACTGCCATCGTGCTGGTGATACTGACTTTTGGCATGGAGACCACCTTCTTCCGATTCATGAACAAGGAAGAACGCCCGATGGAGGTGCTGAGCACCGCGCTCATCATGGTGGGGGGTGTGGCCCTCGTGTTCGTAGCCGTTGTGCTGGCTCTGCTGCCGCAGGTGGCGGCGGCGCTGGGATATGAGGAACACCCGTGGTATATAGGCATGATGGCGATTATTGTGGGCATGGATGCGTTCCAGGCAATACTGTTCAGCTACCTGCGATACAAGAAACGCCCCATCAGGTTTGTCACCCTGAAGATGCTGTTCATATTGTTGAGCTGCACACTCAATGTGCTGGCATATGCCGTGATACCTAAGTTTGTTGACAATTGGGAGATAACGGTGACGTATACAGTGGTAATCAACCTCGTATGTACATCGGTGGTGATGCTGTGCTTCATAGGCGAGTTGCGCGAATGTCGGTGGCGATTCAACAGGGGCTACTGCCGCTCGATGCTGGCATATACCTGGCCGCTGCTCATCCTGGGCATTGCCGGCATACTGAACCAGGTGGCAGGACAGCTGATGCTGCCGCGGGTGCTGCCTCGCGAGGAAGGCCGTGCTGCACTGGGAATCTACGGTGC
>JAFUSD010000251.1 GCA_017480685.1 Bacteroidaceae bacterium
AGTCCCATTCCGAAGATGCGGAGGTCAGGCGACAGACGCTTGGGATGGATGATGGTACCAGGACCGATATAGACGAGTGTGCCGCTCGTAAGGTGGCGGTCTTGCAGGTTGATGGTAATTTCAGCCTCGCCGTTCATGATGATGCCCAAACGGTGATCATTGATGGTAAAAGGTGGCTTTTGGCGCATCAGCAGACTGAACACCGTGCTGTCGCCGCGAACCATTGCCAGTTCGCTATTCATATATACATACTCGCGGATTTGCGAGAGGTGCGGTGTGAGGATGTCGCGCATTCTAAAGACATCCATCAGTTGAGGCTGTTTATTCATAATCTGTTCTTTTTGTTTGCAAAGATAATTAATTCCCATGAAATAATGTCCTGTTTTTGCATAAATCGAACAAAAAGAACATTTTCCCATTCTTACAGATAACACCACGATGAAAAAAACATCGTACTTTTGCATCCGGAATTCAATAACAAAAGATGATATGAAGAAATTGTTTTTAGCTTTGACGATGTTGCCCATGCTGGCATTGGGACAGACGCTGGACGAGTGTCAGCAGGCAGCAGAGAAGAATTATCCGCTGATACAGCAGTATGGACTCATCGAGAAGACCACACAGCTGACTGTTGCCAATATCCAGAAGGGTTGGCTGCCGCAGGTGTCGGCATCCGCACAAGCCACGTATCAGAGTGATGTGACGGCTTGGCCTGACGAGATGAAGACGATGATGGGCGGTATGGGCATTGACATGAAGGGACTGACGAAGGATCAGTACCGCATGGGCATCGATGTGCAGCAGACCATCTATGACGGAGGCGTCATCGGCAGTCAGAAACGCATAGCCCGTGAACAGGGCAAGGTGCAGGCAGCACAGAATGAAGTCAATATTTATAATGTTCGCAGGCGCGTGAACGAGATGTTTTTCGGGCTGTTGCTGATTGACGAACAGATCAAGTTGAACACCGACTTGCAGACACTGCTGGCAGGCAACGAACGCAAACTGGAGTCGATGACCGAACGGGGCACAGCTGCCGAGAGCGACCTGCAGAATGTGAAGGCAGAGCGTCTTAACGCGATACAGAAAGCCACCGAACTGGCATCGCAGAAGCAGATGTTACAGCGCATGCTGAGTACATTCTGCGGCATAGAGATAAATAACATACAAAAACCGCAAGTGAAGGCAGAAGGCGGAGGGCTGACAGCAGAAAACCGTCGTCCGGAACTGAAGGCGCTGGATGCACAGATAGGCGTGCTGAATGCTCAGGAGAAAGCACTCAACGCAGCGCTGATGCCGAAGGTAGGCGTGTTTGCTCAGGGCTTCTACGGTTATCCGGGCCTGAATATGTTTGAGGATATGATGCGCCATAAATGGAGCTTGAACGGCATCATCGGTGCACGGGTAACGTGGAACATCGGTGCCCTCTATACTCGCAAGAACGACAAGGCAAAATTGCAGTTGCAGCGTGATATGACAGAAAACAACCGGGAGGTATTCCTCTTCAATAACAACCAGGAACAGATTCAGCAGCACGAGAACATTGCACGCTATCAGAAGCTGATGGCTCAAGACGGAGAGATTATATCGCTGCGACAGGCTGTGAGAAAAGCGGCAGAGTCGAAGCTGGCACACGGCATCATCGATGCGAACGACCTGGTGCGCGAAATTAATCAGGAGCATGCTGCCTGTGTGCAACAGTCAGTACACGAGATTAAAATGCTGAAAGAGATATGCGACAACAAATACACGACAAATAATTAAGCATATGAAAAAGATATATGTATTGGCAGGTGTGGCGCTGATGATGACAGCCTGCGGAAACAACGAGAAAGAATACGATGCAACGGGCACGTTCGAGGCTACCGAGACGACCGTGTTTGCCGAACAGAGTGGGGCATTGCTGTCGTTTGACGTGAACGAGGGCGACAAGATGGAGGCAGCCCGAGAGGTGGGACTTATTGACACCACGCAGACGTGGCTGAAGATTCAGCAGATGGACGCTACCAAAGCGGTGTATCAGAGTCAGAAACCCGATATGGAACGCCAGATAGCTGCCACACGCCAGCAGTTGGCTAAGGCTCAGCAAGACGAGCAGCGCTACCGTGAGTTGGTGGCTGACGGGGCAGCTCCCTCGAAGATGCTCGACGATGCCACGAGTCTGGTGAAGGTGCTGCAGAAGCAACTGGATGCGCAGATATCATCGCTGAACACCAGCACGCAAGCCCTCGACAAGCAGACGGCTGCTGCCGATGTGCAGAAGGCACAGTTGCAGGATATGTTACGAAAGTGTCACATCATGACTCCCACCAAGGGAACCATTCTCGAGAAATATGTGGAACGTGGTGAGTTCGTGAGTGTAGGAAAACCATTGTTTAAGATAGCCGATACCGAGTCAATGAAACTGCGTGCCTATGTTACTTCTGCTCAGTTGCAGAATCTCAAGATTGGACAGAAGGTAAAGGTATTTGCTAACTATGGTGACGGGCAGCGCAAGGAGTATGCAGGTACGATCAGCTGGATATCGTCTCGTTCGGAGTTTACACCCAAGACTATTCTCACAGACGATGAGCGTGCCGATCTGGTGTATGCCGTCAAGGTAGCTATCAAAAATGATGGATTCGTGAAGATTGGTATGTACGGCGAGGTGAAATTACGTGAAAAGTGAATAATTTGCTACCGCTATGGATGCTATTGTTGTTAATAACGTATCAAAGTCGTACGGGCGGGTGCAGGCACTCAGCGATGTGTCGTTTGCTGTCGGCAAGGGCGAGGTGTTCGGACTGATAGGTCCCGATGGTGCCGGCAAGACATCGATGTTTCGCATCCTCTGTTCGCTGTTGCTGCCCGATGCAGGCACGGCGGCGGTAGATGGCTACGACGTGGTGAAGCAGATGCGCGAGGTGCATAGCAGGGTGGGGTATATGCCGGGCAAGTTCTCGCTCTACCAAGACCTTACCATCGAGGAGAACCTGAACTTCTTTGCCACCCTTTTCGGCACCACCGTTGAGGAGGGCTACGACTCGATAAAAGCCATCTACTCGCAGATAGAACGCTTCAAAGACCGCAAGGCGGGCGCCCTCTCGGGTGGTATGAAGCAGAAACTGGCACTCTCGTGTGCATTGGTACACCAACCCAGTGTGCTCTTCCTCGACGAGCCCACCACGGGTGTTGACCCCGTGAGCCGTAAGGAGCTGTGGGAGATGCTGCTGATGCTGAAGGAAAGTGGTATCACCATTGTGGCTTCAACGCCTTATCTCGACGAGGTGCGTTGTTGCGAGCGCGTCGCTTTTCTGGACCAAGGGAAGGTGCGCGGTATTGGCACTCCCGATGATATCCTCACCCAGTTTGCCAGCATCTTTAACCCGCCAGGCATAGATAAAAGTGAAGGGCTAAAAGTGAAAAGTGAAGAGTCGGACAACGTCATTGAGGTGGAGCATCTGGTAAAAGCCTTTGGCTCATTCCATGCCGTTGACGACATCTCGTTCAGCGTTAAACGAGGCGAGATATTCGGATTCCTGGGAGCCAACGGTGCTGGCAAGACGACGGCGATGCACATGCTGACAGGACTGAACCAACCCACCAGTGGAACGGGTAGGGTGGTAGGTTTCGACATCCGCACGGAGTATGAACAGATTAAGCGCCACATAGGCTATATGTCGCAGAGGTTCTCGCTTTATGAAGACCTCACCGTTGCCGAGAATATCCGTCTCTTTGCCGGCATCTATGGCATGAAGGACGATGAGATTCGTCGCAAGACCGATGAACTCATAGAACGCCTGAAGTTCACGGAGCACAAGAACGACCTCGTTGGCTCGCTGCCATTGGGTTGGAAACAGAAGCTGGCCTTCTCAGTCTCGATATTCCACGACCCAGGTGTGGTGTTCCTCGACGAACCCACGGGTGGTGTTGATCCCGCTACGCGCCGCCAGTTCTGGGAGCTCATCTACGACGCAGCCCATCGTGGCATCACGATCTTTGTGACCACCCATTATATGGACGAGGCGGAGTATTGTGACCGCATATCTATCATGGTGGACGGGAAAATCAGCGCACTCGGCACACCCGATGAACTGAAACAGCGTTTCCACCAACCCGACATGGACCATGTGTTTACCTATCTGGCCCGTCAGGCCACCCGTAGTGACAGTTGAGCGTTTAGAGTTTAGTGTTTAGAGAAATGAAACAGTTTATAGCATTTGTAATCAAGGAAGCCAAGCATATTCTGCGCGACAAGCGTACGATGCTGATACTCTTCGGCATGCCTGTGGTGATGATGCTGCTCTTCGGCTTTGCCATCACCAACGATGTGAAGAATGTGCGCACGGTGGTGGTCACGTCTGAGATGTCACCCCGTACGCAGCAGGCCGTAGAACGACTGGCACAATCGGAATACTTCATTATCACGCAGACGGTGAACACCCCGCAGCAAGCCGAGCAACTCATCCGCAGTCAGCAGGCCGATATGGCGCTGGTGTTCACACAGAATCGTGTTATGCAGATGATGGTTGACGGCAGCGACCCCAATATGGCAACGCAGTGGACGAACTATGCGCAGGGCGTGCTGGCAAACATGCAGGGTAGTATGGTAAACTCCAAGATGCTTTATAATCCCCAGATGCGTTCTGCCTATAACTTCGTGCCTGCCATCATGGGTATGCTGCTGATGCTCATCTGTGCCATGATGACCTCGATATCGATTGTCCGCGAGAAAGAGAAAGGTACGATGGAGGTACTGCTCGTATCGCCTGTGCGCCCCTTGATGGTAATCATCGCTAAGACGGTGCCCTATCTGGTGCTGGCCTTCGCCATCCTCATCACCATCCTGCTGATGGCGCGTTTCGTGCTGGGTGTGCCCCTTGCTGGTTCGCTGTTCTGGATTCTGGCTGTGAGCACCCTCTATATTCTGCTGGCGCTCTCGTTAGGACTGCTCATCTCCAACGTGGCACAGACACAACTCGTGGCACTGTTGCTGTCGGCTATGGTACTGTTGATGCCTGTGGTGATGCTGTCGGGCATGCTGTTTCCGGTAGAGTCGATGCCGCAAGTGCTGCAATGGCTGGCTGCTGTGGTTCCGCCACGCTACTATATCGAGGCCATGCGCAAGCTGATGATCATGGGTGTGGGCATTGGCGAAGTGGCTCGCGAGGTGGCTGTGCTGGCAGGTATGACGGTGGTGTTGCTGGCTATCGCCTTGAAGAAGTTTAACGTAAGATTGACGTGATCATAACTCTTAATTCTTAATTATGATTAAGTATCTCATACAGAAAGAGTTCCTGCAGATACGCCGCAATGCGTTTCTTCCCAAGCTCATCATCATGTTCCCCATCGTCATCATGTGCGTCATGCCGTGGGTGATGCAGATGGAAGTGAAGAACATCGTGGTAGATGTGGTTGACATAGACCACACCGTGGAGTCGCAGCGATTGGTACAGCAGATTGCAGCCTCCAACTATTTCATCTTCGGTGGACAGAAGGCCACCTACGCTGAAGCGATGAAAGACATTGAGAAGGGTAAGGCCGATGTCATCCTCGAGGTTCGCGATGGCAAGTATCTCATTGCAGCCAATGCCGTCAACGGCACCAAGGGCTCAATGGGCAGCGCCTATCTCTCGCAGATAGTCACCTCAAACTTCAAACATCACACATCAAACATCACGCCTCTCACCTTATACAACAAGACCCAGAACTACAAGCTCTACATGATTCCCGCCCTCTTTGCCATTGTGATGATGCTAATGACGGGCTTTCTGCCCACACTCAACATCGTTGGCGAGAAGGAGGCAGGCACCATCGAACAGATCAACGTTACGCCCGTTTCCAAGTGGTCGTTCATCCTTGCCAAACTCATTCCTTACTGGCTCATCGCGCTGTTTGTCATCACCGTGTGCCTGCTGTTGGCGTGGCTCGTCTATGGCATCACGCCTGTTGGCCCTGTGTGGCTCATCTACGTGCTTGCCATGTTGCTGGCGCTGTTCTTCTCGTCGTTCGGACTCATCGTGTCCAACTACTCCGACACCATGCAGCAGGCCATGTTCGTGATGTGGTTCTTTGTGGTGAGCATCATGTTGCTGTCGGGACTTTTCACCCCTACGCGATCCATGCCCCAGTGGGCGTATCTTACCACCTATATCAACCCCATGCACTACTTCATTGATGCCATCCGCACCGTCTTCATCCGTGGTGGAGGCCTGCACGAAACTGCCCACCAGGTCTTAGCCCTTGCGGGCATCGGCACACTGATGGGCTGTTGGGCGGTGCAGAGCTATAAAAAGAAT
>JAFUSD010000252.1 GCA_017480685.1 Bacteroidaceae bacterium
CGGAATATGCAAGGGCATACAAAGCATAGCGGCGGCATTGGGCGGCACGCTCTATCAAGACATCAACTCGCAGCAACAGGGTGGGACCATCAAGCACAGCCAAGACATGGTGCGCACCGAGGCATCACACACTGTCAGCATCTGCCCCGACACCTTATTATATAATATATATGGGGCAGGCGAAGTAGCGGTCAACTCCTTCCACCATCAGGCAGTGAAGTCGGTGCCCGCAGGCTTCCGTGTCAGCGCGCTGAGCCCCGACGGAGTCATCGAAGCCATCGAGTCAGCCGAATGGAAATCCATCGTGGGCGTACAATGGCATCCCGAGTGCTTCATCCTCGACGGCAACAGCAGCCACATGCCGCTGTTCCGGTGGCTCGTGGGCGAGGCACGTTCGTTCAGCGAAGCCAAGCGGCTGCACAGCGATACACTAACACTCGATTCCCACTGCGACACACCTATGTTCTTCGACCAGGACATCGACTTCACGCGGCGCGACCCGCGCATACTGGTCGACCTACACAAGATGACCGAAGGACGGCTCGACGCCTCAATCATGGTGGCATACCTCAAGCAGGAAGCACGCGACGAAGCATCGCTCCGTGCCGCGACGGCAAAGGCCGACTCCATCCTCAGCCAAATAGAAGCCATGGTGGAGCGCACCGAGGGCCGTGCAGCCATTGCCCGCACCCCTGCCGACCTCTATCGCAACAAGCACGAAGGCCGCAAATCCATCATGATGGGCATCGAAAACGGATATGCAATCGGGCGCGACATAAGCCTCGTCAGCCATTTCCGCAGCCGTGGAGTGGTGTATATGACCCTCTGCCACAATGGCGACAACGACATCTGCGATTCGGCACGTGGCAACAACGAGCATGGCGGAGTGAGCACATTCGGTGCCGACGTGATACGCGAGATGAACCGCACGGGCATGATGGTCGACCTCTCACACGCCAGCGAGCGCAGTTTCTACGATGCCATCGACATAAGCAGCACACCAATCGTGTGCAGCCACTCGTCGGCACGAGCGCTGTGCGACCATCCGCGCAACCTCACCGACGACCAGATGCGCCGCCTGGCCGCCACCGGAGGTGTGGCACAAGTCACATTCTACAACGGATTCCTACGCACCGACGGCCAAGCCACCATCGAGGATGCCATACGCCACCTCGACCACATGGTCCAGGTGATGGGCATCGACCACGTAGGCATCGGTACCGACTTCGACGGCGACGGCGGAGTGCCTGGTCTGGCATCTGCCTCCGAGCTCATCAACTTCACACGCAGGCTCCTCCTTCGCCGCTACTCACCCCAAGACATCGCGCTCATCTGGGGCGGCAACTTCCTCCGCGTCATGCATACCTGCCAATCAGCAAATATCAACCCCTAAGCGTCAGTGCTGTGAGGTTCGGCCTCACAGCCCCAACCATCAACCCACAATGAAACAACTACTACCCCTCCTGCTATCCCTCATAGCCCTCACCGCGTGCCGCAACACACCGCAGCCCGACACGCGCCCCTACACCCAAGTCTCGCCCGACTTCTCGGCCGACAGTGCCTATACCTATATCGCTGCTCAATGCGCCTTCGGCCCACGAGTGATGAACAGCGCAGCCCACGACTCGTGCGCCAACTACATCGCAGCCAAGTTCCAGCAATACGGAGCTACCGTCATCAACCAGGATGCCGACGGAGCACTCTACGACGGAACCAAGATACGCATGCGCAACATCATAGCATCCACCAACCCGCAAAACCCCGTGCGCATCATTATCTGCTCACATTGGGACTCCCGTCCCTGGGCCGACCACGACAACGATAAGGCCGTGCACCACACCCCCATCGACGGGGCCAACGATGGTGCCAGCGGTGTGGCTGTCATGATCGAAGCCGCGCGCCACATCCAGCAACAGGCACCGGCTGTGGGTGTCGACTTCATCTGCTTCGATGCCGAGGATTGCGGTACTCCCTATTGGGACGAGACCGGCGAGAACGACGCATACACATGGTGTCTCGGCTCGCAATACTGGGCAGGACACCACCACACCGAGGGCTACACAGCGCGCTACGGCATACTGCTCGACATGGTGGGCGGCTCTAATTGCATATTCGAGAAAGAAGCCTACTCCATGCACTACGCCCCGAGCCTTGTCGACAAAGTATGGTCGCGTGCCCAGCGCCTGGGCTATTCCGACCTTTTCCGCAACAACCAGGGAGGCGCTGTGACCGACGACCACGTGCAGGTCAACCAGTCGGGCATACCATGCATCGACATCATCGCCCGCGACAAAGACTCCGATTCATTCTGCAAGACATGGCACACCCGCGCCGACAACCTTGCAAATATCAACAAATCGACCCTGAAGGCCGTGGGGCAGACCGTTCTCGAAATCATCTACACCGAGCAACCATAAGGCTGCCGCACACATTTTACATAGCATAAATACACCCCAATCATGACAATAGAAGAACTGCAACAAGACGTAATCGATGAGTTCAGCGGCCTCGACGACTGGATGGACCGCTACCAACTGCTCATCGACCTGGGTAGCGAGCAAGAGCCCCTGCCCGAGGAATACAAGACGGAGAAGAACCTTATCGACGGATGTCAGAGCCGCGTGTGGCTCGTGGCCGACTACCGCGACGGCCGTCTCCACTTCCGTGCCGAGAGCGATGCCCTCATCGTGAAAGGCATCGTCACACTGCTCATCCGCGTACTCTCCGACCACACACCCGATGAAATCCTCTCCGCCGACCTACATTTCATCGGCGACATAGGCCTCACCGAGCACCTATCGCCCACACGCTCCAACGGTCTCCTCGCCATGTTGAAGCAAATGAAACTGTATGCCATGGCATATAAGGCTAAGGAAGAAGTGTGACCCCAGACGCACTTCTTCCATATTTTTTTATCCCCTTCTTGTAACACTCACGCCATTTTTTACGTTTGTACATATAGAGACGTCTTGAAAACAAAATGTACAAACAAACAAGGACAGACATGAGACAGACATGAGACAGACATGAGACAGACATGAGACAAACATTGATTCTGGGAGTACTGCTCCTGATGTCAGCCGCCTTGCAGGCACAGACGGCTGCGAAACTGATTAAGAAATACAGGGCGATGCCTGGAGTGGAATATCACGACATGACCGACTCCCTGCACCGTGGTCTTATGGAAGACCCGACCAATACGGATGTCACACTCACACAGGAGGAAATCGACCTGTACCTAAAGAACCTGAAACGTGTCGAGACATTAGAGATGCAGCTCAGCGACGACCAGATGGCCGAACTGGCTCGCGACCTCAAGGCACTGAAAGGCTACGAGATGCTGTGCGAGGTGAACGAAAACAAAACGCCCGACCAGGCCGACAACATGCTGGGGCAGATGTGGAACAACCTGATGACCCCATCGATACGAGTGCAGATATACGGCAAGGCGAAGGGAGACACCGTGAGCGACATGCTCTACCGCATTGATATTTGGGGAAAGGTCCTGCTTGTATACGTGGACAACAAAGTGCCGCTCACGTTGTTTCAGAAGATTGCCAACGACGGGATGATTGGCATCGTAGACACCTCCGACCTCGACGACATTATCGATATCGATGATGACGACATAGTGGAGTGGAGCGATGTGAAAGAGGCTATAAAGTCGAACGACGTACTCATTGTTATCAACGGCAAGGAGTACCCCGACCTGCATACAGCGGAAGAGGCATCTGAGTATATGAGAGCCAACGACATCCGCTGGAACCACGAAACACTGGTTGTGGGCGGAGGCGTGAAAGAGCGCTATCCACATACCGACAAGAAGGTGGTCATAGAGTTCAGCGAGGGGGAAAACCTCCCCTAAAAACCTCCCCTAACCCATCCCAAGGATACCTCCCCTAACCCTC
>JAFUSD010000253.1 GCA_017480685.1 Bacteroidaceae bacterium
GGACGGGACACCCCCTCCGCTTCGCTCGTCCCCCTTTCAGGCGGGACAGTCCATCCGGACAGGGCAGAGAGGGTCCAACAACAACAGCGCCAACCCCACACCCCGCACGGACTCTCCCACCTGAAAGGGGGAGTACCCCAAAGGGGGGAGGGGGTCTCCACGCCGAATGGCCAACCTCCCCGAAGGTAAACCCTCCCCGCAAGGCCAACCTCTCCGAAGGTAAACCCTCCCCGCAAGGCCAACAGGCTCTCCAGCCCTGACACCCCCTCCGCTTCGCTCGTCCCCCTTTCAGGCGGGACAGTCCATCAGGACGGGGCAGAGAGGGTCCAAGATAATATACAGTAAACAATAGTAATAACCATTTTTAATTTTAACAAACACATGAAGAAATTTCAATTTCTCGCTTTGATGGGTGCCGCTGCACTCACAGGCGCAACTTTGTTCAGCTGCTCAAACGACGAAGAGCTCGCTGAAGTGAACCCTAACTACAACCCGGAGACGGGCGAAGTTCTCACCAGTTTCGTTATGAACGTGTCGGCAACCAACACACCGACCACTCGTATGACCTCTGCCAACACACAAGCCATACCTGGAACAAACGGCTTCCGCGGTATCGTCGATGGTGTTCTCCTCTCGTTCAAGAAGGATGCTCCCGTTGCCGATGGCAAGTGGATTCCCTCTGCTACCACTGCTGACAAGTATTACAGCCTGGGCAACATCTACAGCACCAGCGATGCCTCGACCGACGGCGCTACGAGCCACCGCGTCATCGAGCTGGCACTGCCCACCGAAACCAACACACTGATGTTCTATGGTAAGGCTCCCAAGAGCGGCGAGAATGCTGACAACGCCCAGGGAAAGATCACGGCAACCTATGGCGACAAGGACCTGACGGCCTATAGCTTCACCATTGATCGCCGCATTCCCGATGATAAGCAAGCCGTCTATCGCCAGTATGGCGACCTGATCCTGGCTGCACTCAATTACATCATGGATGCCCAGCTTTCTTCAGCCAATGTTCCCTTTGACGGCACAACCATCCCCATTGCTTCTTTGAAGTGGACACAGTTCGTGACCATCTCTGATGCCGGCGTCATCAAGCCTGCCACGAAGGCTCCGATGGACGGCACGGAAATGTGTGCACTGGGTGAAATCCTGGGTGATGCTCTTGCTACGCTGGCCACCGTCAATGCTAACGAAGTGCGTGCCGGTAGCGGTTCTTCCGTTGCCCGTACCATCGGTGACTTGAGATTCGTGCTCGACAAGATTCACAACGCAACGCCCACCACGAAATACGAGGCTGTTGCTCAAGCTCTTGCCAATAATATCATTGCTCGCATCGATAACTGCTTCGATGGCACTGCACCTTCGCTGACTTGGGAGCCGTCTGAAAACGTGAAGACGGCAACAGGCTATACCGGTGAAACTGACCAGATTACCAAGGTGAATCCCAGCGAGACCTCGGCACTGAATGAATTCCCTGACATCACCTTCGGTGTGCCCAAGGGATGTGCCCAGCTGACTGTTGAGACGACTAAGTCGACCGACACCGACGGCCAGGTGACCACTCCTGGTACCATCACGTGGAAATACAGCGCCACCACGCCGCTCCTCTCCACCGGCAGCACCTCCATCTACAACGTCTATTATCCCGCAGAGATCTGCTACTTCGGCAACAGCCCCGTCCGTGTCACCAACGACAGCCATGTCGAGGCAGACTATCCTCAGGGTGTTACCAATTGGGATGCCGACGCTCAGTGGGCTGCCGGTATCAACAACAACAACGTCGCCTGGACCAAGAACGGACACGTCATCTCTACCACCCGCTCGGTGGCCATGCAGTACAACATCAACTACGGTTCAGCCCTGCTGAAGAGCACCGTGGCCTATGCCAGCGGAATCACCAAGCTGCAGGATAACAACCACGCTATCCAGCTGGCAAAGAACCCGTCACTGCCTGCAAACGAAGAGCCCAACGCTGAGATTGACATCACCGCCACTGCTTTCAAGGTGACCGGTCTGCTCATCGGTGGTCAGCCCACAACAGTAGGATGGGACTATCTGCCCGTCAGCAGTTCTACCTTCGACCACAACATCTACGACAAGGTCATTGTCAGCGATGCTATTCCTACCTCTGGCCCTTCTGAGCCCAACTACACCCTCGTCTGGGACAACTGGAACGCAGCCAAAGTCGGTGCCAAGCAGAACGATGTCTATGTAGCTATTGAGTTCGTCAACAACTCTGGTAAGGACTTCTGGGGTAACTACAATGTCATCCGCAACGGCGGCACGTTCTACATCATCGGTAAGCTCGATCCCGATGCAGGCCTCAACACTACCGACCGCAGCGCAGGCATCACATGGCCAACGCTGCAGGCTCTGCCTCCGTTCAACGGTAGCGGAAACACCATCAAGGAACGCCGCGTGTTCATCCAGGACTTCATGACCACCGCTAACTTCGTCATCGGTGAAACTTCACTGCAGCATGCCTATGCTACAGTGCCAGACCTCCGCTCAACTCAGATCTCTCTCGGACTCTCTGTTGACCTCCACTGGCAGACTGGTCTCACATTCGACAACATCGTTCTTGGCAACTAATCCCCTCAACCCTCTCATAACACAGGGCGCGGCATCATCCGCGCCGCGCCCTTTTTGATAAAAAAACAAAAACAGGAGAAGACCCTCCACGCCGCCCCTTTATCGAGGGAGCAGAAGCGGACGGAAGGGACAGACGCAAGAAATAATAAGGTGTAACAACACCCGACAATCGCTCTTTGACATATTGACTCACACCCCCCCCTACAAACAACAATGACTACTAAGGGTGTAAAAGCAATGGTTTGAAATCATTTTTTCATGCTAAATGTTTGGTTGTGTAGAAGAAAGTTCGTATCTTTGCAGAGACAAAACCATAAAAGTTAGCGAAGATATGACAGCAATGGTGTTAGAACGTGAGACCAACAACTACTGGAATCTCATAAAGGGTGCAGGCAACGAAGTGAAGCTGGCACTCATCAAACGCTTGACCGACGACTTGATGCCAGCCGTAGCAAGCCAAACTAAAAGGACGAAGAAGGTGAAAGCAGCCGACTTTGCCGGAATATGGAGTGACGAGGAGTATATGGAACCCGAAGAGATTATCAAGATAATCAAATCGGAACGCAAGTTTAAAAACCAAATAACTCCTCTGTAACCATGGCCAAAACAAAGTATCTGCTCGATACCAATATCTGTATCTATTGGCTTAGAAACAGACACGGCATTGACAAAAGGATCGACACTATTGGATTTGAAAGATGTGCTATATCCGAAATCACTGTTGCAGAGTTGAAAGTTGGTGAGGTTCTTGGCAGAAAGTTTGATATGAAACATCAACGGATGGTCAGCGATTTGTTGAAAAAAATAAATGTGCTGCCTATTTCTGATGTCATAGATTACTTTGCCGAAGAAAAGGTAAGACTGCGCTTGGCAGGAACACCGGCTGACGATAATTTTGATTTGCTCATAGGATGCACTTCTGTCGTCAACAAAATGATAATGGTGACCGAGAATATAAAGGACTTCAAAAACATCAACGGCATAAAGATAGAGAACTGGATAGATGATAAAGGATAGGAACTACAATCCGTAAAAAAACGACATACACTCGAAACATAGGGGGACTGATAAAACGATGTCAGTTCCTTTTTTGTTGTATTAGGGAGATATGAGTCGGTATTGGAGAAGACCCTCACCCCGCCCTCCCCCTCCGTCATCCCGACGAAGCGCAGCGAAGGAGAGGAACCATGACAAGCCGGTAGGGACAGAAACAGAACAATAATAAAATAAGGTATGACAACCACGCAAATCAGCAATTCTCTCAACCGTGAGATTTGGTCGATGAGAAATAACGAAACAGCCATGCGCAAAATGCTTGATGCTGCCAGACAAATACGACTGGTATATGTCGACTCAGCAAACATTGAGCCAAATGGAGATGCGGAAGCTGAAAGGCAGTTCCGAAGCCTGCGAGGATGCTGGAGCGACGACACTGACACCATATAATATATAATATAAGGTGTGGAAACAATATAAAATATATAATTGATAAGACAATAACCAGCCCCCTGGGGGCGACAAGATACAGATAAGATATAAGCCAATGAGAGCGATGACGATGCCGCAACTAAATGTGGCGATATATAAAGAACTCAGCAAGATTGCTGACAACGAACATAAGATGCAAAAGGCATTGATGTCGTTGAGGCAAATAAGGCGGGAAAAGCAGCCGGATGAGCACGATTCGGATAAATATATCCGTGAGCTCCTCGTGGAAGCAGGCAAAGATGTCCGCAGAATCAAAGATGGTGAAATGACAGGACATCCGGTCGGCGAACTGCTCGAAAGCCTATGAACATAGAATTTGAAACGATATATGGGTTTGACAGAGAGTTTAAGCGGCTGTATAAACGTTACAAATCTCTGCCTGCAGACTTGAAGCAGTTGATGCAAAGCCTAAAGGAGAGCCCAAATCAAGGCACAAGCCTCGGAAATAAGGTCTTCAAGATAAGGATGGCCGTACATTCCAAGTCGAGAGGAAAACGAGGAGGTCTGAGAGTCATAACCTATAATGACATCTTGATAATGTCGCAGAAGGGTACGATAACATTCATAACGATATACGACAAATCGGAACGTTCAAGCATATCGCAGAAAGAGATTCAATCTCTGATAAAGGAAGGCATGAATAGAAATCAATAACACTCATGTGCTATACGAAACAGAAAACAACCAGCCCCCTGGGGGCGACAAGATAATATAAAATATATAATTGATAATATAAAATAATAGATAACAAAGACAGCAGCAGCGAGGAACCCAAAAGAAAACCCAGAAAACGCCAACAGCGCAGATAGCGATGGCAAAGAGAATAATGTCAGAGTATTTCGACTTAAAAAACAAGATGACAAAATGAAATCAAGAGAAGAACTGCAGGCATTAAACTGTACACCGATAGAAGACCTGATAGAAGAGGACTTCGGAGCTGTTGGAACACCCGAACGCGATGCGTTTGAACTCGAATGTGATGCATTCATCATAGGCGAACGACTGAAGCAAGTACGCAAAAACATGGGAATGACCCAGGAAGAACTTGCCACCAAGGTGGGAGCACGCCGAAGCTTCATATCAAAAATCGAAAACGGAAATACTGATGTGCGACTCTCAACAATAGCACGTGTATTCCAAGGATTAGGCCGCCGAATTAACATAGCGGTGATATAAACAAGAAACCAACCAGCTCGCTGGAGCAAATCGGCGGGCAGATAAGTAATAAAAAGCGATGATGTATAAAAAGTATTTGAAATATATGGCGATGATGGCCGCACTGACTACCGGTGTGGCATGTAGCGCTATTGACGAAGATTTGGAGGACTGTGGAAACGACTTCAAACTGGTGTATGAACTCCGACTCATCACCAACATGACCACCGAACTCACCACCGAACTCGATGCTGAGAGCGACCAGTATGTGGCCGAGGCCTTGAACGAATATCTCAAACCGATATTCACCGACTTCGCGCACGATGTCGACCTCTCGTTCTTCGACGTGCATGGCGACTCGGCTGTGCTGCACCATGAAGACCACATCATGGATGCCAACCAAACCAGCTATACACTCTACCTGCCGGTGCGTCAATACATGCATACAGCAGTGGCCAACGTGGTGAACAACGGACAGGTGAGCATCCGCAACAACGACCGATGCCACACCGGAGGACTGCCGCAGGTGGTGGCCGACACCATCACTCCACACTCAACCGGACTATTCACCGCGCGCCTGCCGATGGATATCCAGGACAATATAGACCAGACATTCTATGTGCACCTCTATATGGCCAACTGTGCCATGGCACTCGTGCTCGACACCACCGGAGTTGACGTGAGAAACATCGAGGTATACACCAGCGGATTCGCTACCGAATACCTCATGTGCGACTCGGTATATCATTTCGACCGTGCCAACTCAACCTACGTGCATGCCGACCATGTGCCAGCTGCTCAAGGTAAGAAGGACTGCTTCTGCACGGTCAACTACCCATCGCCCGAAGCACCGCTATCGCAGGTGAAGGAACGCACACGTCTCATCATCGAGACCGAAGAACCCTTCTTGGCAGAAAAAGCAGACGACGCACTGTGGAAATGCTACGTCTATGTCACCCTGCCCAACGGAAGTGTGACACGCACCGAACTGTTTATCACACTGCCACTGCGTGCCGGACAACTCAAGATAATCCAGGCACATGTGTACCCCGATGGCTCGGTACGTACCAACGAAAACGAAATCGGTACATCCGTAACCCTCAACTGGCAGGACGGACTCGTGATAGAATAATAAATAACAAAACAAGATGACTCGTAAAACGATATATAACAAACTGATAGCGACAGCAGCCGTGACGATAGCAGCAGGCCTTGTGTCTTGCACTGACCATGACGGGCTGGACGAGATTCGTGAGGTGCCTAAGATAGATGCACAACTCACCTTCGCACTGCCACAACGCATAGTAGTAGGCCAGACAAATACTGAGACACGTATGGGTGCCGATGTGGTGCAGTATGACGGCAACACAGCAGTATTCCGCGGATTGCAAGATGTGCACGTGCTGTGCTTCGACGCCAACCCTACAGCCACTTCGCGCAGCACATACGAGATGCAACTGGCAGGAACTGGCGGACGCACCATCGATCTCGTAACCAACAATGACTACTCTATCGTGCGTCAGGTGAAAGTGCCTATCGGTACCACACACTTCGCCTTCTATGCACGTGCTATCGATAACCCGTCGACACATGCCGACCGCATGAAATACGGAACACTCAACGTCGGCGGACTCGACTCGTATAGCGATAACGCAGATATCGCGTTTGCTCATGTGCCTATATGCACATCGGCCGAAGCCCAGGGCGGAAGCACCACAGGTCAGGCTCTCGTCGGCCTGCTCAACAACCTGATGCAGACCACCAGCACCGATGCAGCACCCGACGACAAGTGGGCCACAGCTCCCGACGAGCGACTCACTGCCGCCTATCAGGCTATGACCGGACTCAAGACCCTCTCGTCGGCAAGTGTGCAGCGAGTGCTTGGTAAAGTATATAAGGTGGTGAGCAACGTGCCATCCGACTATGCAGGATACGACTTGGCATCGAAGATCGCAACTGCTATTGCATCGGCATGTGCCACAGCACCTACACCAGGCAACGAAACCATAACACTGAAAGACGAATACCAGGGTTTCCCTGCCGACCTCAACCTGCCCGAAGGAGCTGCACGCATAGAGTGGGACGCATCGACCCAGAAGTATGTCACACCGGCAACACAAGTGTATGGCCGCGGTCTCAACATACCATCGATGACCGACTACGTCTATCCAGCCAACCTGCAGTACATGGTGGCATCGGCTATCGTGGCAAGCGACTCCCTCGCACTGCCCGGCGACCCATTGGCTCAACTGCCCTCTACAACCGACCCCTCAGGCGGCGACCCCACTACAGGGGGACAGTCGAAGACATATCAGAACTGGCAGCAACTCATCAACGACGCTTATGCCAATGGATATTCTTCGGTGAAAGAAACCACGCAATCGGTAGCCATGGTGAAGCAGGTGCAGTATGGTGTGGGACGCCTCGACACCCGTGTGAGGTTAGACAGCCGCTACCTGTATGATGCTTATGGAAAGATGGTTGACTGCAAGGACGGATTCAAACTCAAAGCCATATTGCTGGGTGGTCAGCAAGAAGCGGGTTATGACTTCCAACCCAAAACCTCGGCCCATGAATACGTAATCTATGATACCGGCATCATTGGAGGTCCACTCCATGTGAGCCACACCTTGTGGACTCCATTCAACTACACTTTGGCGCTCCCTACAGCCATAGACAAGACAGTGCTCGTTGCCCTCGAACTCGTGAACAACGGTCCCGACTTCCAGGGAGCCGACGGACTCATAGCACACGATGCTACATTCTATCTCGTGGCAAAGATGGTGCCCAACACCGCGTCGAACTACAGCTCTGGCAACCTCGACCGCATCATCATCGGCGACCACTTTACTAAGGTCGACATGCGAATCATGACAGGCAACAGCGATGTCAACGGCGACGGAGTGCCCGACACCGATATCAACGGCGACGGAGTGCCCGACCACTTCGTGAAGGATGGCACCGGAAAGATTACAGGCATAGACCTCGATGGCGATGGAACTCCTGACGAGTGTGACTACAACTTCGACGGCACTAAAGACAAGATAGTGTCAGAAGATACCGACCACGACGGAACGATAGACCGCATAGGCTGGGACACCAACGGTGATGGCAAGATTGACATACCTATCGACTCAAACGACGACGGCTCATGGCCCGACACACCGACCGTACCGGCAGGACTGGCCACAGCCACCTACGGAATCCCCGACCTCGTAGAACCCGAAGCACATCGTGCGTTCGGTCTGAGCGTCAACCTCTCGTGGAACCAGGGAATCACATTCGATGATATCCCATTAGGAGTAAAGGACCGAGAGTGAAGTGAAAAGTGAAAAGACGAACAATAAAAACAAATTGTAATAATAACAAATTTTTTTTAATTAACACATGAAACAAACCAAGACATTTGCCTTAGCTGCAGCAGCGCTGCTGGCAGGCATGGCAAGCTTCACCGCTTGCTCGTCGGATGATGCTTTGAACCCCAATGTCATCATCGACGAAAACGGGAATGCAGGCGTAAAGTCTGAATTCGTGCTCTCAATTCCTCGCTCGGTTATCAGCACTCGTATGGGTGCCGATGTAGTGCAGGCACAAGGAAACAGTGGTACGTTCCGTGGTATGGACAAGATTCGCATCGTTCCATTCACCACTGAGCCTACATCAGGAACCACTAAGTCGTCAAACGTAATCTGGCTCAGCTCAATCAGTAGTCTGCGTAAGCCAGGTGAGCTCAACTACAAGGTGTATGCTGAACAGTTGGTTCCTGTAGGCACCAAGTACTTCTTGTTCTATGCCAAGGCAGTAGACAACGCAGCCGAGACCGACATCACAACGATGGAAGACAAGTTCAAGTATGGTACCCTCACCACTACCAACCTCGGCGACGACTTCACTACTCCAAGTGCCGTTGAAATCGGTCTGGAACGTCTTGTAGAGAACGAGAGCGAAGTTATCAACAATGCAACTGGTCAGAAGATACTTCAGCTCCTCACCGAAATCGCCAACACAACTGATGGCGCAGGTGTCGAGTCATGGGCTACTACCAGCAACGCAGCTCTGAAGGCTCTGTACGACGACTTCATCACACTGCGTTCTTACTCTTCTTCTCGCATTGCTGTCATCCTCAGCCAACTCTACTTCTCTGTATCGCACGTTGACATGGACGACCCAGCATACGACCTCTCGCAAAAGCTCCGTGCTAACATCGTGAAGGCTGGTGCTCCTGTAAGTGGTGGTGCTATGAACCTTAACGCCGATTATGCCAACTTCCCAACATCTGCCGGTCTGCCCGACGGTGCTGCTCGTATGGCATGGAACGTGGCAACAAAGCAGTTTGCTTACACTCGCGATGCTGTTGCTCCAAACCTCAGCGACGGTCCAACTCCATCTTACTACACTTACCCTGCAGCTCTCTGGTACTATGTAAATACTCCTATCAAGGCATCAAACGACATCGAGTCTACTAAATATGATGATAATATAGTAGTAGAGAAGCAGCCAGATGGTCCAGCCACTAACATTCAGAACTGGGCTAACGTGATCAGCAATGTTTACGGTGCTGCTGGCGATGTAGTGACCGACAACACTCAGTCTGTAGCCCTCGTGAAGCCTGCACAGTATGGTGTAGGTCGTCTGCAACTCAACATCAAGATGGGTGAAGGCAAGTTCTTCGACCGCAAGGGTAAGCAAGTAGACTTATCTGCTGGTTGGACACTCAAGGGTGTGCTCATCGGTGGACAGAACAGCGTAGGTTACAACTTCGCTACCAAGGGTAATGAAAACGTGACTATCTACGACTGCACCGTACCAGCCGGCATCACAGTGAAGCCAAACACAACCACTACATTCAACCACACTCTGGCTCTTGAAACCAAGGCAGACCAGAAGGTGAAGATCGCTCTTGAGTTTGTAAACAACGGACCTGCATTCGTAGGTAAGGATGGTGTCATCCACAGTGGTGCTACATTCTACATGGTTGCAACTCTCGACCCAACTACAGCTACTGGTTATGTACCTGATGAGAAGGATAAGATCTTCATTCAGGACCACGTGACTAAGGTTACTGTAAACATCCACAACGGAGTCAAGTACACTCCTGGAACAGACCCAGGCGATCCAGACCCAGACGATCCAGACAACCCACCACACGATGACACAGATCCTGACGATCCAGGACCAGGCACACCATACGAAGACGGTCCTGGTAATGGTGAAAACGGCGACCCAGACCTCTCGAGCGATACTGTCGAACTCGGTACTTCGGTTGACCTCGAATGGCAGGAAGGTCTCTCACTTGAACCAGAAATCTAATTCTAACCCCTACAGGTATTATTACCTATCCTAACACCAATCGGTATGGCAGTGAGGGGTTCACGCCCCTCACGCCAGCGACCGATGGAATTATAAAAAAACTACAGTTGATTAAACAACTTCACTAAAGAAGAAACGATGAAATATACTACCAAAATATATACAGCAACCCTGTCGGCACTGATGCTATGTGCTGGCACTACCAGCTGTAGCCTTTTGGATGAAGAAATTGATGAAGTCGCAGCTCATGACGAAAATGTAAATGTCAACTTCGCATTCTCACTCAACAACACATCTACCCCTTCGACCCGTTTGACGGCCGACATGGTACAGAGTACGGATGGTGCATTCCGTGGACTATCAGAGATATATGTCTATCCGTTTTCCGTACGTGACAGAAAGATACAGAGTGGCGACCTGCCCAAGTTGGCTGATATAAACTCCATTGGCGCATTGACCGAAGCAACAGCCAACAATGCTCGCTATTACTTTTATGAGAACCAGTGGTTCATGACCGGTGTGTCTTCATTCCTGGTATATGCGCGTGGCAATCGTGCCAATTTGGGTTTAACCCCGACTAATGCCCAAATCATCACCAACCGTTCAACCTACGGCTACCTCGACCACCCCGACTTTGTGTCGGAGATGAAACCATCGGATATATGGTTCGCACCGATGCAGATTCGTAATGTCGATACAGCACCAGCCGAGGCTAACGCGTTGGCTCAATATCTCACTAATATCGCTAATGCCTGGGTGACTATCCAGACATCACCCGGTGTATATACCCCTTACAGATGGTCGACCGAAACACAGCCGCACCTCCGTGCATACTACCTCAACTTCATCAGCTTGACCAATACCTACTCGACACGCCTCATGGCGGGTTCTAGTGCCAACGTGGAGTGTCTTGTGAGCGAGCTTCATAAGTTGATAAGAACATTGAAGGAAACCACATTCACGCCGGCTGACAATTGGAATGCAACAGTACATCCAGCTCTGTGTGATGAAATCCTGGCGCAAATAGAGAGTGCAACCTATGCTGCCGTTTCAGGCGATGATGTGACCCTCATCGGTGCATACCATAACTACCCAGGCTCTTATGGCCTGCCCGATGGTGCCGCTGCATTGAAGTGGAATGTGTCCGACTCGAAGTTTGAGCCACAAACCATCACGACCAGTATTGCCAACATCAACACACTGTCGCGTTTTGCATATCCTGCAGAACTCTTCTACTATGCCAATAGTCTGATTAAGACTTCGAATATCGACAGTCGTAAGACTTATTATCCGAATTCTACAGCTGAGTCGTGGGAACAGATGCTTGCACACTATGAAAACAACAAAGCCTCGGTGACCGGCAATACCCAAGCCATCGCGTTGATCGACCCTCTGCAGTATGGCGTGGCACACCTCGAGGTGAAACTTAAGAAAACCAATGCTTCTACGTTGAAGGATGCCAACAATGCCGACGTAACCGTGGAAGACGGTAAATTCCCGCTCACGGCTCTAGTCATCGGTGGTCAGCGCAAGGTGACGTTCGACTTCACTCAGGCCGACCCGTCGAGCGATACCGACGTACGATTCGTATACGACCACAGTTTTGAGTCTACACCGATTGCACTTTCCTATACAACCGAGACAAGCGCATCGGTACATTCACTCTTGCTCCAGAGTGCCGACAATCAGAAAGTGCCCATCGTGGCCGAATTCCAGAACAACACCACCACCACATTCCGTGGAGTCGATGGTGTGATATATCCAGGTACACACTTCTACCTCGTGGGCGAGATTGACCCTGCGACAGGAACCGGAACCGACGATGCAGCAAAGAATCGTGTATTCACTCAAGACTATACCACCTCAATCACCATTACGGTACCATCGTTGGCCAAGGCTTACAACGTGCTGCCCAACCTGCTGTCGCCACGACTCGAAATCGGCATCGAACTCATGCCGTGGGAACAATCAACACCAGGCAACGTGCCGCTCGATTAATGTTGACAGATTATATGTTGACAGATAAATGTTGATAGATTAGTGTTGATAGATTAGTGTTGACAGATTTACTTTGATAGAAAAATAATAATTTAGGTGTCAGTGCCGTGCAGTTCGGCTGCACGGAAACCAAAAGAAGATGAAACGCAAACTTACATATATACCCCTGCTTTTAGGCTGCATCGCAACGATGCTGCTGAGTGCTTGCATTCTCGACGACCATCCCACCGACGAGCATGCCCAACTGTATATCTATGTCTATTCGCCCAACAACCCAGTGTTGACACGTGCCGATATCGGACAGGTCGACCCCTCGGAGGAAGAGCGTAGAGTGAACAAACTCCAGATTTGGGTGTTTGCCCACGAGGCTTACACCTATAACGGGGTGTCGCATCCGGCAGGCGAACTCATAGGATACTTGGAACCATCGGGCAGCGACCTCGGCAATATCAACGCGGGCGTGGGCGAAACCTACATGATGGAGGTGAGCGAAGCTTTTGCAAGTGCAAAGCCCCATGTCGATGTATATGTGTCGGCAAATGTGACTAATGCCAATTGCGGCATCACCCTTACGGCAGCATCCACTCCTGCTCAGCTCGATGCAGCAAACATAAGTCATGCCACAAACGACTTCTTCGGTATGACTTCTCCTACCTCAACCATCCCGACCGACGGTCTGCCCATGAGCGGCAGGTTGACCGACCAACCCATCTACGGAACCAGTCCTGTGTTCCGCATCGGTACTGAGGGCGGCATCTCTACCGTGAAACTGGTGCGTGCCGTGTCGAAGGTAAGGTTCATCTTCACACGTTATAAGGAGAGTTCGGAGCGTATCAGGATAACCGGCATCACGCTCGATGGCTCAATCAACAGCGATGCTACCACATCAACCAACCACCTGCCCGCAACCGAATACCTCTTCCTCGATGGTGCATATACTGAGAGAAGTTATAAGGTGGGAACAAGTTGGGAGAGTGGTGAAAAATCATTCACAATACCCAATGGCGTGTTGGATAGCTATGGTCAATCTGATACAGACCCATCACATCCTAAAGATATCAACTCCACAGAATATGTCAACAAATATGTATACACTACAGGTACTGGTCAGGAGTATGAAACCCTCATCAATACAGGAATAGCCGGTAGTGAACTGACTGAAGTAGGTCCGTTCTATCTGCGCGAGAGCGACAAACGCATCTATGGCACCATTCACTACATAGTAGGTAATGACGACGTACGCACAGCGCGGTTCTCACTTGCCGAGGCAGGCGATTTCTCGCGCAACCACACTTGGATTGTATATTCCTATTTCAATGGTGGCGACTTGATACGAGTGCTGTCAGTCTTCATCAAAGAATGGGGCGATGGTGGCGAAAGAGACCACGAAGTGTATAATTGGTAGGAGAGTTGATAGATGAGAGTTGAGAGTTGAGTGTTGAGTGTTGAGTGTTGAGAGATGAGAGATGACAGTTGACAGTTGAGTGTTGATAGATAATAGAAAAGAATAATTAGTTGTCAGTGCCGTGCAGTTTGGCTGCACGGAAACCAAAACATGATGAAACAAAATATTACATATAACTCAAAGCAGTTGGCACATACCCTGTGTGGTGTGGCCACTATAGGCATGTCGGTGTTGGCGATGCATGGCCTTACTGCATGTACCGGCGATGACGACCCCTCACAGGACAATCGCGATTTGCTCACACTCGTACCCTACGTGAGTGAACCGACCGACGGACAGTTGAATACACGTGCCGTAATCGATGGAGTGACAGTGCCCGACAACTATGTGCGCTACTCCACGCTCTATCCGCAGGCCGACCCTCAGTATGCCACCATCGGAGTGTTTATGACTCCGAAAGATGCGTCAGTTATGGGAACCTTTGTGTATCAAGGTGAAGATGCATCACACATCGACCAGTGGAAGTCGAATATATATGTCAATCCAGGTACAACATATTACATGTATGGCTTCATGCCGCGCGAGACGGCAGAGACAGCTCATATCTCACCGCTTAATTACAGCTATGCCAATGGTGCCATACTCGATATCGACAAGCTCGACATCGTGACTCCAGCCGACCTCTGTGTCGTGGTAGGTGTGGAGCAGGTGCCAGGTGTGGAAACCCCTGTGGGAAGTGGAGTATATCAACCACAAGCCTCAGGCAATGTTAAGTTTGGAGCATTCACCTACGAGAGTCAGAATAAAGGTCAGAACTTCGTGCGTCTGTTGCTCGACCACCTCTATGCTGCACTCCATTTCAAAATGCAGGTGGACGATACCTACAGCGAACTGCGCAAGATAAAGTTGCGCAAGGTGGAATTCGAAACTACCAACGGTAAAACAGTAGATGTGGAGATTAAGTTCACTGCAAACAATACAGGTGCTTATCCTATTGTCAACGAAGCAACCGACATACTGTATACAAATACCGTATCAGGCACCAGTTCTGCCACCATATTTGACAAGACAGAGGGAGAATGGATTCCGGCTGTGGCAGATGGCGATTCACTCGATGTGCCAGGATTTTTTGCACCAATCATCGATGGTATAGTCAATACATTCTCAATCGTTGTTACCTACGATGTCTACATGCCCGATGGCACAACCCTGGTGCGCGAAGGATGTACGGCACGCAACAAGGTGCCCAACATCTCGCCAATCAACCGTGGTGAGAAATACACCATCAACCTCACCGTCAACCCAACATACCTCTATCAGTTGGCCAACCCCGACCTCGACAACCCTACAATCAAGCTGACGACACCTTAACGCTCGGTGCGAAAACGGTCGGGACGAACAGGCTGTAGCGACAGCCGAATGCGAGGAAGTATCCTCAACGTTCCGCGACGATATCCTCAACGTTCCGCGACGATATCCTCAACGCTCAGCGACGATATCCTCGCCAACAAACCAATCCACAGCTACGATAAAGTGGAGGTACAAACATCGAAATCAATAACTACAATAAGATATATGCACAAGATGCAACCAACCGACATATTCAATTTGAAGCGTAGCAAAGCAACCATGCTCTTGCTTGCTCTCGCATTGACTTCAACTACAGTATATTCACAAACCCAGACCCTCACCATCGGCGGCGACGTGTATGGAGGCGGAAAAAACGGAGCAGTAGGTACAGGAAATACTACGGCTACTGATGCAACCGCAAAAGAGTCTGTCACACTGACAGATGCCACCACTGACGTCACGGCAGTCACCATCAAGAGCGGACAGATCCGCACCGTCTTCGGCGGTGGCGAGAATGGCCGTGTGTATGGTAAGACCAATGTGAACATCACCGGCGCCACTACCCAGATAGGTGGTGAAATTAATGGTAAGGACTGGACCGGTACCATCCACGGAGGCGTGTTCGGTGCCGGCGATGGAGAGTCAGCATACGTCTTTGGTGGAAGTAATGTGACGGTAACCAACGGACACATCATGCAAAACGTGTATGGTGGCGGCAACCAGGCCGACCTCATGGGTACCACCAAGGTGTTGCTCCAGGGTGGAGACTTCAACGGCAATGTGTTTGCAGGTGCACGCATGGCAAATATCTTCGGATACAGCTACGTGAATATCGACGGAGCAAATGCCCTGAACAACATGATCATCAACGGAGTGTATGGCGGTAACGATATATCGGGAACAGCACAAGCATCCGAAACCTGGAATTGGACAAAAGCATCAGCCCTCACCCTGCCGTTCACACCAAAGGTGACAACGGGTATCGACAATACCTACAACGCATTCGTACAGGCCACACCTACAGTCACAGGCAAACACATCTTTGTAGGTCAGCTCTTCGGCGGCGGTAACGGTGCTTATACATACGACACAACTGATGGTAGCAACTGGAAACTATCCATCGATAATGGAGAAGCTGACGATTCATCAACCACCGATGTCGATGAGTCGAAAACAACATTCGACGGCCTCTCATTGCCTACAGTCGATAAAGTATATATCGAACTTGCAGGCGGTACTTACGGCTATACCTACGGTGGTGGCAACAATGCAACGGTTGTGAAAAATACCGATATCTGTATCGACAATAACGACGCGATAACCCCTGCAGGTATGATGACTGGTGCAATTGTCAACGATACACGTCTGTATGCCATGGGCATCAACCTCACCACCTTCACCAACGACTACCAGTTCATACGCGTGTTCGGTGGCAACAACCTCGCCAAGATGGACATCCGACCCACATGGCACATGATGCAGGGAACCATCAACAACCTCTACAGTGGTGGCAACCAGGGCGACATGACCAACAAGGACGGCATCCTGCTCACCTTGCAACAGCCAAATATGACCATCAACAACGTGTATGGCGGATGCCGAATGGCAGATGTAGACCCCGAAGGCAAGAAGGGAACAGACATCGATGTAGCAGCAGAGACCATAGACAGTAAATACAAATTCCTGGCCAACTACTCAGCCAAGGTGCTTGTCACTGCCGGCAAAATTACCAACGTGTATGGCGGTAACGACGTGTCGGGCAACGTGTATGGTGGTTCGCAACTCGAAATCCACAGCAGCATCATAGGCGATGTATATGGTGGTGGCAACGGCTCATACCCCTACACCGACAATGCCTCGCTCAAGACCGACGAGATGTATGGCGACTTCTATTACGAAATACCAGCCGGCAAAAGCTCGGCAGAGGCGCTCAACATGCACCGCCCGAACGTAGAAAACACATGGGTACACATTTCAGGCGAGAGCGAGTCGAACCCCACCTACATCGGTGGTGCAGTATATTGCGGTGGCAACAGCGCCACACTGCGTAAAATCGGTGGCGACCTCGACGACACAAGCATCAAGGCACACCTGCAGTTCGGCTCTTACGTCATTGCCAACAGCATGTTCCTCGGATCGAACGGCGAGAACATGGTGAGAGGCACCGTAAGGGAGCTGAAGCAAAACCCATCAACATTGGTATGGACAGAAAACGAAATACCCATCCTGCAGAAGTATGCAGAGACTTCTCCCGACTTCAGCCAGATGAACCTTACCACCCCCGCCGACTTCGAAGAATATATGCGCGGTGTAGAGGTGGCCATCAAGCCTGATGTCAGTTTCGATGAGGGATATGCACCATTCAGCACCAAGGTCGGCTCCATCTATTGCGGCGGAAACGTCGGTAGTATGTCGGCCGATGGATATTTCGAGGTTAGCTTCCTCAACAGTCTCGTCATCTTCGATAAACTCGTGGGCGGATGCAACGATGCCAACGTAGCAAAGAGTGCCTACAATGCCTTCCACGAAGGAGGACTGACAAAACAAAATCTGCCGACAAAGGTCGCAATCACAATCGACGGACTCAAGCTCGAGCCTCGCAAGCTCACCTACGATGCAGAGCACAACACCTATTCATTCGACTGGAACAAGACCGCGGAACACATGTTCATCGGCGGCAATATATATGGCGGATGCTACAAGAGTGGATACATCAATGGTGGTGTAACCATCAACCTCATGGCCGATGCATTATCACCAGCTACAAGGACTATTGCTAATGGAACAGATGTACAAATGCTCGAAGTTCACCGCGACTCAGTGCTCAACACCGCGCTCAGCATCTTCGGTGCCGGCTATGGCGAAGACTCCGAGATATGGGGCAACACTAAGGTCAACATATCATCCAATGCCGATATCGTCAAAGTCTTTGGCGGTGGCGAAATGGGAGTTGTGGGCAATCTTGACAGAGACACCGACGGCATTCGCACCGGTGGCATCGAAACCGCTGGCAACACCGAAATCAACCTCCTTGCAGGTAATTCAGACAAGATATACGGCGGTGGATTCGAAGGTCCTGTCACCGGACATACCACTGTCAACCTCATCGGCGGAACTGCCTACGACGTAATCGGCGGCGCATGCAATGCCGACATCGAGGAATATGCCGAGACATACGTAGGCAATGCTGAGGAATCGACCATACCAACCATTACCAACAACATCTACGGTGCCAACGACTTCGGTGGCACGATAAAAGGCAAAAAATCGTTTGCATCACAAGTAAGAACTGAAGTTGCGGACATGGTCTACAACAACGCATTGCTCACAGCTGCAGCCTACGTGGAATACACCAAAGGCAAGGCCAACTACATATTTGGTGGAGCCAAGGCAGCCTACGACTACACAAATCAGACCTACTATTCTGAATATACAAATGCCAGTGGCGCGCCAATCGGCGATTTCGTGAAGCCAGCCATCGGCAATGCATTCGTCAACTTCCGTCCCGAGAACGACGACAACAGTAAGGTGACTCGCGTCTATGGTGCCGGACAAGGATACTTCAACGAGCGTGATAAAGACGCATTGCAAGACAACAGCTACGTGCTCATCGACATCCCCGACGACGTGGAGAGCTTCGCCACTCTCGAGGTATTCGGTGCAGGCGACTACAGCGGTGTAGGTATGATGATAGCAGCAGCCACAGTGCGCGCTAATGAAGCCACAGCAGGCGATGTGACAGCAGCTGCGGTCATCGACCTCGCTCGTGGTAACATCAATTCGGTTTATGGTGGAAGTTATAAGCAGGGATTCACACGCCGCACCATCGTCAACGTGCCGGTAGGTTCTACCATCGACATGAACTACCTCTACGGAGGTGCATACGGTGTTGCCTCGGCCGACGGTCATGATTTGGGTAACAAGTATCCGTGCGACGTATATGAGTCGAACGTAAACTTCAATAGCAGTACTGCCCGTTGCCGCACAATCTATGGCGGAAACAACAGCTATCGACGTACTCTCTACACTCATGTCAACATCAACGCCCCAGTGCAATATGTACATACAACATACGGACTCACACATGCCAACATCTTCGGTGCCGGATATGGTAAAGACACTTGGGCTCAATATACCGAAGTCAACCTTAATGACCATGCTAAGGTATATGAACCGTATGGTGGTGGTGAGGCTGGCAGCGTTTATAATAAGCAGTCTGCAGAAGCATTTGCAGCTACCAACGGATGGAGTCTCGCTATTCCAGGCGACTATACTACAACCGATGCAGGCTACGACCACGGCGGTCTTGACAATGCCTTGGCACATACAACCCAGCTGTATGCTGATTATGGCACCAGCAATCCCAATATCAATGTATCAACAAACGGCAAGTACAACTCCAACGTACATATATATAGAGGTGCTGAAGTAGTAAACTATGCATACGGTGCCGGACTTGGAGCCCATGTAGCTCCATCTGTCGTAAGTTCTGGTACTACCGCCGTGGTTAGCGGTACTTCATACATCGACCTGCTTGGCGGAATCGTCAATAAGGACCTCTATGCAGCAGGTACTACAGGAGCTGTGCAAGACACACTCGGACTCAAATCATTTACCGCTTCATCTACTGCCTACATCAAGGGTGGTATGGCTCGTAACGTGTATGGCGGTGGATGGGATGGACCCGTAGGTAGACACAACTCATCGACCACAGCCATCACTGGTGATGTGCTTGGTGAAACCAATGTCATCATTGGTCGTCCCGAAGCCGACATCGCTGCTGGATATACAGAGGCATATGCTTTGGACCCCACCCTCGACGAGGACGAGTACTACTTTTACAACGGGGTACCTGCCATCACACGTAATGCATACGCTGCCGGTGAAGGGGGTGTGGTTCGTGGAACTGCCAACCTGAATATCTACAATGGACTTATAGGATATAGATATAAGCACAAGGACAACATCACAGCATCGGAGAAGAACTACTACAGGATTGAAACCGAAAACGGCGATATCAAGTATGTTACGATGGATGCCGACGACGACCTGACGGGTGAAGAATACTTTTATGTAGAAGAGATTGACCAGGACAACGTGGGCGACAACATCATGTATGAGGCAGGTAACGCCTTCGGTGGTGGATATGCTGCCAACTCTGATGTCGACATTGCCAACATAACATTGTGGAACGGAATCATACGCAACAGTATGTATGGCGGTGGCGAAATTGCAACCATTGGTCGTGGTGCTATATCGTCGGGCACACGTACAATTTATAAGCCAGGCGAAACTCACGTCACTATGTGGGGTGGTCATGTGCTGCGCGATGTATTTGGTGGTGGCCGTGGATTCAACAACTGGAAGACCGAAGACAAGTCGGAAGGCAACACCAACGGATACGTTTTCGGTAAGACCGATGTCAACATACACTACGGAACCATCGGTACCCGCGACGGCGTAGCCAAAGGATACGGCAACGTCTTCGGCGGTGGTAACGTCGGATTCGTGTATAGCCGGTATGGCAAGCAAGGAACCACAGGAGATGGTAACTTCGAAGGTTGGTATTATGAAGATCCTTCAACAAAGAAACTCTCCGAAGATACCCGTGTCGAAGTAAAGGTCTATGGCAAGGCTTTGCAAGATGTGACCATAGCTGGAACCACATATCATAAGGGCGACTTCATCCCCAACACCGTTCTTGACAAACTGACTGGCACCGACGACGACAAACCTACATGGGCCAAAGTCGACCAGTCGGGTATCGTCATCTACAATGCCGTGTTTGCCGGTGGTAACGTATCGGCCGGTTCGGATAAGATCATGGCATTCTCTATAACCGTATTTGGCAACTCTACTGCGTCGGTGGTCGATATCTATGGACGCGACCTTATCTCAATCGGTGGTAGCGGAGTCGGCGGACTCTACGGCGATGGTAACCTCACATTCGTCGATGGATATCGCGAACTCAACATCACCAACTACGGTACCGACTACTATTCATTGTCGGGTACACTCGATGCCACAAGTTTCATGGAACTGACACCACGTCAGCAGTCGTTCTATATCACACAATACTCATGTAATGAGGCTTACGATGGTTATGAAGTGGGAGATGTGATACTGACCGACGTATATAATAATGTGCCCGACGAACACAAGGGCAAATGGACTCCCAAGCAGTCAATCATCAACGACGGACGATATATCAACACCGTTCAGCGTTGCGACTTCTGCGGAATCAAGGGTAGCCGCCTCGTGCTCCATGGTGCTATCGACCGTGCTCAAGACGAGTCGGAAGCCGACTACACCAACTACACCATCAACCGTGTGGGCGAACTCTCGCTCAACCAGAGCCATCAGGCAGGACAGGAATCACACGGATGCTACTTCGGTATCTACAACGTGGTGAAGTTCCTCGGTGGTGTCACATCCGATGTCCACTTTGCCGGTTCAGACGGCGCTGTACGCGAAACAACCAGTACAGGAACCGACTTTAACGCAGACGGAACAACTACATTCTATGACTGGAAACAGGCTCACCTGAACCTGAACAACCGCAACGATGGTACGTCGCCCAACAAGATAGCACTTGCTTCGGGTGTTTACCTCGAAATAGTGAAAGACCTCGATGCCAGCGGAAACAAAAACTACGGACCTATCACCGGTGTTGTTGAGCTCGACCTGCTCAATGTGAGTGCTGGCGAAGGTGGTGGATATGTATATGCCAAGAACATACACGGTGTACCAACATATACTGCCACATATGCTGATGTCATTTCTGATGCAAACACGAACTTGGTAACCAACCGTGCATTTGAATACGCTCCAGCAACCGATGCCGACGAAATGCAGACATCGGGCAACTTTGTGCATGCACAACCAAAGCGTATTCTCGACGACTGCTTCCCCGACTCTAAGAAGTATGTGGGTGCAAGTGCATCGCCAGCACACTATTGGTACATACGTGGTGAGTTCTACGTCTACGAGCAACTCGTTTCGGCCTACACCGGTGGTGCCGATGCCTACAACACCGAGCTCTCAATTCCTCTCACCATGTCAATCCAGGGCAATGCCAAGCTGCGCCTGCTCAACGTGATACCAGGACTCTATGCCGACCCGGCTAATCTGCCTCTGAGATCGTATAATGCCGAAGACCCGACACAGTCGGTATCCGACTCTATATCTATCGTCAACAACGCTATCGTCAAGACCTACGGACAGGGCGACCCAATCAGCTACTGGGATTGGTATAATGCCACCAATGCCGAGCGTGCCATGTTTGTGATTGACGCCGATGTCATGGTATGTAAAGCCCAATTCACACTCGGCTCGCGTACATATTATCCAGGCGAGGCAATCAACATCACCGAGTACAACAGCATTGCCAGTCAAACGGGTAAGGATGTCTTCGATGCTGATGTCCTGGCTTCTGACATGTTCAGTGTTGCCAACGAAGTAAGCAGTGACAACGGATATGTGCTCACTCTCGATATGTCTAACCCATCGAAGTGGGACGACTACTATCGCCACTTGGTTGACCAAACTGGCGACCCAATCAAGAAGAAAGCATGGTCGGAACTCACAGATGCAGAGAAAGAACAATATGTCAAGAGCGCTACATTCACATGTAATGAATCCGGCACCTACGGACAGTACTACTTCCATACCGACGATGTGATTGCACACAATGTCTATGTCATGGAAAACGATGTAACAGGACATGTGGAATCAACCACTCAGGCTGCATTTGAACCTGCATACGTTGTAGATAGAGATTGCGAGGTTACACTTTCGAGCGGAGAACACAAGACGTATACCAAGGGAACATCTATTCCGCGATCGGTTTACAATGGTATTCAAAACAGCGACAAAGCCGATTACATCAAACCTGCATACATCTGTGTTAGCACTGTCCTTGTAGTTCCTGGCGACTACCGAGTGCTCAACCAACTTGTAGCAGAAACTGAATATACAGGATGGAATCCCGATGTGCAGGGTAAGATCCAGCAGGCATACTATTGTACTAAGGACGGCTCATGGGGCGGTAAGTATTACGAGGCAAACCATAACTACAATGCCATTGACTATGGCCAGTTGCTGGAAGAAGAGCGTCAGCACTTCTCTTACAACTACGATGCACTCGACCTCCTGCTCTACAGCAAATACGAGGACAGACATCCTGGTGGCTTGTATGCTTATGACAGCTATGATGATTATCCAGATTATGTAAGCCATGTTGGAGGCACCAACTACAATAATGCCATCAGCGCATTCGACAACAACGGAACTCCATTCTATTCTGCATACGCACATCTTGACTATACCGCCACATTCAATTCCGACAACACTGGCGACCAGTTCACTTATGTGAAGGACGGATCAAAGGCTGTGTCGAAGGGCGTAGAACTCACCAACGACGAATACGAAAGCCTGCCAAACGACCGTAAGTATTATGCAGACTTCGCTGTGAGCGATGCCCACCTCAAGGACAAGGATGGTAATAACTGGAGTGATGGCAACTACCACACATTCATCGTTAAGAATACGTTCGATGTCGCTGGCAGGATGTATAATGCCGGTATGTCTATTACACATTCCGAATACTCATCATTGGGAACACAGCAACAGGCAAACGTACAAGAGGTGATAATACCATCTGGCAAAGGTATTGGAACATATTACTTCTGTACTGATGAATATACAGCAGGAGTAAACGATGGAAACATACAGGTAGGTGGTGCAGCTGTCTCACCGTCTGATGTCAGCGATATATCAGGACACACATACAATGTGGGTACAAACGTGCCACTTGGTACTGTCATCGACAAAAATACGATGATGAGCATTCCAAATTATCAGTTGCACTTCGACATCACAGGCGAGATTCCTGTTGAAGAAACCACTCTCTATGTGCCGGTAACCGCCGACATCAACGCACTGCAGCGCGACCGCTATGTGACGGCAATCTACGAGTATACTTACACCGAGAGCAATGCCGACGGTACAGAGTTTGAGACACGTGTCGAGAAACACATCGTCAACATACGCATCAAGTTCCTCAGCGGTACACCTGTTATCGGAAAACTCAAGGAACCGGAACTCGTGCTGCCACTCGAAACCGTAGGTCTCGACATACCAACCATCCAGGAAGGCGCATTCCCAGTACTTGGTGGTGGATGGGAAATCTATCCTACAGAAGAATATGCTAAGCGTCACCGCAACGGACGCGAATACGTCAACGGTGGTGAGCCGCTCTACTTCTACCAGAACGACTACTATGTGGCATACTATGCACTCACTCGTATGGGTAAGACATTCTCCGACCCAGTGCCTGTGCATGTAGCCAACTACCAGCGCATGGCCGACGTCATCACCGACCCACACCACATGTATATCAACCACCGCGACAACGACCGCGACCCGAAGATCTACATCGACAGCCGCAATAGCGACACAAACGGCAACAGCATCACAATGAATTCTACGACCTACAACAACGAACTCGATGCGATGCAGGGACTCTGGGCACTCGTGAACGATGACTTCGGAACAGAATACAGCACTGAGGTCGACGAACAGTCGCGCACCATCACCGGTGCCAAAAACCTCGAGTTCTTCCTCCAGAGCGAGGTGGAATCCTCACTCCCGACGTGGACATCGCTTGGCGATGACACCCATTGCTTCGGTGGTATATTCCATGGCAACGGTAACACCATCACCGGTCTCAGCAACTCACTCTTCGGAAAACTCTGCGGACGTGTCTACAACCTCGGAGTCATGGGCTCGTTCACTGCCGGAGGTATTGCCAACACAGGTGAAGGACGTATCGAGAACGCATGGGTGTGGTCGACCGGCACACCGTCGGGCCAGGCTGTATATGCTAATCCAGATCCCGATGCAAGGGTCATCAATACATATTATCCTGATGTCAATACAGGCTTCACCGGTTCGACAGGTAATATTGAAATCACACAGCGACCAGTCGAGCACTTCGTCAACGGAGCCGTGGCATACGACCTCAACCGCTACTACCTCGAAGCCCGTTACCGACTCAACGGAAATAAGACCGATGGAACCATCAACGACAACCTCTTCTTCCGTCTGCCCGATGGAACCCTGGTGAAGGACACCGAGGCTGCCCAAATCAACGATGTCAACGGCAAGAAACCGGGCGACGCAGGATACATACCTACTTATCCTGCCAAGGAGTTCACCATCAACTACGCCGATACCGACTACGCTCGATTCAACAAGTTAAATGGCGGCGGCAAGGTGGGATATGTCGAGAAGTACTTCGACGATGGCGACTTCCGATTCTCCGACGGACGTAAACCTCTGAAGGCCGACTTGCGTCTCTCGACAACCAACGGATACCTGCCAATCTATCCAGATGACTACATCTTCTTCGGACAGAAACTGACATACGGAATCTACAACGATGCCGGCGGCTATCCAATCCCACATGCCACACATCCACAGGCAGTGGCTAAGAGTCACACCACGGGCAGTGGCGAAGATGTCGACAACTCAAAGCACGGACTCCTCGTCAACGACGTGTCCGACCGCAGCGAGAACCGCGTTTACCGAGCTCCGGCATACTATCGCAACGGAACATACGATGCTCACAACTATGCTATGTTCAACGCCAATGCAGCATTTGTCGACAGCTATGAATACACCATCGATGGCACTACTCGAACCAGCTACCCACATCGTGGCATGACTGCAATCGACTTCACCGGTGCTCAAGACGATACTCACGGATATCAAGGCGTGGTGGCTGGTCTGGCCAGCGACTTCAAGCCGCGTGCCAACAACTACATGCCACTGCTCGACTACGAGCGCCTCGACCGTATCCAGACTCGCGGCATCACCCAGAACCTCTTGGCTTACACGCCGAAGGCTGATATCGCCGGTTCGAAGACTGCACAGACCAACAGCGTACTCACCGCTTACTTCCACGATCCTGCATACGCTGAGACCAACACCACATACCGCAACGTGGCAGTGCAGAACACCACATCCATACGTGGACACCTCGTTCAGCAGATGACCACAACGAAGGCAGCTGGCGAGGAATACGAGTATCAAGCACCTGTCGACCACTTGCTCGTCGACCGTCAAGACTTCAACGCACCAATGCCTTATACATTCGCTGCCGACAAGCGCATGTGGTATCAGCGCCGTCCCGACAACTATGCACAGGGTGCTGCCGGATGGGAAGGCGTCAGCCTGCCATTCCAGGCCGAACTCGTCACTACTCAAGACAAGGGTGAAATATCACACTTCTACACAGGTAGCGAAGTAGGCCACGAATACTGGCTGCGCGAGTACAAGGGCAAACTTGCTGAGGATGCAGAGAAGGTTACTGCCAAGATGGAATATCCAGCTGCTGGTGGCAACGACAAGGACTACACCAACACCTTCCTCTACGAATACTACTACAGCCAGGATGACTTCCACGACCTCAACAACCCCGACCAGTATCAACAGCAGTACTACGCGTCGGCTCACACATGGAACAACTATCCATACTCTGTAGCAGGCCGCCCATATATCGCCGGATTCCCAGGCGCTAAGTACTATGAGTTCGACCTCAGCGGCAACTTCCTGCCTCTGCACCGCATCAACAACGAGACCATAGCCAATCCAGGTGCTCAGACCATCACCTTCGCTTCGCCTGTCGGCGCTTCAATAGCTAAGAGTGATCCTGAAATCTCGGGTGGAGCAGTCAGTGCAGACGGCTATATCTTCACACCAAGCTACCTCAACACCGAGACCGCAGCCGGCAGCTACGTGCTCAACTCCGATGGTAGCAGCTATGATGTGACAACCGATGCAACCACTGTTGCGGCATTCCGGCCTTACTTCACCAAGACGAGTGGAGCCAAGGCTCGCCGCATCGTCTTTGCCAAGACTCCTACCGATGTAGGCGATGTCGACAAGAAGGCACACAAGAGCAGCAATACCGATGGCGACCTCGTCATCTATGCTCAGAGCGGACAGATCGTTGTTGAGTCGACCCTTGCCGATGCAACCGAGGTGCGCATCACCACTGCAAGCGGTATTCAGATCAAGCAATTCACCATCGAGCCAGGACAGACCATCACAACTCCTGTCACATCACACGGAGTCTACATCGTCAACCGCAAAAAGCTCATGGTGCGCTGATGA
>JAFUSD010000254.1 GCA_017480685.1 Bacteroidaceae bacterium
GGCTGCCGTGATGCTGAGTGGTATCACGTGGCTGTTTGTCGACTTCACGGGATTGGCCCACACCTGGCTCGGCTGGATGGCAAAGATTCAGTTCATGCCTGCCGCACTGGCGCTCAATCTTCTGGTGGTTGTGGCGCTGTTGGTCATCACCCTGGTGCTCGGTCGCGCCTACTGCTCCATCATTTGCCCTCTGGGCGTGATGCAGGACATATTCGGGTGGTTGGGCAAACGACAGAAGAAGAACCGCTACAACTACTCACCTGCCAAGACATGGTTGAGGTGGGGTGTGCTCATTGTCTTCGTGGTGCTCATGTTGCTGGGACTTGGCGGCATAGCTTCGATCATTGCCCCGTATAGTGCATACGGACGTATAGCACAATCGCTTCTACAACCGCTGTGGGGGTGGGGCAACAACCTCTGCGCCTTCTTTGCCGAGCGTGCCGACAGCTATACATTCTATTCGGCCGACGTGTGGCTACGTTCGCTGCCGGTGCTCGTCATTGCAGTCGTATCGCTCGTGGTGCTGGCCATACTGGCATGGCGAGGAGGCCGCACATACTGCAACACCATCTGCCCCGTGGGCACTGTGCTCGGACTTGTGTCGCGATTTGCGTTACTGAAAATACATGTCGATACCGACAAGTGCAACAAGTGCGGACTGTGTGCCCGCAACTGCAAGGCCTCGTGCATCGACTTCAAGAACCATAAGATAGACTACAGCCGCTGTGTCGATTGTATGGATTGCATCGACAAGTGCCACAAACATGCGCTGAGCTACGGAGTGGCAGTGAATCGGAACAGTCAGAGTGCTCAGAGCTCTCAGAGCACTCGTAGTTCTCAGAGCTCTCAGAGAACTCAGAGCTCTCAGAGTTCTCCGCAGCAGTCGCGCCGCGATTTCCTCACTACCACAGCACTGCTCGGTGCCGTAGCTCTCGAGGCGCAAGCCAAGAAGGTAGACGGCGGACTGGCCGAGATTATCGACAAGAAACCCTATGGACGTCAGACACCCATTGTGCCGCCAGGCGCACTCAGCATAAACAACCTGCGCGACCGATGCACCGGCTGTCAGCTCTGTGTGTCGGAATGTCCTAACAACGTGCTGCGACCATCGGCCGACATCATGCACCTCATGCAACCCGAGAGTTCGTTCGAGCGCGGATATTGCCGCCCCGAATGTACACGCTGCTCCGAGGTATGTCCGGCAGGAGCCATACTGCCCATCACCAGGGAAGAGAAGAGCAGCACACAGGTGGGACATGCAGTGTGGCAAAAAGACAACTGCGTGGCAGTCAACACCGACGACGGATGCGGACTCTGTGCACGCAAATGTCCTGCAGGAGCCATCGAGATGATATTCACCACCATCGACGGAAAGTCGGTCATTGTGCCGGCAGTCAACGAAGAACTGTGCATCGGATGCGGTGCATGCGAGTATTATTGTCCTTCACGACCAGTACCTGCAATACATGTCGAAGGACACGAAGTACATAAGGAGGTATAGACGATGAACAGACGCGATTTCATAAAACGACTGGGCATAGGTGCAGCCACAATCGGCGCTGCATCGATTGCCGGATGCAATAGCAAGCAATCAAACATCGAGGCAGAAAAGGGCACTATGCCACTGCGACTCAACCAAAACTCTGGCGACAAGGTGTCGGTGCTCGGATTCGGCATGATGCGACTGCCCATGAAGAAGCAAGACGGCAAGGATGTGTTCGACCAGGAACAGATAAACCGCATGGTCGACCGCGCGATAGAATACGGAGTGAACTACTTCGACACCTCACCCGTGTATAGTCAGGGACAGTCGGAGCGTGTGACCGGCATCGCACTCAGCCGACATCCGCGCGAAAGCTACTACGTGGCAACCAAGTTGTCGAACTTCTCGCCCGACACACAAAGCCGAGAGGCATCGATCGAGATGTATCACAACTCGATGAAGGAACTGCAGGTCGACTACATCGACTACATGCTACTCCACTCTATAGGCAGCAGCATGGACGACTTCAACCGCCGGTTTATCGACAACGGAGTGCTCGACTACCTCATCGCCGAGCGCGAGGCAGGACGCATACGTAACCTCGGATTCTCGTTCCACGGACAGCAGGAGGTGTTTGATGCTGCATTGGCAATGCACGACACCGTGCACTGGGACTTCGTGCAGATACAGATGAACTACCTCGACTGGAATCACGCCCACGAGATAAGCGAGGAAAATGTCAACGCAAACTATCTGTACGACGAACTCGACAAGCGCGAGATACCCATTGTCATCATGGAGCCGCTGCTCGGCGGACGACTGTCGAAGGTGAACAGCTACATACACTCTATGCTCAAAGCCAAGGAACCCGAGAGGAGCATCGCATCATGGGCTTTCCGGTTCTGTGCATCATATCCACGGGTGCTTACAGCCCTTAGTGGCATGACATATATGGAACACCTCGACGACAACCTGCGCTCGCTCTGTCCGTTCACACCGCTCACCGACGACGAACTCACATTCCTGCAAGACGAGGTGGCGACCGAGATGATGAAGTACCCCACAATCTCATGCACCGCATGCCAGTATTGCATGCCATGCCCCTACGGACTCGACATCCCTGGCATATTTGCCCACTACAACAAATGTATCAACGACGGGCGCCTGCCCGAACAGGGCGACCCCAACTACAAGGAACTGCGACGTGCATTCCTCATCGGCTACGACCGCTCCGTGCCGCGACTGCGACAAGCCGACCACTGCGTCGAGTGCTGTATATGCATGGATCACTGTCCGCAAAACATCGAGATACCGACACGCATGCACGAAATCGACGACTTTGTGGAGCAACTGAAACTCAACGCATAAGCGTGGATACATTGGAAACAAAGAGAAGTATGAAACTAATTATAAATAGAAAACACAGATAAGAGATATGCAAGCTATTATAATCCTGCCATTATTTGGCCTTGGAATGCAAGAGATTATCATCATCGCCCTGATTGTGCTGCTCCTTTTCGGAGGCAAGAAGATTCCTGAACTCATGAA
>JAFUSD010000255.1 GCA_017480685.1 Bacteroidaceae bacterium
CAGTATTGTTTTTCCCTGATTGCTGACTATAAGTTCCAGGAATGAATGTATATCGGGCGATGATGTCTGCCACCTTTTTATTGTTCCTTCCATGTCAGCCTCAAACTCTTGATTAGGTGTGGATATATTGATGTTAGCAATCTAGAGTTCGTCCTCGGTTCCGTCAAGGTTGGCTTGTAGATGGAGTGGGGTAGATATGTTGAGTGGTTGCGCAAGAAATGCATTGAAGTTGGATGGTATAACGGTTGCTTCCATGTTGTTTGCATAAAACATAAAAGCCTTATCGTCATGGTATGTAGGATATTGCACATTCATGGTATCTATTGATACTTCCGATTCTTGCAGTTTGATGTGCAATGGTGCAATGTAGGCTTCCATACGATTGGCCGTAATCTTTGTCTGCATGTTGTGCAGCGTCAGTCCGCTGTTTTGTTCTTTAAGATTGAGGCGCTTCAGGGTTAAGTCCAGACTGTCTGCATTAAACACTTTCACTGAGAGTGTGGTGTTTATGTTGGTAATGTTCAGATGGTTTATGTCAAACACTTCTGTGACAGGTTCGCTCAGTACGTCGTAGGTGATGTTGCCACGTCGCATGACAAACGAATTGATGCGCATGTCAATTGGTTTTGTGTTGTCATTGGTATCGTCTGATGACAATGCATCGATTATAAACTGATAGTTTGGTTTTGCTTCGGTTGTTTTTCGTTTGAGGTGTGCTGTAAGTCCAAACAGTTGGGTGTTCGTAATTCTCACAGTGCCGTTCAGTAAAGGCAGCAGTTCTATTTTTACTGCCATTCTGTCGGCTTTAAGCATTGTGTTGCCTTCTTGATCTTTGATGTCAATGTCGTCGATTATGATACGATTTAGCAATCCGAGGTCAACCTTGCCGATGCTTACTCCGGTGTGTATTTTTTCTGACAAAACATCAGCCGTCCAACCTCCGATGATTTTTTGGATGGCAGGGATGTTGACTAACATTATGAGGCATACGTACATGAGTAGTATGCCTCCTATAATGCTTCTTATTATTTTCTTAGTTTTCTTGATAGCGCAATCATCTTTATTGCCGTAACGGCACATTCATCGCCTTTGTTGCCTAATCGTCCGCCGCATCGGTCGAGGGCCTGTTCCATGTTGTTTGTGGTGATGAGACCATAGATTACCGGAACGGGACCTGTGAGGTTGAGTTGTGCCAGCCCTTGTGTGGTGCCTTGGCAGATGTAGTCGAAATGTGGTGTGTCGCCTCGGATGACGCATCCGATGGTTATCACTGCGTCGACTCCTGTCTGCGACATGAGCATTGAGCCGTGTATCAGTTCAAAGCTGCCTGGTACGGTTTCGATGTGTATGTCGGTTTCAGCAACTCCGTGTTTCGTCAGGGTGCTGACGGCTCCGTGGAGCAGGGCACCGGTCACATTGTCATTCCATTCGCTCACTACGATTCCAACTTTCATGCCGTTTGCTGCTGGTACGCTGTTGATGTCGTAGTCGGAGAGGTTGTGGTTGCGTGTTGCCATTGCATGTGTATTGAAGTGGTAGAAATATTAAAGTGTAAAGCGCAATGTGTATTGTAAGATATATATCATGTTTCTTGCAATTACGCATTACGCGTTACACTTTAATACTCTGCTCTTATTTTGAAACTCGTTCGATGTATTTGTCGATGTCGTTAGCTAATGAAGAGCGCGAGTAGTTGTCTTTAATCTGCTTGTAGAGCTCCAGTGCCTTGTCGTTTTGGTCGAGGCTTTCGTAGAGTTGTGCTGCTTGCATCATGAAAATTGGGCTCACAGCGTCGTTGTTTGCTCTCTTTGCTGCTTTCACAAGTGTCTCTGCTCCCTTCTTGCTGTCGCCTTTGGTTGCATAGCAGTTGCCAAGTGCTGCAATGGCAGATGGCGAGATGAATTGGTCGTCTTGTGGGTCGAAACTTTCAAGCATTTTGATTGCCTCGTCGGTATTGTCGAGGTTTACATAGCAGAGTCCTGCGTATGCTTTGGCAAGGTTGGCGGCTTTCGTACCGCTGTATTCGTCGATGATTTTGAGGAATCCGACTTCATCTGCTCCGTTGCCGTTGAGGGCTTGCTCATATTGTTCCATTCCGAATGCAGCTTCGCTCTTGGCCATTGCTGTGCTGGCCTCGGCATTCATGGCTGCTTTGTGATTGCGATAGATGAATATACCTGCAACTACAACGATTACTGCTACGATTGCTGCCAGTATTACTTTCCAGTTTTTCTCAAGGAATGCTTCCGACTTGTTGAGCTGGATGTCAAGTCCGATTGCTTGGTCGGATACTTTGGTTTTTTGTTTCTTTGCCATTTGTTTTTATGTTTTTTAGTTTATGTTTCTTGGTTGCGGTGCAGTCTCCTGCTGGGCATAGCTGCACAAAATAGCGTGCAAATTTAGTGTTTTTTCCTTAATTGGAGAAACAAATCTGCAAAAAAATAGACAAAGCCCTCGCAATTTGTCTGCGGGGGCTTTGTATTGCAGTGTCGTGGTTGCACAGTTTTCTTACTTTATGAGTTCGATGCTTCGGCGCACGAAGTTGGTGAGTGCTTCGCCGCGGAGCAGTCCGTTTTGCAGCAGTGCGAGGTCGACGAGTTGGTGAACCACCTTGTTGTCCTTGGCGTATGTGGCAATGATTTCGGTGCGGCGGGCTTGCTGTGCTTCAATGTCTTTCTCGGTCTTGCTCAGTTCGTCTTTGCTCTCTTGTGGTATCTCGTCCCACTTCTTGTCTTTGTTCGACTGGTTGATGGCATCGCGTCGTGCGCTGAGGCCTTTGATTTCGGCATCCACGGGTTTGAGTGCCTCGGCTGTGGCCTCTTCGCCTTGCTGGCTGATGGTCTTGATGAGTGGGTGGTCGGTATTGATCACGAGGTTCATCATGTCGGGCATGTCGCCATAGAATGCCATGCCTTGCTGCAGGCGTGCCATGTCTTTCATGCGTCGCATGTATTCGCTCTGGGTGATGACGATTGGGGCGCCTTGTTCGCCCATTGCTTGTGTTTCGACGTGGAATTCGGTCTTTTCCATCTTGGGCAGTTGGGTGGAGAAGATGTCGGTCAAGATGCCTGCCTGTGCTGTCTGGTCGGCTGCATCGTCCTTGCGTATGATGCGGTCGATGGTGTCGGAGTCGACACGTACGAAGCGTGTCTTTTCGTTCTTCTCTTCGAGCAGGCCGAGCATGGCGGCGTCGAGCTCACCGTCCATCATCAGCACGTTGTAGCCTTTTTGCTGTGCTGCTTCTATGTAGGCATATTGAGCATCGCGGTCCTGAGCATAGAGGTAGATGAGTGTGCCGTCTTTGTCGGTCTGGCTGTCTTTGATGAGGGTCTGATACTCGTCGTAGGTGAAATATTTGCCTTCGGTGTCCTTTAGCAGGGCATAGTTCTTTGCCTTGTCGTAGTAGTCGGTCTCGGTCAGCATGCCGTAGTGGATGAATATCTTGATGTCGTCACACTTCTGCTCAAACTCTTTGCGGTCGTTCTTGAAGATTGACTGCAGGCGGTCGCTCACTTTCTTGGTGATGTAGGTCGATATCTTCTTCACGTTAGAGTCGCTTTGCAGATAGCTGCGGCTTACGTTCAGTGGAATGTCGGGCGAGTCGATTACGCCGTGCAGCAGTGTGAGGAAGTCGGGTACGATGCCTTCCACGCTGTCGGTCACGAACACCTGGTTGCAGTAGAGTTGTATCTTGTTTTTCTGCAGTTCGATGCTTTTCTTCACTTTCGGGAAGTAGAGCACTCCGGTGAGGTTGAATGGGAAATCGACGTTGAGGTGAATCCAGAAGAGTGGCTCGTCGCTCATGGGGTAGAGTTCGCGATAGAACTTCTTGTAGTCCTCGTCTTTCAGGTCGGAAGGTTTCTTTGTCCACAGTGGGGCGGTGTCGTTGATGATGTTGTCTTCAGCAGTCTCCACCTGCTTGCCGTCCTTCCATTCCTTCTTCTTGCCAAATGCCACGCTGACAGGCAGGAAGTGGCAGTATTTGGTGAGGAGCGACTGTATGCGGCTTTCCTCGAGAAACTCCTTGCAGTCGTCGGAGATGTGCATGATGATGTCGGTGCCGCGGTCGGCGCGTTCGGCATCTTCGATGGTATATTCAGGGCTTCCGTCGCATGTCCACCGCACTGCCTTGCTGCCTTCTTGCCAGCTGCGGGTGAGGATTTCAACCTTGTCGCTCACCATGAAGGCTGAGTAGAAACCAAGGCCAAAGTGGCCGATGATTGCGTTGGCATCTTCCTTATATTTGTCGAGGAAGTCGCCTGCCGACGAGAATGCTATCTGGTTGATGTACTTGTCGATTTCTTCGGCTGTCATGCCGATACCACGGTCGCTCACGGTCAGGGTCTTGGCTTTCGGGTCGATGCTCACGTGTACCGTCAGGTCACCTGCGTCTTCCTTCAGTTCGCCCTTTTGTGCTATGGTGCGCAGTTTCTGTGTTGCATCGACTGCGTTGCTTACTATCTCGCGGATGAAGATGTCGTGATCGCTATACAAGAACTTTTTGATGACGGGGAATATGTTCTCGGTCGTAACCCCAATGTTTCCTTTCATAGTGCGTATGTATGTTTTTGTTGTTATTGCTGTAGGTGACCGGTGCTGGCATGTAGTCGGCACGGGCCATTGGTGATATTGCAATGTGCGTGCCAAACATCGGCTTACTGACATTTTGTCATTACATGTTTGTTTTGTCCCCTCCAGGCTTATACAGGTTTTCCTACACACCTGCAGGCATGGATCCCGACGAGGATATCCTCGCAAGGTCGTGAGGATATCCTCGCGGGGCTGTGAGGATATCCTTGCAGGGTCGTGAGGATATCCTCGTTTTACGGCATGCATGCAGACAACCGGCAAACACACCTTATTTATATATATAAGGGCAAGCCACGACCCAGCCTTGAACGCCTGCATTGTTTGGCCCGTTGCAGATGCAAGAACCGCCTATGCTTCACTTTTCGGTTTTATTGCATCGTCTTTTCAAGATAAAATTCACTGTATATGGTCAAAAAAACTGCAAGATGTTTGGTAGGTTCAACAATTTGTATTAACTTTGCACCCCGAAATCGGAGACAAACCGATGCAAACCTGTATTGATTTGCCAGTTTTCGTCTTGATGTAAAGATACAAAGCAGAGAGAAATGAACGTAAGTTATAAGTGGCTAAAAGAGTATGTAGACTTCGACCTGTCGCCCGAAGCGGTGTCGGAAGCACTCACCAGCGTGGGTCTTGAAGTTGAAGGTCTGGAGGAAGTGCAGGCCATCCGTGGCGGATTGGCAGGCCTTGTAGTGGCTCAGGTCGTGACCTGCGAGCCGCATCCCGACAGCGACCACATGCATGTATGCCGCGTGGATTTGGGCAACGGACACGAAGAGCAAATCGTGTGTGGAGCTCCAAACTGCCGACAGGGACTCAAGACCATAGCTGCTACACTGGGCACAAAACTCTACGACGGCGACAAGGATTTCACCATCAAGAAGTCGAAACTGAGAGGTGTGGAATCGAGCGGAATGCTTTGTGCTGAAGACGAAATAGGCATAGGCAAAAGCCACGACGGAATCATCGAACTGCCCGACTCGGCAGTTGTGGGAACTCCTGCTGCTCAATACTACAACCTGGAAAGCGACTACCTCATCGGTATCGGTATCACACCAAACCACTCGGATGCATGCAGCCACTGGGGAGTGGCACGCGACCTATACGCCTACCTGCGTCAGAACAACATGCCAACCGCGCTGCACCGTCCGGCAGTCGACGACTTCAAAGTCGACAACCACGACCTGCCAATCGACATCGTAGTGGAACAGAAGGAAGCATGTCCGCGATATGTGGCTGTGACCGTGAAAGGCTGTGAGGTGAAAGAATCGCCAAAATGGCTTCAGGATAAACTGACAACCATCGGTCTCAGACCTATAAATAATATAGTCGACATCACCAACTACATCATGATGGCATACGGACAGCCACTCCACTGCTTCGACGCCGACATGGTGAAGGGACACAAAGTGGTGGTGAAGACCATGCCCGAAGGCACACCGTTTGTAACACTCGACGGAGTGGAACACAAACTCTCCGACCGCGACCTCGCCATCTGCAATGCCGAGGAACCTATGTGTATCGCAGGTGTGTTTGGCGGAAAGGGTAGTGGTACATACGAAACCACACGCGACGTGCTCTTCGAGTCAGCATACTTCCATCCCACATGGATACGCAAGTCGGCACGACGCCACGGCCTGCAAACCGATGCCAGCTTCCGATTCGAGCGTGGAATAGACCCCGACGGACAAGTATATGCCATAAAGATGGCTGCACTCATGGCCAAGGAACTGGCTGGCGGACAGATTGCAATGGACATCGTCGACGTGAAGAATGACACACTGCCCACCGATGCAACCGTCACACTCGAATACCAGTACCTATGGAGTCTGGCAGGCAAAGAGATACCCGCCGACACCGTGAAGTCGATATGCACCGATCTGGGCATGACCGTACTGAGCGAAACCGACACAGCAGTCACACTGCAAGTCCCGGCATACCGAGTCGACGTAACACGCCCGTGCGACATAGTGGAAGAGGTGCTACGCATCTACGGATACAACAACATGGAAATCCCAACCCAACTGCGCTCATCGCTCACCATCAAGGGCGACCTCGACCGCAGCTACAAGTTGCAAAACCTCGTGGCAGAGCAGCTCGTGGGATGTGGATTCAACGAAATACTCAACAACTCGCTCACCAAGACATCATACTACGAAGGACTCGAGACCTTCAAGGCCGACAACCTCGTACGTCTGATGAACCCACTGAGTCAGGACCTCGGAGTGATGCGTCAGACAATGCTGTTCGGCGGACTTGAGGTAATAAGCCACAACACAAACCGCCGCATGCCCGACCTCCGCATCTTCGAATTTGGCAACTGCTACTACTACAACGCAGAGCGCCGTCCAGAAGAGCGTCCTGCACAAAGCAATGCAGAGACATCGAAGGTGGTGCTGGCACCCTACAGCGAAGACTATCACCTCGCTCTTTGGATTACCGGACGTCGTGTTGCAGGCAACTGGGCACATGCCGACGAAGAAACATCAGTCTACGAGCTGAAGTCATACGTGCTCAACGTCCTGCGCCGGTTGGGAGTGCCGTTCGGGGCACTGGTGTTCGGTGAAGAAAGCAACGACGTATTTGCAAAGTCGCAAACCATATCGCAGCGCGGCGGAAAACTCTTGGCACAGTTTGGCATCGTGAGCAAGAAACAGACATCCAAACTCGATATCGACGCTCCTGTCTACTATGCCGACATCAACTGGAACAACCTCATGCGTCTCATACGAGGCAAAGGAGTGAGCTTCACCGACATACCAAAGTATCCGGCAGTGAGTCGTGACCTCGCACTGCTCATCGACAAGAACGTAGAGTTCGGCCAGATTGAAGCAGCAGCATATCAGGCAGAGCGCAAGTTGCTGAAGGAGGTAAGCCTCTTCGATGTCTACGAAGGCAAGAACCTCGAGGCAGGAAAGAAATCGTACGCAGTCAACTTCATACTGCAAAGCGACGACAAGACCCTCAACGACCATGCCATCGAAGCCGTGATGAGCAAGATAGAACAAGCCGTGGTAAAGCCCACGGGGGCAACCGTACGCGGAAAATAACATGAACTCAAGGCATACACAAGTAAGATGAGCCTGACAAAACAAACAGATACATAGTATACACAATATCATATTATGGGAAGAGCATTCGAATTCAGAAAGGCCCGCAAACTGAAGAGATGGGGCAACATGGCAAAGACGTTCACACGTCTGGGTAAGCAGATTGCAATTGCAGTGGCAGAAGGCGGTCCCGACCACGACAACAACGCACACCTGCGTGCCATCATCGCGACATGTCGTCATGAAAACATGCCAAAAGACAATATCGACCGCGCCATCAAAAACGCAATCGGTAAGGACAAGTCGGCATGGAAGACCATGACATACGAAGGCTACGGTCCTCATGGAATCGCTATATTCGTCGATACACTCACCGACAACACCACACGCACTGTGGCCGACGTGAGAAGCGTATTCAACAAATTCAGCGGTACACTCGGCACCATGGGTTCGCTTGCATACCTCTTCGACCACTATGCAATGTTCTCATTCAAGAAGCCTGAAGGACTCGATACCGATGAGATGATTCTCGACCTTATCGACCTTGGTGTGAACGACGAATTCGATGAAGAGTACGACGAGGACAAAGACGAGACACTTATCACTCTGTATGGCGATCCAAAGAGCTTCGCACTCATACAGAAGTATCTCGAAGATCATAAGTATGAAATCACCGCTGCTGAATTCACATACGTGCCAAACGACCTGAAGGAAGTGACCGACGAGCAACGCGAGACAATCGACAAGATGGTTGAACGTCTCGAAGAGTTCGACGATGTACAGAACGTATATACCAACATGAAGTAAGCGATGAAAGCAATATACCATACCCACGGAACCTGCTCGAAGGCCATCGAGTTTGAGGTTGACGACAACCACACGATACAAAGCATCAACTTTGTGGGAGGCTGTCCCGGTAACACTGTGGGAGTGGCTCAACTGGCCAAAGGACGTAAAGCCGAAGACATCATCTCACTGCTCGAAGATGTGAAGTGTGGAACCAAGGCTACATCCTGTCCGCAACAATTGGCGATTGCACTCAAAGAAGCCATTCGCCGAATAGATGCAAAGGAAACTGCTACATCTTAATATCGTAACATGGTATTGCACAACAGACGGACGGCAAACATACTCGCAACATGTCTCGCATTGGCACTGATAGTTTTGCTGTCATCATGCCAGGAGTCGAAACGAGAGCGTTTTGAACGTGAAGCACGCGAGTGGACAAAAAAAAATTGTCCGCGACCGGAGTTTGAAGACATCATCATACTCGACAGCTTGGTTTGCCACAACGATGGTAATAACGACTATGTGTCTTGCTACTCGGTGAAAGCCGACTCTATAATGCTGGAGCCAATGGCGCAGATGCACGAACAGCTGAAGGAAAGCCTGCTGATGGCTGTGAGAAACTCGGTCGATTTGCGACATGTGAAAGAGGAAGGACTCAATATCGTATATGCATACTACAATGCAGAAACACACGAGAAGGTATCTGAATTCCGATTCACAACTGAAGATTACAGATAAGATGCACCAAGCGAGGTGTATGACTCGACAAAATATTGGAAGGGTGGCAGAGTGGACGATTGCGCTGGTCTCGAAAACCGGTATACGGGTGACCGTATCGGGGGTTCGAATCCCCCCTCTTCCGCATTAACTAAATAAAGTTTTTGTTTTTATTGAGGGACTGACATGAATATGTTTGTCCCTTTTTTTATTTGTTTATTACTGCTTCTCAGTGTACTAATTGCTATTTCTCGAATGCAGATGTTACGAATATGCAATTATTTGATGCAAAATGATTAGTTGTTTTTCTATTATTATGTTTAACTTTGCAGCATCGTAAATTCAAATCGTAAACTTGAGTTTTATGTCTTTTATAATTGAATAACTAAAGTTTTGTAATTGAATAACATAAAAATAATGGTAAGATGAAGAAAACAATACTTATCCCTATGTTGCTTTGTGGTGCCATAAATGCAACGTCACAAGATAGATTGTGGTATGACAAACCAGCAGATATCTGGCTTGAAGCCTTGCCTGTTGGTAATAGTAAGATGGGAGCAATGGTATATGGCGGTACTGTACACGAAACCATTCAGCTGAACGAAGAGACTTTTTGGAGTGGCGGGCCTCATAACAACAACTCGAAGACTTCGCTTTCATACCTCGATGAGGTTCGCAACCTCATATTCTCGGGCAAAGAGTCGGATGCTCAAAACATTATAGACCAGCAGTTTGTGAAGGGACCGCATGGTATGCGATACCTCACACTCGGTAATTTGCAACTCGATTTTCTGCGTCTTGATGAAACTGCCGATGATTA
>JAFUSD010000256.1 GCA_017480685.1 Bacteroidaceae bacterium
AGTGTGGTTGGACCATGAGCCCGAACCTGACTCTTCGAGCCACTGGCTGGTGAGTGCCACCACGTTCTGCTCCACGTCGCCTGCCACGATGTAGCAGTAGTTTTCCTGGTCTTCGACTGCCACGGTCACCGAGTTGGCATTACTTCCAGGGCGCGAGAATGCCTGAACCTTGAGGCGATATACACCAGGCTCAAGTCCTTCGACCACCTGATGTGCATCGAACACACAGTTGTAACCAGTGTAGACAGGGTTGCCTGTCGAAGCAGCCTTCACTCCGCTGTTGCCTCCGCTGGCCGTGATTGACCATCCGGTAGTACCGTCATCAAGGTTTGGATTTGTGATTTTCTCTGTCACGTCGACTGGGTAGGTAGTTTCTCCACCATCGTCGTCGCTCAATGCCCAGAATGCAAGTGGCAATGCAAGGCATGATACCAATAGTAGTAGTTTCTTGTTCATAGGTTTATTAGGTTTTATAAATAGTGATTGATAACGTTTTTTTAACGATGCAAAGATAAAGAATTTTTTTTTTGTGTGCAAGCATCTGCTAAAAAAAGTTAAGTCCGACGAGAGAAATCCTCTCATCAGACTTAAATTGCTATGCGTGTTTGACATAAAGTTGCTACATGTTGTGTCGCCACACCGCGTTCTGACCCGTAGAGTCGGCGTAGATGATGTAGGCTTTCAGTTCGGGATGATGGCTGAGCACATGTTGTGTGTCATCAAGTCCGAGCACCATGAATGCTGTTGCGTAAGCATCGGCGGTAGCGCAGTTGGGTGCAAGCACGGTTGCCGACAGGATGTTGTGCTGCACGGGGCGTCCGGTCCTGGGGTCGATAGTGTGTGCATAGCGGCGGTCGCCCTCAACGTAGAAGTTGCGATAGTTGCCCGATGTGGCCATCGATATGTCGGTGATGCTGAGCACCTCCTCTATCTCCTGATTCTGTCCAGTGGGGTCGGGGTCGGGCTTTATGATGCCTATATTCCACGATTCGCCCTTAGGGTTCTTACCTTTCACGCGCACCTCGCCTCCTATCTCTACCATGTAGTTACCGATGTGTTTTGCTTCGAGCAGTTCGGCCACCATATCAACGCCGAATCCCTTTGCTATAGCACTGCAATCGAGCATGACGGCTGTGTCGGCTTTGCAGAGCAAAGTGTCGCTGAGCCACACTTTTTCCATTCCTACATATTGCAAGAGGCTGTCGACGAGTTGGTCGGTAACGTTCTCTTTGTTCTTGAATCCGAATCCCCACGCATTGACGAGCGGTGCGACAGTGATGTCGAATGCCCCATAGGTATCGGCCGATATCTGCTTTGCCATCGTGAATACTGTAACGAATGCACTGTCGGTCGCGCTGCTGGTGTTGTTGTTGATGTGTGATATCGTAGAGTTGGGATTGAAGGGCGAGAGTGAGTTGTCGACACTGTGCATAGCATCTTCTATCGAGTCTTTCAGGTCTGTAGGGTACTGATAAGTGATGTGATAGAATGTGCCGAAGATGGCACCCTCGCATTTCTGGTATGCAACGGCATTGGTCTTTTCGTCAGATGGTTTGCCGCCCTTGTTTTGCATCACAACATACACGGTACCGGCGATGAGGAGCAACAGCAGCGGGATGTGCCACCAGCGGAATCGGTGTGGCTCGGCCGGTTGGTCGAGTTGGCGGTTGAGTTCCTTATTTAGTTTTGAGAGCATTGACATATTAATGAATAATTAATAATGAATAATGAATAGTGGCTACAATCAATAATGAATAGTGGCTACAATCAATAATGAATAGCAACCTCCCCCACCCTTACGAAGGATGGGCTTACAGCCTCAAATCGAATATCAGATTATACGTGCCGCCCCAGCATGAGTTGCTGGTGGTGGTTCCGTAGCCGGGTATGTAGTATGGGCGCGAATGGTCGTGCTCGCCCACTTTCATCTCTTTCTTATAGCGTACGCTCCACCCCATGTGGAAGTACTTGAGTATCTTGACCTGCACGCCCATCACCAGCTCTGCCCAATGGCATGTCGACGATACATTGTGGTAGTCGAACGGTGCCGACCCTCCCCATACGGGGTCGCTGATGAGGGGGCCACTCATGTCGTAG
>JAFUSD010000257.1 GCA_017480685.1 Bacteroidaceae bacterium
ACAGGCATCGGGACCCATCCCTTGTCGTCGTAGTTGAGCGCAAAGAAGCCGTCGGGACGTTCATCAGCATTTTTCACCCAGTTGAAAGTCCAGTTGCCTTCGATGCTCAGATAGCGGGATGAAGCTGACATCTTACCTTGACTGGCCAGTGCTTCAGACTCGTAGGCGAAATAGGTCGACACGTTGTCAAGACGATTGTCGGCATTCATGCGCGGATCGTTCCAGCAGTTGGCTGGTTGTGCAAAGAGGGATAGATGTGCAAACAACATCCCTGCACACAAAATCAGATTTCTTTTCATTATGGTTTCTTTTTGTAAGTGTGTATTCGTATGTAAGATTTAACGTGCAAATTTACAATTTTTTTTTGTTCACGACCAAACATTTATTTATTTTTTTTGTCGTAGACGATATTTCGTATCGAAAAATGAGGATATCGTCGCAAGGCGTTGAGGATATCGTCGCAGGGCGTTGAGGATATCGTCGCAGGGCGTTGAGGATATCGTCGCATGGAGCAGATGATGTCGTCGTTTCAACAAATTCAGTTTCTTCGTTATGCAACGACATGTCAATAAACTTTATACATAGGCTTCAAACCCAAAAAAGAGCTATCAGCCAGGGGCAGATAGCTCATGCTTGCATTGGTAGTAAAAATGGATTACTTCTTTGCAGCGGCGATGGAAGCCTTGCGATACTCCTTGCCAACCTTCTCGAGTTCGAGAGTAGCCTTACGTACGCGAGCTGCAGCAGCTTTGTTGCTTTCTGACTTCTCAACATCAGCCTTGATTACGTCAACGAGTTCGTTGATCTTTGCGATTAGTTCTTTCATTTTTTCAACAATTGTTTAAAAAGTTAATAAATAACGCTTGCGTTAAGCATGGCAAAGTTAAGCAATGTCTTGCAATAAACAAAACTTTTAGATGTTTTTTTTTACTTATTAAGCCATATTTTTCAAAAAAGATATATGTTTTATTGATTTTTGGTGCATTTCAGACCCTGTTTTTGAATGTTGCATAGTCGAAATGTTTCCACAAAACTGCTTCGGATTTGTTTCTGATGTATATATCGGGAAGCGGCATGCCGTTAAACGTGTTGGTCTTTACCATGGAATAGATGGCCATATCGCCAAACACCACTTCATCGCCTTCGTGCAGGGGCGACTTCAGCGTGTAGCTGCCTATCACATCGCCCGACAGGCACGTCGGTCCGCCAAATCGATACTTATATCCCGAGGCTCCTGGCACTTCATCCATCTGTTCTGGCACAAGCAACGGCGGCGTGTAGGGCATCTCAATCACGTCGGGCATGTGGCATGCTGCCGATGTGTCGAGTATCACATTGCTCATACCATCCTCGCCAGCTGGTTGCACCTCCATCACACTGGCATGCAACTCACCAGCATTGAGGGCTACTGCCTCGCCGGGTTCGAGGTAGACATGAAGGCCGTAGCGTTGTTGCATGCGGCAGATGCATCGTTCCAGGCGCGGTATATCATAGTCGACACGTGTGATGTGATGACCACCGCCAAAGTTTATCCACTTCATCCGTGGCAGATACTTGCCGAAATGTTCCTCAACGGCATCGAGCGTGGTTTCCAAATCGTCGGAGTTTTGCTCACACAGGGTGTGGAAGTGAAGGCCGTCGAGCAAATCAAAGTCTTCGTGGGGCATGGAATCGAATGCCTTGATGGTCGTTCCGAGTCGGCTGCCTGGAGCACAGGGGTCGTAGATAGCATGCCCCTCCTGCGTAGAACATTCGGGATTGATGCGAAGCCCCACCTGCAATCCAGCATCCTTGGCACGTCGACCATACAGGTGCAACTGCCGTGGAGAGTTGAACACGATGTGGTCGCATATTTGTATCAACTCAGTAAAATCCTCTACTCTGAAAGCAGGTGCAAATACATGATTCTGCTTTCCAGGCATCTCCTCATGACACAAGCGTGCTTCATACAACCCTGAAGCCGTGGCACCGCTCAGATATCGGCCAATCAACGGATAGAGCGCGTAACAACTGAAACACTTCTGTGCAAGCAGAATGCTACAGCCGGTACGCTCCATCACGCCATGCAAAACCTTTAGGTTCTGTTCTATCTTGTCGGCATCAATCAGAAAATATGGTGTCATGTTATTTACGATTTACGGCACCAGAACAGGGTTCTCATCTACCTGCCAGGGCAGTCCCCACTTGTTCAGTGCCTCCATGTATGGGTCGGGATCGAACTCCTCGACGGTGAACACACCCGGACGCTTCCACAATCCAGTCATCACCATCGCTGTACCTATCATGGCAGGCACGCCGGTTGTATATGATATGGCCTGCGAACCGACTTCGCGATAACATTCCTGATGGTCGCACACATTATATATATATATATGTCGCTCCTTGCCGTCCTTCACTCCTGTGAAGATACAACCGATATTGGTCTTACCCACGGTGCGAGGACCGAGCGATGCGGGGTCGGGCAGTAGTCGGCGCAAGAACTGGATAGGAACAATCTCGTGTCCTTCAAACTCCACCGGCTCGGTGCCAAGCATACCTACATTCTCCAGACACTTCATGTGTGTGAGGTAGCTCTGACCAAAGGTCATGAAGAAACGTATACGCTTCACGCCTGGTATGTTCTGTGCCAGCGATTCAATCTCCTCGTGGTGGAGCAGATACATGTCCTTCTCCCCCACTCCATCGAAGTTGTATGTGCGATGGATGGCCATCGGTTCGGTCTCAACCCAGTGTCCGTTCTCCCAATACGACCCGTTGGCGCTCACCTCGCGCAGGTTGATTTCTGGGTTGAAGTTGGTGGCAAACGGATAACCGTGGTCGCCTCCGTTGCAGTCGAGGATGTCAATAGTGTGTATTTCGTCGAAATAATGCTTCAATGCGTATGCAGTAAACACACTTGTCACTCCAGGGTCGAAACCTGTTCCGAGCAATGCAGTGATGCCTGCTTTCTCAAAACGCTCGCGGTATGCCCACTGCCACGAATAGTCGAAGTAAGCCGTGAAACCTTTCTCCTTACAGCGCTTCTCGTAGATGGCACGCCATTCAGGGTCATTGGTGTCTTCACACTCATAGTTGGCAGTATCCACATAATGCACCTTGGTCTTCAGACATGCCTCCATAATCGTGAGGTCCTGATAAGGCAATGCAAGGTTGAGAACGATGTCGGGCTTCACTTCGTTTATAAGCGCCACAAGTTCGTCAACCTTGTCGGCATCAACCTTTGCAGTTGTTATCACTGCCTTGGTCTTGCCTTCAAGCTTCTGTTTCAATGCCTCACACTTGCTCACAGTGCGGCTTGCAATGCATATCTCGTTAAACACTTCGGAGTTCTGAGCGCACTTCTGTATTGCCACTCCGGCCACACCTCCACAGCCGATTACGAGTACCTTTCCCATAATCTTATTTACTATTTATAAAATTTACTATTTACTATTTATTTCTATTTGTTAATTTATCCATTTACTTCATCCATTTCCATCAGAATGGCTAATTATCAATTTTCAGTGCCAGCAGCAACTCGCGCACCACTTTGCATGCCACGGCAGTGGATGTACCTGAGGGGTCGAGCATCGGTGCCAGTTCGTTGACATCGCAGGCAACGATGTTGAGATGCCGTGCCACAAGAGTGAGTGCTTCGCGCAGTTGGTTGAACGATACTC
>JAFUSD010000258.1 GCA_017480685.1 Bacteroidaceae bacterium
AGCGAGACCATACATGTGGAGCCCAAGGACATCATCATTGTCGAGGGCATCATGTCGCTCTACGACAAGAGCCTGCGCGACCAAATGGACCTCAAGATTTTTGTCGACACCGGAGCCGACGAGCGCCTGCTGCGCGTCATTGTGCGCGACATGGCCGAGCGTGGGCACCCACTCGAAATGCTTGTCAACAAATACCGCACTGTGCTCAAGCCTCTGCACGACGAGTTTATCGAGCCTACCAAGCAGTATGCCGACATCATCATCCCCAACGGTGGAGGCAACGAGCAAGCCATCCAGATGCTGCGCAAGTACATCATCGGCCAGCTGCGCGAGCTGGAGGAGGTGAAACGTGCGCAAGAAGCGTGGAAGTGATACGCGATTCACAAAGCATATTTCATGATGCATAATGTAAGTTGTGCGAAACAAAATAAATACAACCGGGCAATAAAATAACGGTCCGATTGTATTTTTTTTTATAAAATGTATTGCTGAACCCAAAAAAGTCAGTATCTTTGAGCCGTACTAATTGGGCCACAGAATCCATCACACATAATAAAAAGACTGATAAATGCGACTTTTTCACTTATAATTAACAACTAAAACAAAGCGTATGAAACAATTACTTACTCTCGTGTTCACATGGGCTGCCTTTATGTTTGCAGCCAATGCTGTAGCCGACGACTTCGTAGGAAATACCAAGCAATTTCCGAAGAGCACCTACAGCACAGCAAATGTAGACTTCAATCTCCAAAATGTAGCAGACCAGCTCGGTGTATCGGCCGACTCGCTTGTCAAGGCTCTTGATGCAGGCCACGCCGTGTGGTCAATCAGCTGGACCACCGAAGCAGGTGTCGACACCACGTCCACCACCCCCACAACCAGTGCCAACGGCTTCTGGATGGACTGTAACGGAACTCCCGTAGGATGGAGAAATGCCCCTACACATGCCGAAGCAGGTCAGCCCAACTGGTATTCCGACTTCGACTGGAGTCTGGCAGAAGGACGCATAACCGCACTGGTAGGCCAGTACCCCAACATTCTGCAGGGTGGCGACGAGTTCACAGCTCGCTTCGGCCTCACACTGGGTTCGCTGACTTCATACTTCGTAGTAAACCTCTCCGTGACCCAACGTCCCGAGCTCTCTACCCGCAAACTGGCCGACATTCAAGTGCTCAAAACTGTAGAGACCAACGTTGAGCAAGATGCACGTTCCAATTCTGCTGCCGATGCAGTGACCGTAGAAATACCCGATGTAGCATCGCTGTTCGGAATCAGCGACGAACGGCTCTCCGAAGTGTTCGGCTTTGCACTCCACACCAACTCATTCGATGCCACCAACGATGTATTGCTCGACACACTGACACAAGCAGCCAACTGGGAAAGCCCTGGATTCTCATTCGGTACATATCTGGACGACGAAACCGGAGAAGACAGCCCACACGTAGTGAACGGCACACCATCGGCTTACAATAAATTCAACATTACAGATGTCACATATACCGACGGAAAACTCTCCTTCCAGGTATCACAAGTAGGCAATGCCATGAAGTCGGGCGATAAATACTATGCCGACCTCTACATCCTGAACGAAGGCAAGGCATACGTAGTTCGCGTAAACCTCACCATCACCGACCACATCATACTTACACCTGCGCTCCTCACCATTGTGGGCGAACAGTCGTTCGTATACGAATACAACACCGATGACTCCAATGCCGAAAACTACCTGGTATCGATGAGCAAGACAAAGTATAATATCGATATGGCCGCCATACTTGCAGCCTTCCCCGAAGGCACTACCGCCGACGACCTCGTCTTCATGGCTACCTACGACACCGAGACCAACGAGCTGCTCGACCGCGATGCCATCGTCTCATCAGGATACCACTCATCAAACGGTGTCTACATGACCTGGGAAGGAACACTTTGCGCATGGGGAGCCAGCGGAATTGCTGCCAAGATAGGCTACAACAGCGGTGCGTCGTTCGACTTTGCATACGTACCATCATCGCCCGACGACGGCAGCCACCTCGTGAAATCGATATATCTGGTATATCAGAACAAGTATGCCTACGAGTTCAAGTTCGACATCACACTCCGCAGTTCTGCTGCCGAACCCGTATACGTGGCCATAACCAACCCGCAAGACCACATCGATGCAGACAAGACCATCTACACCTTCGATGAAGAGAGCGGCACCTACACCGCTGCAACATCCATTGAGGAAGGCGTGCAATACTATGTGCTGCAAGAAGACTATATAGAACCTAAGCCCGTATACACATTCGACACATGCGAAGAAGTAGACGCAGTAGAGATAGACGTAGACCTCGTGCTCTGCGAGTCATCGCGCACCCTCTCACGCTACAAGTATGTGAACGGAGTCAAGACCGACGAGTCTGACAAGCGCAACGTAGTTACCGACCTCGGTCAGGAATACCTCGAGCAGACCATAGGCACATCAATCCCTGCAATCTACGTAGCAGTGAAAGGCACCGATGCCGCAGGCAACGATTCAATATACTATCAGGAAGCACACGGCAGCATCGGCTCCGAGACCCTGCCCGGCCAGACCTACGGCGCATGGATCTACAAAGACGGCTATTTCGGCAGCTACACCCTCGAATCACCACTCGGATTCTCTGTCTACAACTACCAGATGGAATGGTGGAAACACAACGCATGGACCAGCGACACATTCTATGAAGGCGAAGAAAACACCGTACACTTCTATGCAGTAAACCTGCAAACGGGCAAGAAAGTGAAGTACACCTTCCATATCACATGGGTCAGCACACTTAGCACTGCCGAAGTGGTAGGAAGCGAAGAACTCATCCTCGGCACCCGCGGCGACGGCGACAACGAATACGTGCTCGACTTCGACATCAGTGGCGTTGCCGAGAAACTGGGTGCAACAGTAGAAGAGCTTGACGAAGCCGGCACATGGTACGTACCAGGCAAGACAGGACGCCCAGTGGCAGCCACCGACGGAAGCTACTACTACGACGAACTCGACGGCATGAAACTCAACCAAGACGGACAAATCATTGCCGAAGACGAGTCTGACCTCGTGTTCAACATCAACTTCGACTTCGCAAGTCAGCAATTCATCACATACGTCATCGACGACAGCCGTGCCGACGGAACCTACCTCACAACACTCTACCTCGACTATAACGGCAAACGCTACCAGTTCGACATCGTCGTCACCCCCGATCCCGACACATACGTGCCCACAGCCATTTCTTCAATCGGCAACGTACAATTGATGATCGACAATGTTTATAACCTCCAAGGTCAGCAGCTTTCTGCACCACAGCGAGGAATCAACATCGTCGGCGGACGCAAAGTGTTGGTGAAGTAAGAAGGGACAGACCCTCTCCCCGGCCCTCCCCCTTTATGGGGAGGGTGTCCATCCGGATGGAAAAGGCTCCTCCCCTTGGGGGCAATTGCGGAATCGGAGCAATTGGGGAGCAGAGCGACGGAGGGAGCGGGGGAGAGGTTAAAGAGAGAGGGTGTGTAAGCAGCGAGTCCTGCTACACACCCTCTCTTCGTTTTTTGCTTCGTCCATTAGCTCCTTACCTGCCAATTTCCCTTTCTCTTTACCTTCTCGGCTCATAATACTCTTCCAAAGCTCTTGATATGATGTATATGTCGGTAAGGGTCAGTTTGGGATTGAATGTTACTTGGTCGTTGTTGTAGTAATCTACGTATTTCCACAGCCAGGGTTCCCATCGGTCGCCATCAACGACAAGGATTCTTATGTATTTCGTATAAGGCTCTACACCGTCAATATTTGCATTCTTTTCAAGGTAAATATGTAAGTTATATCTGGCAGGCGAATTATTTATAGGATCCATTTGTGAGAAAGTCCATAATACTTCGTCTGCATTATTCTCAACATGTTTGTGATATCTGTAAGGCTCATCCTTGTGTGTGGCAAGATAGTTCTCAATCACGTCTCTCAAAACTCCAATCACCTGTTCACTCCGTTCTTTCGATTCCATGGTATAGATTATGCCATTCGTTACCCCATGATCGTAACCCATGTTTCCATGTGCCATGGTGGTATGGTACTCTCCCTTTTCTCTTAATGGCTGTATGATCGACTCGTCGTGCTGCCAATGTACTACCCGTCGGTCTTCTACCAAGGGGTCTATGGCCGTGCCTATCTCGCTGAGCAGTGCCGGTATGTCGAATGTCTTGTTTTCAGCCGAAATGGTATCGAGATAGCAAGTATATTGGAAGTTGATAAACTGATTGATGTAATCATAATTTATATACTCATTGGCATCAGAGATGTGTGGGTGTTTTGCATTATTATTCTTGATAATCTTTTGTTCACCGGCTCCACCTGGCAGTGTCAAGCAGCAGACAATGCTGTCGCCGTCGTCTTCATGATAGTCCCATCGGTCGTAGGTCTGTGCTTCGTCGCGTAGTGCTTCGATGGTTTCCTGTATCTTTTTGTCTATCTGAGCACTTGCTTCTGATTTACTAAACAAAGTGTATCTTACAAAAAGTCCTTTAGATACACAAAAGCGTTCAGGTGCAAAAGCGCTTCGTTCGTAATATATGTCCATCGGCTTACCTATCGAATCGCAAAACTGACGTAGGCTTTCAATTCTGGCATTCACCTGTGCTGTGGCACATATTGTGCAGAGGATGCACAGTGCTGCTATATATATTCGTTTGTTCATATTCGTCTTATGGTTTTATTGGTTGTACAAGATATTGGTTCTCCAACAGTTCCGACACGTCAACGCGTATAGGATTCTTGCCCGAGATGAGGCGGAAGTAGAGTTGATATGTGTCGAGCGGTACGGGCGGGAACTGCATGATGATTGCAATGCAGTCGCCTGCCTCGGTGTCGGTGGTGAAGGTGGTGTCGAGTGGATAGGGTGCCGATCCGGTGATGTGGTACACGGTGTGTTGGTCGTCAACCATTATCGGTGTTATCGGTGTTTTGTAGAATGTGTAGCTGGCACTGCTTGTGGTGCATGTGGTGATGTATGCCACGTAGGTGGCTTCGGGTGTGAACCATGCTGCATACTTGTCGCGCATGTCGGTGGTGAAGTATGGTCGAATCTTCATCACTCCGGTGATGTGAGGTGAGTTTTTTTTCTTATCTATCTTGGCTCGTTGGCGCGGGGGCATATCGTCGGAATACCAGCCGACGGTGGTGCGGCCTTCCGACAAACGGGCGATGAGTGTCGCCATGGTTGGCGTCGCGGGTTCCATGATGAGGCTGCTGAGGTGCGGCAGTTCGAGCACTTTGTCGATATACTTGTATGTGTTGGTCTTCTGCAGACACGACATACCCACGATGCAAATCTTCTGAGTGTGGCGCGGCAGTGGGTCGAACTCAATCTGGAATGTCACCACCTGGTCTTTCATCCCGCGGATGATGGTGTCGTGGTTCATCAATGCATTGCCGCTCGTGATGCGCCGTGCATGGTATTTCTTTCCGGTGCGCGGGTCGAGCAGTGCCGATGTGTCGCTCGCCACCACTATGTGCTCTTCGTCCGACATGCACAGATGATATACGGTCATGACGGTGTAGGTGGGGTTGACGGTGATGGTGAGCGGATACTTCAGTGTGTGAAATTCGTCGGCGCTTATCCGCTTCGGTTCCGGGCTTTCCACTTCGCCCGTCTTCACGGCAGCATCGATGGCAGGTGCTATCAGCATCAGTGCTGCGACGATTGTTGCTGTTCTCATTCTTTTCATAGTCGTTCTCTTTTTTTATCGTTTCCTTTCTCTTTCTATATGTTTTGGCATGTCGGCTTCGATGGTGGTCGTATCGGCGGTGCACGACATTTCGAGCGTTATGCTGATGGTCGAACGATTGGTGCCCTCGATGGTGTGCCGCGCGCATTTCAGTCGCATCATGTTCTGCTCGTGACCCTTCAGACGTATGATGTAAAAGGTGGAATCGCTGTCGGCGGTGTGCGACTCGTGTATGCAACTCTCGGCAGCATGAGTTGCCGTTAGCTGGTTGAGCAGGGTGCGCAGCGAGCGCAGTATGCTACGCGCCGAATGGTTCTGCGGCTGCAGGGTGTCGGCAACTGTTGCCATGTCGGTGGTGAGCGACAGGGTGTGGTTGGTCATGTTGCCCAGTTGCGACTTCTTGTTGTTGTAGTCGCAGTCGCTGTTGCTGGCTTTGAGCGATGTCCCGAGGCGGCACACGTATGTGTAGATGCTGTCGAGGCGGCTGTCGATTTGTGCCCCGACATGCATCGACACCGCAACAAGCAATAAGTATATAGATAGTCTCTTCATGGCTGTGGCTCTGTTTGTTGCATCTTCTTGTCGAACATCTCCGACAGTCGGTTGCTGCGTTCGTGTATTATATCAATCACTGGCTCTTCTTCCGGCTCTTCCTCAATAGAAGCCATGGAGCGCCATTCGGCAGGCAGGTCTTCTTCGGTGAGTGGTTCGTTGGCATACGTGTCGTCGGGCTCGTGGATTGGTTCGGCTATAGGTTCGTCGTTCGCTGCTTCGAGAGGTTCGTCGGCATCTTCTTCGCTACACGTTTCTTCATCTACTGGCTTTGGGACATCAGCCACCACATCTGTCACTTCATCATTCATCTTCACATATCCCTCACTCTGATACCTCTCCACCTCTTCTTCGGCCGAGGGATTCATTATCGTTTTATCGTTTCTTGCCTCGACCATATATTTCACTTCATTCACCTTATTGTGAATATCCACCTTATTATATATATATAAGCCCGCGCCGCCTACAATCAGTATGACTGCAGCAGCCATCCACGGCCACCACCTGCGGCTGCTACGCTCCACCTGTGCATGAGCCGCAGCCATCATCACCCGCTCGCGCAGTTCGGCCGAGGCGTGGTACTCGCAATGAGCTTCGAGCAAGTCTCTTATGTCGTTTTCGTTCTTCATTCCTGAATTAATAATTAATAATGAATAATGAATAGCGGATGCTTTGTTTAATGAATAATGAATAATGAATAATGAATAGCGGATGCTACCCTTCCGGACGGACTGTCCCACCTGAAAGGGGGACGAGCGAAGCGGAGGGGGTCTCCTCCCCGCATGGCTAATTGTCAAACCCCTCTCTTATTCCCTCCGTCGCTTCGCTCCCCAATTGCTACGATTCCGCAATTGCCCCCAAGGGGAGAAGATACCGTCCGGATGGATATAGCTTCTCACCTTTGGGGAGGCGGGGGAGAGGTTTGTCAATTCCCCCAAAGGGGTGAGAGGTTTTCCTTCAACTTCTTTATCGCGTACTGGAACCGTGCCTTGACTGTCGATTCGGGCACCCCCTGCATCGTGGCAATCTGTCGGAAGGTCAGTTGGTCGGTGATGTGCAGTCGTACCGTTTCGGCCTGCAGTGGTGGCAGAGTGTCGAGCACCTGGCTGATGCGCATGTATTCATCGTGCAGGTCGCCGTCGGCATCGGGTGGCTCGGGGCGGTCGGTGGCTTGACTGATGTCCACCATCGTGGGGCGCCGTCGTCGCTGATAGTCGATACAGGCATTGCCCACCGACCGCAGCAAGTAGCGCTCCACATTGTCCACATGGCTCAGGTCCTGCCCCGACGTGTAGAGCTTCAGCAGAGTGTCCTGCACCACGTCCTCGGCGTCCTCGCGGTTGCCGATGCGAAGATAGGCAAAACGGAACAACCAGTCGAGCCGCTGTTCGACTATGTTCTCCAGTTCGCGGAGCCGTTTTTCTCTGTCTTTCTGATGCATCGGAATCTTGGTTTGCTGTGTTTAAGTGGCAACTGCCATGCCAGTGCTGGCTGCACGTCTCTATATTTAATGACGAAATTGGTGGCGAAAAAGACGTAAACTGCACAAAGTTTTTTTTGTATCCACACCTCTTTTTTGCTTCGCAGATACGGACGCTGTGTCGCACACATGTAAAACTTTTGCTGCGCGGACGTACAATTTTACCTGCGCGGACGTACAACTTTTGCTGCGCGTACATACTAATTCTTTAATTTTCGTCGCAAATTATATAATTTTCGGCCGAAAAACAATAAATTTACGTCGCAAATTTAATAATTTACGACGTAAATTTAAGTTTTTCCATATCCTCGGAACAAAAGTTGTGTATTGTCGCGGGGATTTACGTATATCCACGCAGGTGTATTTGCATTTCAATCCATGTGGAACATCTCGGGCAGGGGGATGGATATTGGCGAGTTGTCGGGGTTGGTGAGCATGATATCGGCCATGTAAGCCCACCATTTCTGCACTATCTCGAGGCTTCCCATGTCCTGGCTGCTGCCTTCGCCGCGTGTTTTCTGAAAGGCAAAGAGGGTGTTGGTCTCTTCGTCGAGGTAGATGCTGTAGTCATAGACTCCGCCGTCGTGGAGCAGCTGGCGCATCTCGGGCCACAGGGCGGCATGACGGTGTTTGTACTCTTCCTTGTATCCGGGTTTAAGGTACATTTTGAATGCTTCTCTTCTTTCCATCTTGGGTTATTATTATGTGGTTGGGTAATGGTATGGCTGGATTGTGCGGGCGTCCTTCGGGGTCGTAGGCTGTCGCCGCGGCGGGCGCGGATGCTACGGTGGTGGGCTGCTGGCTGATGCCTGTAGTGCGGTCTACGATGACGATGTCTTTCTCGAGTGGAAGCAGGCGGATGGAGTCGGTGAAGAGGTCAACATCGTAGAGGGCGCACAGGCGGATGGAATCGGCAGTGCTGCGCAGGGGGCTGTAGTTGAAACTGAGGGTCTCGGTCTGCCCTGGTTGGAGGTAGAGCCCCACTCCTGCTATGGCGTTGTACATCACGACGGGGTCGCCCAGCTGACTGGCTATGTAGACTCTTCCACAATACTCGGCAGGGCTGTCGTTGGTGATGGTGAGGGTCATCTGCGGCGAGTGCCACCGTTCCATGGTGTCGGGCACCTCATAGTCGTCGAGCCTCAGATGGGCGGTGGCACTGGATGGGGTTGTGTAGGTGGTGTGGCCGCCGGGGGCTATATGTGCCAACAGGTGGTTGGGTGTGCCTCGGCAGGTGCGTGCTTCGCTCCATGTGCCGTCGGGCTCTTGATATACGGGCACAAGTCGGCAGGTCTGTGGCGAAAGGGATGGCAGCTGGGTGTCGATTGTGATGGTATCGGTAAAGGTGGAGTCGGTGATTTCTTCGAGTGGGAATGTGTGGGTGTAGGTGTGGAGGATGGCAATGGGTGTGGCAGAGTCGATGGGGCTGAGTGCAAGGGCCACGGTGCCGTCGTGGGTGTTCCACCCCACGTTCGAGAGATTGTGTACTATGATGGTAGCATTGTTTTCGGTGGTGTCGAGAAGTGTGAGATGCGAGAATGCATACTCGTGGGTTTCGTGTGGCTGAAGCACACGGTCGGCGGGTTGAATGCCGATGGTATAGCTTTGCAGGATGTTGGCTCCGAGTTCCCTACGGTCGCGGAAGTGGTTCCACTCAGGCTGATGAGGGTTCATGTAGTCTATGTTGTAGTAGCCGTCGGCATATCCGTTCCACCCCCAGTTGATGTGGAAGAGGCCGGCACCGTCGTAGCCGTCGATGACGAAGGCGTGACCTCCGCCGTCGATGCCGTATCCGCTGCAAAGGATGGGACGCCCTGCTTCAATCTCGGCAATGAGCATGGTGTAGAGCTCGCTCTGGCTGTAGAAGTCGCGGAAGATTTGGCGTATGCCACGGTCGTAGCCGAAGTAGGTGGTAAGTGTCATGGGCTGTTTCACCGAAAGTGCTCCGCTCTCTTCCACTCCGTATCTCATGTCGACGGCAATGCCTGCATCGCTGCACAGCCTGGCCACGGCGTTGGCTTGACGTGTGGTGTAGAGGCCTGGGCTGTAGACATCGAGCATATAGTTCCATTCATACTGGTGGGCACCGAAGTCGGCGGTGAGTGTCTGCCCGGTGCCTGCGGTGTCGGTATAGGTATGGATGCCGTTGCCGCGCAGTGGGTGGCGGTAGTAGTACATGACCTGACTCATGGCAGTGGCCACACATCCTACCTTGCAACGCAAGGTGTCGGCCATTGGACAGAGGAGGTTGTAGGGTTCAGTCTGTCCCCACGAGTCGGTCAGGAGGGGGGAGCCTCCACCAAGCCCCCCTCTTATCCCCCCAGGGGGGGATGATGCCATCCGGATGGAGTTCCTCCCCTTTGGGGGAGGATAGGAGGGGGCCTGGTCTGGGGCTGCTATCCACTCTCTGAACACGGGGTTGTGTTGCAGGGCTTCTTGGTAGGTGCCTCGGTCTATACGGCCTACAACGACTTCGCGTCCGTCGACTTCGTCGGTGATGGTGAATCCCTGCTGATGTTGGCTCACTCTCATGGGACGGTCTTGCGCCCATGCTGTCTGTGCAATGCCGAGGGTCAGGGCTATTAGTATCGATGTTGCTTTGTTCATACTCGTCGATGACTGTTACTTCAAGTACTTGGCCAATGGGCTGTCAATCTGCCGCAGGCCGTCGGCCACACTCTGTGCGTTGCGTAATGCACCCAGGCGCGAGGTGTGGGTGTGGTCGTTCTTATAGTAAGGTGCGGTTGCTTCGCGTCCGATGCTGTCGAAGTAGTCGGCCGTGATGTTGTGAACATCCACAAACTCCACTCCCGTCTCGGCAGCCACCTCGCGATACCAGCGGCCGTAGGTGTCGTTTCTGCGTTCAATCTTACCGCCGGGCCACTCGTTGCGCGGAGTGAGCGAGAGGAGTATGGGTGTTGCACCTTTCTCGCGCACGTCTTGTATGAATTTCTTCAGATACCAGCCGAATGAGTAGATGACCTTGTATTGCCCGTTTGACTGCAGGTGGTATACGTGGCAGGTGTCGGCGGCCGATGCTATGACGCCGCGTTCTTTGTCGCGGTCTATGCCGCCTATGTCGTTGTGGCCGAACTGTATGAGGACGAAGTCGCCCGGCTCGAGCGAGTTGTATACCTTGTCCCAACGTCCTTCGTCGAGGAAGGTGCGTGTGCTGCGTCCTGCCATGCCTGCGTTTATGACCGTACATTTAGTTTCATCGAACACACTGGTGGCCACTGCTCCCCATCCCCACATGCCGTCGGCGTCGCTGTCGGTGTTCTTCATCGTGGAGTCGCCCGTTGTGAAGACGACGGGTTTGCCTGGCTGGCGTCCCTTGTCGATGCGTTCGGGATGTAGTGCGTTTTGTTTCAGGAACGTCTTCAGCAGAGCCACATCGGGATGTGTGCATGCCTCGATTCCTTCGGCACACGATGCGGCGTTCATCCGTGCTCCGAACTCCGATGAGTGGATTTTGTCGCCAAAGAAGAAGTAGTTGGTTTTCCAGCGTCCATATTTTTCGAGTTTCGTGGCCGAGATGTCGTTGAGGTCTATCATAGCACAGTTCAGCTCTTGTGCCATGGCTTTTATCCACGGGGTGAAGTCGGCAAGCTTTCGTTGGATGCGTGTCGGGTCGTCGGGCTCGTAGTCGTTTCGTGGTGTCAGGGTGAATAACACTGGTGTTGCGCCCTTGGCACGTATCTGCGCCACATATTTGCGTATGTATCCGCCGAAGGTGTATACCATCTCCTGACGTCCGGTTTCTTTTATCGTGACGAGTGTGGAGTCGTGTCCCACTCCTTTGATGCATGAGCGGGCGCGTCCCGAGTCGAGCGGGCCGTTGTCGTTGTGTCCCAGTTCGAGGAACACGTAGTCACCCTTCTGCACCCCCTTCAGCACTGCCGGCCACAGGTCGCGATAGAAGGTGCGGGTGCTCATTCCGCCCAGTGCATGGTTCTCTACCGTTATCTTGCGTTCGTCCCAGAAGAGGCGTTCAAAGTAGCCCCATCCCCATTGTCCGTTGTTTCCATTGCCCAGGGTTCCGTTGCGCATGGTCGAATTTCCTACAAGGAAGATGACAGGATTGCTCCCCTTGCGGCTTGAGCCGCTCACGGGGCGCACCTGGTTGGCTTTCTCCAGAGAGTCGGCGGTGTTGTCCACCACATGGTTCACGTCTCTCATGCCCTCATATCGCGGGCGGTCTTGTGCCATCATTGCAGAGCTGGCACACAGCATTCCGATTAGCAATATAGCCGTTCTTTTCATCGTATTATCTGTTTGGTTCTGTTGGGTTATGATATCTCCCAGCCATAGCAAACTTATCGTTGCTCATTTGGCTTAGCGAAAAACATTCGATTTGCAAATTTACAAAATTATTCATTATAAGCATTACATTATCGGCATTTATTTGCTTTTGAAGCGCAAAATAGGTGTGTCAAGTGCCACATGCAGCGCCTGTTTACGACTAATTTGCCCCTTTTGCATCAAATAATCATCAATTGAGGGTTGTCAATTATCAATTATTTACTAACTTTGCGCCATACCAACATCTACAAGACACTATGGGAAATATATTAGACATCATCCGCACGGTGAAGGATGTGACGAAGAATCCGTCGGCCATAGAGAACCTGACCGAGGCAGCCAAGAATGCCAAGGCTCTCAACATAAAGCAAATCATAGACGATGCGCTCGACAAGATAGGTCATGCCAACATCCTGATTGCCGGCAAGACCGGTGTGGGCAAGTCGACACTCATCAACGCAGTGTTCAAGGGCGACCTGGCCGAGACCGGCGTGGGTTATTCGGTGACCCAGCACATGAAGGAATACTCGAAAGAGGGAGAGCCCGTACATATCTTCGACACTAAGGGCTTCGAGCTGGGCAACTATCGTGAGGTTGTCAAGGAATTACGCAACGAGATAGAGCGCCGGAAGCAGGCGGGTAACCCGTCGGAGCAGATACACCTGGCTTGGTTCTGCATCTCCAACGACGGCAAACGTCTGGAACATGCCGAGAGCGAATTCATAAGCGAGTTGGCACAAGAGATTCCGGTGGTGGTGGTGCTTACCAAATCGGTCGACACCAACATGGAGTTCTACAACATCGTAAAGAACGAATGCCACGCAGCAACCAATGTCATACGCGTGTTGGCTCAGGCCTACGAGACACCCATCGGCACCATTCCGCCCTTCGGCCTCGAAGAACTCATTGAGCATACCTACGAGATAGTGCCCGACGTTGCAAAGGCGGCCCTGGCCGCTGCACAGAAAGTAAACGACAAAATCACGAAACGCGCGGTTGACAAAGTGATAACCGCCGCTGCCACGGCTGCCGCTGCCATCGGAGCCACACCAGTGCCATTCAGCGATGCCGTACTCCTTGCACCAGTTCAAATCGGAATGATAGCCAGCATAAGCAAGGTCATGAAGATTGAGACCGACAAGACATTCATCACCACCCTCGTCTCGAGCGCTGCCGGAGTGCTGGGAGCCACAATGACGGGGCGGGCTGTTGCCCACGGACTCATAAAACTCATACCCGAGGCCGGACCCATAGTAGGCGGAACAATCAGTGCCGTCACGGCAAGCATCGTTACAACCGGGATGGGCTATGCATACTACAACGCAGTGCGTATAGTACAAAACTCAGGGACCGACATCAATCCGCAATCAATTGCCGACGCATTCCGCGAGCAACTGAAGCAGACCAAACTCAAATAAACAAATAGATACATAAACACATGAAAAAAATTATTGCAATCATCATGCTCCTCGGAGCAGCCACAGCCGCAATGGCTCAATTCGAGAAAGACACCAAATACGTGGGTGCATCGCTCACAGGGTTCAACATGTCGGTAAGCGACCGCCACGACCTACACGTGGGGCTTAACCTGAAAGGAGGATACTTCTTCGAGCGCGACTGGATGGCCGAGGCACAATTCGGATTCAACTATTCAAACTCTAAAGTGGCCGACCTGCTCATCGGTGCAAAAGTGAGATACTACACACGCGAGAACGGACTCTTCTATGCCGGCGGACTGCAATACGTACACGAATACCGACACTACGACGACTGGCAGCTCACACCCGAACTCGGATACTGCTACTACCTCAACCACTACATATCTGTAGAACCATCGATATACTACGACATCAGCCTCACCGACATAGGTCACAAGAGCGAGCTGGGACTGAAATTGGGTATCGGCATCTACTTCTGAACTCACACACCAATATGTGAGGATATCCTCGCAGGGCGTTAAGGATATCCTCGCGGGGCGTTGAGGATATCCTCGCAGGGCGTTGAGGATATCCTCGCAGGGCGTTGAGGATATCCTCATCTTTTACTACTCACACAATGAGACACATCATCATAGCCACCGACTCGTGGAAAGGCTCGCTCACCTCGCTGCAGGCAGGCGAGGCAATGGCTGCGGCCATACACCAACTGCATCCTGACATCCGCATCACCACCCTGCCCATATCCGACGGCGGCGAGGGATTCACCCATGCCATGACCCATGCTCTGGGCGGCCGGCTCATACCCATCACTGCCCACGACCCACTACTCCGCCCCATCGCCACCCACTACGGCCTGCTCACCGACGGCACCGCCATCATCGACGTGGCGAGCATCATAGGCCTCACCCTCCTCAGCCCCGACGAGCGCAACCCACTTGTGGCCTCGAGCCGCGGTGTAGGTGAAGCGATGGCTCAAATCATCGGCCACGGCACACGACGACTCATCATAGGCCTCGGCGGTTCGGCCACCAACGACTGCGGGCGCGGAATGCTCGAAGCACTCGCCGGCACACCCGGCCTCGACCGCTGCCACATCACCATCGCCACCGACGTCGATTCACCCCTCTGTGGCCCGACAGGAGCCACCCAGATGTTTGCTTTGCAAAAAGGAGCCACCCCCCAGATGCTCCCAGTTCTCGAACGACGCAATGAGGAATATGGCCAATATCTGGAGCAACTGGCGGGGCGCACCATAATAAATAAACCAGGAGCCGGAGCCGCAGGCGGAATAGGAGCGGCACTCATGTCGCTGCCCCACTGCGAACGCTCGAGCGGCATCGACCTCCTGCTCCGTCTCTCCCACTTCGACCACCTGCTACACGATGCCACACTGGTCATCACCGGCGAAGGCCAGATCGACC